>JBASNZ010000036.1:0-23925 GCA_049657775.1 Coriobacteriia bacterium | reverse complement strand
ACTGCAGCCGCAGGAGCACTTGTCTTCTTTATCGCAAATGTGCTGTTCGTCGGATACGGCTCAAGCATCATCAGTGGGCGTCCCGTTTTCGAGGTATTCCGAGAGCAGGGCTTCTTGTCATACGGCAGCAGCGTCCTGGTTCTAGCGCTCTTGGGTTACGTGATGGCGACCCTTCTGGCTTTGGAGAGTTGGGCGGGGCTACTGCTACTTGTCTTGCCATTCGCTCTTGTAAGGCGAATATTCCGAGTCTACTTGGAGCTCTCTGAAGCCTACACTGCGACGGTCAGATCTCTGGTGAGCGCGATTGAAGCGAAAGACCCATACACCCGAGGGCACTCAGAGAGAGTTGCGGTGTACGCACGGCGGCTGGCCGAAGAGGCTGGACTGCCTGCGACGGATGCAAGTCTCGTGGAGCGAGCGGCTCTACTTCATGATGTCGGCAAGATCGGGGTCCGTCTCTCAACTCTGACTTCGCCAAACCCTCTCAGTGCAGGCGAAGTGCGAGAAATCCGTGAACACCCCACGATTGGCGGTGATTTGATCCAGCAGGTCGAGTTCCTATCGGATGTAGTCCCGGTTATTCGACATCATCATGAGCATATGGACGGTACCGGATATCCTTCCGGTATCTCAGGCGAGGAAATTCCTCTCCTGTCGCGCGTCTTGGCTGTGGCGGATGCTTATGACGCCATGACTTCAGATCGCGCGTATCGACCGGGAATGGATGAGTGCGAGGCGCTGGCCGAGCTGAGGCGAGTCGCGGGGTCACAGCTCGATGCAGGGATGGTGGAGCACTTCTTGGCGATTCCAAGCGACTCCTCGGGGGCGAGTGACTGATGGTGACTCGACCTCCCAGTATTGGGCGCATGGCAGCGCTCGTGGCGTATCTGTTTGCGCTGCTTCTCTCAATCGCGGTCGTGGGAATCACGGCGTACCCGGGTCACCTCGAACCACCGAATCGGCTGTGGACGGTTGTGCTTGCAGTGGCCTTCAGTCTCACTCGACTTGTCAGCACGCGCCTGCCCCGCGGTGACGAGGTCCGTATCGATGAGATGGTCGGCCTGTCGGCGCTCTGGCTCACGAACATCGAAACGATTCTGATGTCGAGTATTCTCAGCGGTCTGGTAGACGTGTTCGTTCCTCGGGAGTCCGGGGCTCGCTCTCCGCTGGGTGAGCGCCTACTGGGCACCGTACGTCGCATCGCCGTGATTTCCCTGGTCTACCCTGCGGTGATTCTGAGTCGCGGAGAGACGGGCGAACGCCTCCTGTTTGGTGTTCTTGCAGCGGGGGTTCTATACGTGGCGCTCGATGTGTTCGCCGTGTCTACCCAGCAGCGGATTCTCGTACCGTCCGATGGACCGCGAGGGGTGGTGTCGGTCTTTCGCCCCCTGGCGTCCATCTACCTCGTGCACATCGCGATGGCCGCAGTAGTGGTGAGAGTTAGCTCAAGCCTCGGAGTGGGGGCTTTCCTGATTGCTCTCTTGATGACACTGATTCTTCAGAACGGCCTCAATCTGTATCTTCGCATTCGACGTGCATACGCCGAGACGATAGAAGTGCTCGCGCAGGCGGCCGAGTTGGATAGGCCTGCGGATGCGGGGCATGCGCGGCGGGTCGCTGATCTCTCCATAGCTGTCGGCCGAAGGTTGGGGATGGCGGGAGTTGGCTTGGAGCAACTCGGTTACGCGGCCCTACTGCACGACCTCGGCCGTATTGGGCATGCGGAAGCAGATTTCGGTGGTGAGCACGCTGTCCGAGGTGCGCGGATTGTTGAATCGATTCCTTTTCTCAGCCCAGTCGCCCCCCTCATTGCGGATCACCACTGCGTTGACGAGACCGACAACCCGACTCCCGCAACGGGCGCCATTGTAGTTGGCGTCTGTTCTGACTTCGACCGGTTGAGGTCGAAACACGGGAGCACGATCGCGCTCCAGCGGATGGTCGCATCTGAAGGCGGACAGGTTCGGCGACGGGTAATTGGTGAGCTTATCCGCGTAATAGCCGCGACGGAGGTGCGCTCCTAGTACGTTTCGCCCCGCAATACAATGCATGCACGGAGTTCACTTCCCATAGCTGATGATTCATGCTAGTAATTCGATGCACCCTCAGGATCTCCCAGGGGGGGGGAATCATGGATCGATCCGGCCGGGAAGCGTCTCTCACACGGCGGAGAGACGTGCTTCGTTGTCGCCTGCTGCAAACACATTGCACCCACGCGCCCGCGCTCGTTGTTGCGGTTGCCCCAGCAGGCTATGGCAAGACAGTGTTCGCAAGACAGCTCTCCGAGTTGGATATGTTCAAGTCGGTCCTCTGGGTCGAACTCGGCGGGGGTTCAGCGACACAGCAGGATCTGCTCTCGGCGATACTGCGAACTGCAACTGGCGAGCGGCGCATTGGGTCGACGCCGATGGCAGCTTTCATCAACTTGCCGACAGTGCCAGAATTAATAGCTTCATTCCAAGACTACTTGTCTCGATTCGCGGGTGAGCCTCTCTGTCTAGTCATTGATTCTGTCGGTTCAGGGTGCGGGTTTCGTGATATCTGGGATCTCGCGCAGACGGTTAGGCGAGCGACGCATCCTGACAGCGCCCTGGTTGTGACTACCCGTGACACCACTGGCTGGGGTTGCCTACCGTTTGGCGGGGACGTGATGATGGTCGATCGCTCGGATCTCACGCTCGATGTTCTTGAGGCCGATGAGATTCTGGCGACGTATGCTGGCAACTCATCTGATGCACATGCAAACACACAGACCCTGCTGAGCACATCTCGAGGTCAGGTCAGCCTGTTCTGCCTGTTGGCTCGCCATCCGCGAGCGCTCACGGGCGCGAGCGACACGAAGCGCAATCTGCCTACCGGACTCATGAAGTGCATACAGTCGCTCGCCGTGAACACACTCTCACCTACCAGGCGCCGGCTGTTGTTACTCGTGACGATTATGGGCCGAGGGAGCGTTTCCGACCTCACGTGTGTACGAGGATTCGGCGCAAGTGTCCGTTCCGACCTGCTCGAGTTGGCTGAAGCGCTTCCTCTATTACGTATCGAGGTCGATGAAGCAGGTCGCGAAATCTTCTCAGTTCATGACCTGGCTTTCGATTCACTGATTACGCCGGAGTCCACCGCCATGCTGGCGGACGACTGGGCGGAGATTGTGCTCGCGGCACAAGCGTTGATGTTCACGCCGGGGGCGAGTACTCGAATGTTCGAGACACTACTCCGGCTAGGCAATATGGACGACCTTGCCCGACACCTGGAACGTGTCGGGCATCATGTTCTTGCTCGTGGCGAATACATAGCGTTACGGGGCTATCTCGACAGGCTCCCAGCGAGAAGCTTCGTCGATAACCCGCGGCTCTTGATTCTCGATGCAGCGGTTCTTCGGCAGACCCAGAGGTTGGATGATGCACTGCAGAAGGTGGAAGTCGCGCTTGACTTGATCCAGGCTCTTGATGAGCCGACGCTCCAAAGGGACGCGCTTCTGATGAAAGCGCGTGTGAATCACGACCTCGCGCGGTACGAATGCGTGGTTGAAGCGCTTGCGAGCCTCGATATGGCTTCGCTCGACGACGAGGCACTTTGCATGGTCCATGGATACTACGTGGGTTGCCTCGCCCAACTGGGCCAGGCCGAATTGGCAGATCAACACATACGCGCAGCCGTGCCCTTTGTCGACAACGCTCGAGTCTCCGCTGACGCACGCGCATTCACATCAAGCTGCATTGCGTATGCTCAGATATACCTGTTGAACGACGTGAAATCTGCGGCCCGCACGATGCACAAAGCTATCACGCTGCCAGGGCTACCCTTTGGCTGGAGTGTGCAGATGCGCGGTAATCTCGGAGTACTTGAGTGCGAATCGGCGCGTCTGGCCAGAAGCTCGGCGTTGCTTGAGCAGGTGGTTCTTGAGTGTTCAGAACGCGGCATGTCCGTCCTTCGGTGGAGCTACGCTGGCAGCCTCGCTGCCGACTATGCAGGGATGGGTGACTACGAGAGGGCTAACGCTCTGGTCGAAGAGGCCATTGCGGGATCACTCTCCCTCCATGACGAATTTGCCGCGTGGTCCCACGTGATGCTTCGTTCTGCCTGGCAAAGAGCGGCGGGGAATCTGGATGGAGCCCTTCGCGACGCCGAGGAGGCCTATGAGAACCTAGGTACGCGGGGAGTTGCACTCGTTGCACACCTAAGCCACCTTGAGGCGCTTGCATGTCGGCTGGCGCAGGGAGACTCAGCGCTAGTCGAGGACGAACTGGCGACCATGGGCGTGGCCGCCAAGGAGACACGGTCGCGCTTCCTTCTCCTGCGCGTGGACATGATTCTCGCGGAGATAGAGCGTCGGCGCGATGAATGCGATGCGGCTGTCGCACGGATCGCCGAACACGCAGACTACATCCTCACCGAGGGCAGCAATTGGCAGATCGCCATGTACATCAGGGCGTTTCCGGGGCTTCTCGGCGTGTTCGCCAAAGCGCTCTCGGCGGACCGCTTACCGGCCCACATGCTGCGGATGATCCTAGATGACGATGCCCGAAGGGCCCTGATGTTCGCCCGCGAACTGCTGTCGAACGCCGAGTACGAGCGCCTGGCCGAGCGAGTCCTCGGCAAGAAGCGCGGCCGGGAATTCATCGCGCAGACATCCGCCCCGGTGCCGTTGAAGGTCAAGGTGTTCGGCGGCCTCAGCGTGGAGACTCCGTGGGGCTTCGTCACCGATAAAGCCTGGTGCAAGCGCAAGTCTCGGCTTCTGTTCGCAATGATGGTGGTCTCGCGGGGGAAGGACATCGCCCGAGACGTGCTGTTCGAGCACATGTGGGCGGGACTGCCTCTCGAGCGCGCACAGAGCAACTTCTACGTGATTTGGAGCCACATGCGCAAGGCGTTGGCTCCGGGAGTCAAAACGGAGTGCCCGTACGTGGAACATCGGGCCGGCGTGTGCCGCATCATTCCCGATCTTGTTACGACCGACCTCGATGAATTCTACTCAGCGTGTGAGGTTATGCGCTCAGCGAATGCAGCATCCGATACGGCGGCGGTCATCGCCGCGGCCGAGAGGATCTTGTCGGTGTACCAGGGCGAGTTACTGCCGGGGGATCTGTACGACGACTGGTTTACAACGATGCGAGATGCACTGCGCCACGAGTTCAGCGACGCGATGCTGATGGCCGCCAACAGTGCAGGGGAGGCGGGCAGCGCCGACGTAGCGATTCGGTTCGCACGTGCCGGCCTTGCCCAGGACTGGTGGCGCGAGGACCTGTATCAGGCGGCACTCAGGTATCAGATCATGGCGGGCCAGCGCAGCAGCGCAATCGAGACATACCTCACGTGTCGAAGTAGACTGTCCGAGGACCTGGGACTCGATCCCTCAGTTGAGACTCAGCGGCTGTACGAACAGATTCTTGCTATGGAGACTCGTGAGTCTCCCGAGGCGATCTGACGCGATCCAGCAACGTGGGGAGCCGTTCGTGCTGATGCTCGATGGCATAGTGCTCGGGATGGTTGCTGGCCTGCTTGCCAGGGGCTCTTTCTCCAACCTCAGGGACGTGCGTCTGCGCGGCGAGACGGCCATCTTCTTGCTGCTCATCATCCAGCTCGCGATACCGTCAGTGACGAACCGTTTCGGCGTTTCACACACACTCGCGCTCGCCGCGTGGCTAGCCGTCATGGCGGGGCTTGTGGCGCTCGCACTGTGGAACCGTTTCACTCCCGGGATCCTGCTGGCGGGCATCGGCATCGCGATGAACTTCCTTGCGATCGGCCTCAACGCCGCCATGCCGGTGTCGCCGGCGGCCATCGCCATTCTCAACGGGGATCGGCCCGCCCCCAAGTTCGACCTACTCCACGAGGAGCTCACCGAAGCGACGGTCGCGCCATTCCTGGCGGACGTGATCCCGGTTCCCGGACCCTCGTGGCACCGCGGGATCGCCAGCGTGGGGGACTTCGTTCTCATGACCGGCGCCGGCTACTGCATCTTCGCGTCGATGCGCGGAAAGAGAGTTGTCGGCGGTTAGGTTCTGGGCAGAGCCGGTTTAGACTGCCTCGGTACAGTGGTTCTCGGCTCGGACATCCGGGTCGGTGGAACCGGGTTCGGTCGGTCTCCTCGTTCGGACGAAGCGGCGCTCGTATCGCGATCGCATGGTGTGGAGACGGGAGACTCCTGAGGGGCACCGAGGGATCAAGGTGCGAGGTCGGACCGGTGGGGCCACGGTTCCGGGGCGATCCGGGGGCGCAATAGCGCCACCCGGGTCGTCTCTCACGTTCAGAACGGCATGCCCTGTGCTAGAATCTCTGTGCTCAAAGCCCGTTCATTCGACTCCTCGTGAGGTCCCACTATTATGGCCAACTTCCTGACGAAACTGCTCACCATGGGCGAAGGTAGGCAGTTCCGCGAATACGACGCTATCGCCGCCCAGATCACCGCACTCGAACCCGAGATGTCCACACTCTCCGACGAGCAACTGCGCGGCAAGACGGTCGAGTTCCGCGCCCGCTTCGAGCAGGGCGAGACGCTCGACGACCTTCTCGTCGAGGCGTTTGCCGTAGCGCGCGAGGCGGGAAAGCGCGCCCTCGGGATGCGTCACTTCGATGTGCAGCTCATCGGCGGCATCGTGTTGCACCGCGGCATGATCGCCGAGATGAAGACGGGCGAGGGCAAGACGCTCGTGGCTACGCTCGCGGTGTACCTCAACGCGATCGCAGGCAAGGGCGTGCACGTGGTCACCGTCAACGACTACCTCGCCAAGCGCGACAGCGAGTGGATGGGTCGCGTGTATCGTTTCCTCGGCCTTGAGGTAGGTCTCATCCAATCGCAGATGGACCAGAACAAGCGCATCGAGGCGTACAAGGCCGACGTCACCTACGGCACCAACGCCGAGTTCGGCTTCGACTATCTGCGCGACAACATGGTCACCCGCCCGGACGCACGCGTGCAGCGTGGTCACTACTTCGCCATCGTTGACGAGGTGGACTCCATTCTCATCGACGAGGCGCGCACCCCACTTATCATCTCGGGTGCCGGCACCAAGTCCGCAGACGCCTACAAGCAGTTCGCCAAGGTCGTTCCCCGGCTCAAGCCCGAGGAGGACTTCGAACTCGACGAGGGCAAGCGCACCATCGCCCCCACCGAGGACGGCATCCGCAAGGTCGAGCAGATGCTCGGCATCGAGGACCTGTACGCCGACCCGTCCGGCCAGATGGTCAACCACCTGCAGCAGGCGCTCAAGGCGCAGTTCATGTTCAAGCTCGACGTCGATTACGTCGTCAAGGACGGCGAAGTGCTCATCGTAGACGAGTTCACCGGGCGACTCATGTACGGACGCCGCTACAGCGAGGGCCTCCACCAGGCGATCGAGGCCAAGGAGAAGCAGCACGTCCGCGAGGAGAACCAGACGCTCGCTACCATCACGCTGCAGAACTTCTTCCGCATGTACGAGAAGCTTGCCGGCATGACCGGTACGGCCGTGACCGAGGACCAGGAGTTCCGCGAGATCTATAACCTCCCCGTCACCGTCATCCCGCCCAACCGCGAGATGGTGCGCGACGATCGGAACGACCTCATCTACCGCAACATAGAGGGCAAGTTCAACGCAGTGGTGTCCGACATCGTCGAGCGCCACGAGGCAGGTCAGCCGTGCCTCGTCGGCACCATCTCCATCGAGAACTCGGAACGCCTCGCACGGCAGCTGGCCAAGCGCGGCCTGCCGCACAAGGTCCTCAACGCCAAGTTCCACGAGCAAGAGGCGCACATCATCGCGCAGGCCGGACGCATGGGTGCCATCACCATCGCCACCAACATGGCTGGTCGTGGCACCGACATCATCCTCGGCGGCAACGCCGAGTTCCTCACCGATGAGATTCTCCGCGATCGCGGCATCAACCCTGAAGAGGCCACCGACGAGCAGCGCGACAGCGCACTCGCCGAGGCCAAGCGTGTGACCGCCGAGGAGCACGAGAAGGTCGTCGCCGCGGGCGGACTGGCTGTTCTCGGCACCGAGCGCCACGAGTCGCGCCGCATCGACAACCAGCTCCGCGGACGCTCGGGCAGGCAGGGCGACCCGGGTGTGTCGCAGTTCTACCTCTCGCTCCAAGACGACCTCATGCGTCTCTTTGGCGGTGGCCGCATGGATCGTATCGGCACCCTCATGGAGAGGACGGACATCCCCGACGACATGCCGATCCAGGCCGGTCTCGTGAGCAAGGCCATCGAAAGCGCCCAGCGCCAGGTCGAGGCCCAGAACTTTGCGGCTCGAAAGTACGTCCTTGAGTACGACGACGTCATGAACAAGCAGCGGCAGGTCATCTACGCCGAGCGCAATCGCGTACTCGACGGCAAGGACATTCATGCTCGGGTCAAGGAGATGATGGAGGAAGTCATCACCGCGACGGCGGCCGAGTACTGTCCCGAGAAGTCGTATTCCGAGGAGTGGGACTGGGACGGGCTGCGCGAGGAGATGCGCATGCTTCTGGGCCTTGATCTCGTGTCCGACGAGATCAAGTCGACCGTGCAGAACCCCTTCGAGCTCGCGGACGCTCTTGCCTCGGCCGCACTTGAGGCATACGACCGTAAGGAGAGCGAACTCGGCGCCGAGAACCTGCGGGAGCTCGAGCGTCAGGTCATGCTGCGCGTGATCGATACCCGCTGGATGAACCACCTGCTCGAGATGGACTACCTCCGCGAAGGCATCGGCCTGCGCGCGATGGGTCAACGCGACCCGCTCGTCGAGTACAAGGCCGAAGCGTACGAGGCGTTCAGTGCGCTTGTCGATGAGATCAACCGCGACTTCCTGCGCACGGTCATGCACGTGCAAGTGGTACGGGAAACCGTTCCGCAGCCCGAGGTCACACCAGTGTCGTACACCGCGCCGAGTGAGTCCACGATCTTCGCGGGTGCGATGAAGCAGGTGGCGGCCTCGGTAGAGGGTCCATCCGAGTCCGCGATCGCCCAGGCCTCCGCAGTGGCGGGCAAGGGCGATCCCGCGTCGCGCACCGTGACCAAGGACAAGGGAGATCCCTACGCCAACGTCGGGCGAAACGAGCCCTGCCCGTGCGGAAGCGGCAAGAAGTACAAGTACTGCCACGGAGCCAACACGTAGCGCCCTCCCGGCGCTGCGCATCGCACGTCCTCGATGTGCCGCATTAGGTCTCGCCACGACCCGATTCGGCGTTCGTGCATGCTACAATCCGTGTGCTGACTATAGCCATCGATCGGCGCTGTTCTCCGCGCCTCCAGAGCTGAGACGATGATCCAGGACCGCTCCAACGACATAGCGACGCTGCGCGAGCGTGTTGCCCGCATCGGCGAGTACCTCCACCTCGACGCCAAGCGCGCCGAGGTGGCCGCGCTTGAGGGCAAGTCGTCGGAACCCGGATTCTGGGACGATCCCAACTCTGCGCAGCAGGTCATGTCGAGCGCTGCCGGCATGCGAGACGAGATCACGTCGTACGAGGAGATCGTCGCCGAGATCGGCGACCTCGACGTGGCAAACGAGCTGGCGGTTGCTGACGAGGATGAGGACCTTGCAGCGGAGGCCGAGGCGTCACTCAAGGCGCTCACGAGGCGCGTCAACGACATCGAACTCGCTTCGTGGTTTTCGGGCGAGTTCGACCACGGCGACGCGATCGTGACGATCATCCCGGGTCAGGGCGGGCTCGAGGCCCAGGACTGGGCCGAGATGCTGCTGAAGATGATCACCAAGTACGCCCAGTCACGGAAGTGGAAGGTCGACCTCCATGACGCGCCCGCGGGCATCGAACTCGGTATCGACCGCGCTGTGTTCACAGTGCATGGACGCAACGCGTACGGCATGCTCTGCTCGGAGGCGGGCGTTCATCGGCTCGTGCGGATCTCACCAACTGACGAGAAGAAACGGCGCCAGACCACGTTTGCCAAGGTGGAGGTACTTCCGGTGCTTCCCGACGATGTCGAAGTCGAGATTCGCGATGAGGATCTCCGCATCGACGTGTACCGATCGAGCGGTCCTGGTGGGCAGTCGGTCAACACGACCGACTCTGCCGTCCGTATCACCCATATCCCCACGGGAACCGTGGTCACCTGTCAGAACGAGAAGAGCCAGCTCAAGAACAAAGACACCGCGATGAAGATCCTTCGCTCACGGCTCTACGAGATCGAGAAGGAGAAGCGACTCGCCGAGATCGAGGTGCTCAAGGGAGAGAAGAAGGACATCTCCTTCGGCAGCCAGATCCGCAGCTATGTGCTGTATCCGTATCAGATGGTCAAGGACTTGCGTTCGGGCGTGGAGACAAGTCAGGTCGACCGGGTGCTCGCGGGAGAGATCGACGAGTTCGTTGTCGGCTACCATCGGTGGCGCGTCTCCGGCGAGATCGCGGCAAGCGTGGGCGGAGGCGAGTAGGTGCGCCTCCTCGCCGATCTCCACACGCACACGGTCGCGTCCGGGCACGCATACTCAACGGCAGCCGAGATCGCCGCCGCCGCGGCTGTCCGAGGGCTGGAACTGGTAGCGCTCACCGATCACGGCCCGGCTGTTCCCGGCGGCGCACACCTGTGGCATTTCTGGAACATGAAGGTCGTTCCCTCGGTTCTGATGGGCGTGCGCCTGCTCAAGGGCTGCGAGGCCAACCCGGTACCGGATACGGATAACGGCATCGACCTGCCCGATGGCATGCTCGAGATGCTCGATTTCGTGGCCGTCGGACTGCACCCAGAATGCGGCTACGACGACTGTGATCGCGCGCGCAACACCGATGCGCTGCTTCGCGTGATCGAGAACCCGTACGTGGACATGATCTCGCACCCCGGAAACGAGGACGAGTTCCCCATCGAGCTGGATGTGGTCGTGGCTGCGTGCGTGGCGAACAACGTGATCATCGAACTCAACAACTACTCGTTCGACCCGCGCAGCGGCCGGCATGCGTCGTTCGCGCGCGAGCGCGAGTTCGCCGAGGCAGCGCGCGACGCCGGCGCACACATCGCGATCAACTCTGACGCGCACTTCCACATGCTCGTGGGTGAGATGGCGTACGCACTCTCGGTTGTGGAAGAGATCGGGTTTCCCGGGGACCGCATCGTCAATCGCGACATGGATTCGGTCCTTGCGTTCCTGACCGCCAAACGTGAGCGGCCGAGGATCGACGCGGGAGGGGAGTGGTAATGATGGCGAAGCGTGTCCTCGGTGGCGGGGTGCCTCAGAACGTACTCAAGAGCCGTCGCGTTCGCGACTACATGATCATGACGCTCGGCATCCTCATCACCGCGTGGGGTCTGAACGCGTTCCTCATCCCCAACAAGCTCGCTGCAGGGGGCGTCTCGGGTCTGTCGACCGTGCTGTTCTACACCTTCAAGGACCAGGGTTTCACCATCCCCGTGGGCGTGATGATGCTCGCGATGAACGCCGTGCTGCTTGTGGTCGCGGTCTCGTTCAGGGGCTGGCGCTACGGGACGCGAACCATCTACGGGATGGTGGCGCTGTCGGTCGCGATCGACGTGCTGGCACCCATCACGCCGCATCTGGCAGCCAACGATCAGTTGCTCGCCGTGCTGTACGGCGGTGCCATCACGGGCATCGGCATGGGCCTCGTCTTCAAGGCGCGAGGCAACACGGGGGGCACCGATATCGTGGCGCAGCTCCTCGCGGACAGGACCAACTTCGGCGTCGGGCAGATGATGCTGGCGGCGGATGCGGTTGTCACACTCGCCGCGGCGATCAAGTTCGGTCCGGACCTGGCGCTCTACGGCGCGGTCGCCGTCGTCGTCATGGGTCGCGTGATCGATCTGGTCCAGGAGGGCCTGTCCGTTGAGAAGGCCGCGTACATCATCTCCGAGCAGTCCGATGAGATCGGCGAGGCGATCCTCCAACAGCTGGGCAGGGGAGCCACCGGGCTCAAAGGCCGCGGTCTTTACTCGGGAGAGGAACGCGAGGTCATTATGACGGTCGTGTCGCGTCGTGAGCTCGACGCGCTCAAGGCGCTCGTCCATGCGGTGGACCCTGGGGCGTTCGTCGTGGTATCCGACATATACGAAGCGCTAGGCGAAGGTTTCAAGGAGATGGGAGTCTAGATGACCGGCACCATGGACGCGACGGCGGTGCGCAAGCTCGCCACCCGGATGCGCTGTGACATCGTGCGCATGCTTGGCGAGGCGGGTTCGGGCCATCCCGGCGGCTCGCTCTCTGCAACCGACATCGTCGCGACACTCTACGGCACGGTCATGCGGCACGATCCGGCGCACCCCGATATGCCTGGGCGCGACAGGTTCGTTCTGTCCAAGGGGCACGCGGCACCGGTGCTCTACGCGGCACTCGCTGAGACGGGCTACTTCGAGCGCGAGCATCTCATGACGCTTCGCAAGCTGGGCTCGATCCTTCAGGGCCATCCGGACAGCAAGAAGACGCCGGGTGTGGAGGTCTCCACCGGGTCGCTCGGCCAGGGTCTGGCGATTGCGAACGGGATCGGGCTTTCGCTTCGGCTGGACTCGGCTGGCGACTCCACGGTCTTCTGTCTCCTCGGTGACGGGGAGCTTCAGGAGGGTGAGGTCTGGGAGGCGGCCATGTTCGCCCCGCACCACGGCCTCACGAACGTCGTCGCCATCGTGGACAACAACGGCTTGCAGATAGATGGTGCGTGCTCCGAGGTCATGTGCCTCGGTGACATCGCATCCAAGTTCGCGTCGTTCGGCTGGGACACCGTAGCGTGCGACGGGCACGACGTCGACGCACTCACGAGCGTTCTCTCCTCGGCGCGTGCCCGCGCGGAGGCCGGCGGTCGCCCGGTTGCGATCGTGTGCTCCACCGTCAAGGGCAAGGGCGTGTCATTCATGGAGGGCAACGCCGACTGGCATGGCAAGGCGCCAAGCGCCGAGCAGGTCGCGCAGGCCCTGGGCGAACTCGGCTGCCCGGAAGGCGGTGCACTGTGAGCGAGAAGCGCGCAACTCGTGAGGCGTACGGGGCCACTCTCGTGGAACTCGTGAAAGAGGGCGTTGACGTGGTCGTCGTCGAGGCCGACCTGTCCAAGTCGACGACTACGGCCACGTTCGAGAAGGCCTACCCCGAGCGCTTCTTCAACGCCGGTATCGCCGAGCAGAACATGATCGGGACCGCAGCGGGTCTCGCGGTTGGCGGGAAGATCGCGTTCACGGGCTCGTTCGCGGTGTTCGCCGCCGGTCGAGCGTACGACCAGGTTCGCAACACCGTGTGCTACGCGGGTCTCAACGTGAAGCTTGCACCGACGCACGCGGGTATCACTGTCGGCCCCGATGGGGGCAGCCATCAGATGGTGGAAGACATCGCGCTCATGCGCGTGTTGCCCGGAATGCGCGTGCTCGTGCCTGCTGATGCTCGTGCGGCTGCAGGCGCGCTCCGCGTGGCCGCGACGACACCGGGCCCGTTCTACGTACGGCTCGGACGCGCGTCGGTTCCGCTCGTGTACGACGAAGGCTTCGAGTTCGAACTCGGTCGCGCGTACGTGCTGCGTGAGGGCACCGACGTGACGATCGCCGCGTGCGGCGTCATGGTCGAGCGCGCGCTTGCCGCGGCCGAGGTGCTCGCCTCTGCGGGCGTCGGCGCTGAGGTGATCGACGTTGCAACGATCAAGCCGCTCGATGTGGCCACACTTGTGGCATCGGCCCGAAAGACCGGTGCGGTGGTCACTGCCGAGGAGCACTCCATCATCGGCGGACTGGGCTCCGCGGTCGCCGAGGCACTCGGCGAGAATGGGCCCGTTCCGCTTCGCAGGGTAGGCGTCCCCGACACCTTCGGTACCTCGGGTGATCCCGAGGCGCTCATGGTTCATTTCGGTCTCACGGCGGACGATATCGCCGCGGCAGCGAGGCGGGTCATGACCGCACGCGCGTGAAGGTTGTGTGAAGGTCGGGTGTCGCATGTGCGCCCGGCCACTAGAGAGGCAGCCGGTTTGCTAGAATAGCCCCCGGGAATCGTAGCCAACAGAATCGAGCACCCATGATATCCATGCGGAACGTCAGCAAGGCGTACGTTGCTGACAAGCCCGCGTTGTCCGAGGTGAACGTAGAGATCGAGCAGGGCGAATTCGTCTTCCTGGTCGGTCATTCGGGCTCCGGCAAGTCAACGTTCATAAAGCTCCTCCTGCGCGAGATCCTGCCCTCCACCGGGTCGATCCTCGTGGCGGGTCAGGACGTCAACAAGATGAAGAACTGGAAGGTGCCGTTCCTGCGCCGAAACATCGGCTGTGTCTTCCAGGACTTCAAGCTCCTTCCCAACAAGACGACCTACGAGAATGTGGCATTCGCGCTCGAGGTCATCGGCCGCAGCAGGCACGTCGTGCGCACGCAGGTGCCCGAGGTGCTGCGCCTCGTGGGTCTCGAGGAGAAGATAGACTCGTATCCCGATGAGCTTTCCGGTGGCGAGCAGCAGCGAGTATCCATTGCCCGCGCGTTCGTCAACCGTCCGCCGCTCCTGCTGGCCGACGAGCCGACCGGTAACCTTGATCCTGCGACGTCGCTCGGCATCATGAGCCTGCTCTCCCGAATCAACAAGACGGGCACGACCGTGCTCGTGGCCACACACGACCGCGAGATGGTCGACTCGATGCGCAAGCGCGTCATCGCTCTCGAGAACGGCCGCATTATCCGCGACCAGGATCGGGGGGTGTACGGCGATGGCGATTAACCTCGGCTACTTCATGCGGGAGTCGGTTGTCAGCTTCCGCCGCAACTGGGTGATGAGCCTGGGCGCCATCATCACGATCTACCTGTCGTTGCTCCTGGTCGGCGTCTCGGTCGGCGGATCCATGATCGTCGGCCAGGTCGTGCGCAACGTCGAGGAGAAGGTCTCCATCCGGATCTTCCTCAAAGACGGAGCGGCGCCCGAGGACGTGGACGCGCTTCAGTCCGACCTCGCTGCCGACCCGCGCGTCAAGAACATCAAGTACACCTCCAAAGAAGAGGCGCTTGAGGAGTTCAAGGCATCCATGACCGAGAGCCCCGAGATCGTCGAGCAGCTTGAGGTCAACCCGCTGCCCGCGTCGCTCGATGTGGATACCACGAAGCCGCAGGATGTCATCGCCGTGGTGGAGACCATCAAGGCGAACCAGACGTTCCTCAAGGTCTGCGATCGACCGGACGACCCCGAGCGGTCGCTCAAGTACGGTCAGCAGATCGTGACGCAGCTCTTCGCGTTCACGCGCATTCTGCGTACCGTCGGCGTCGTCTTCATCGTGATGCTCGCGGTTATCAGCCTCATCTTCATCAACAACACCATCCGTCTCGCGATCTACGCGCGACGCAAGGAGATCGGCATCATGCGGCTCGTTGGCGCGTCCAATTGGTTCATCCGCACGCCGTTCCTGCTCGAAGGTCTTATCCAGAGCCTCCTTGGCGCGCTTCTCGCTCTCGCGACGCTTGGTGCACTGCAAGTCTTCGTCATGCCCAACGTGGAGGAGACCGTGTCCTTCCTGCCTGTGACGCTCTCGGCCGGCAACTCCGCACAGATAGCCGCCATCCTCATCGTCGGCGGCGTCGTGATCGGTCTTGCCGGGTCGTCGTTCGCCCTGCGCAGATACCTTAAGGTCTAACTCGATGAACAAGCTTCTCAAGGGCACCATCATCGGCGCCCTGGCTCTTAGCATGCTTGCGCTGGCGTTCGCCGGTGGTCTCGTGCTGGGTCGCGGCACGCGATCCATCGCGGTTCCCGGCGTGGGTGATGCGTCGGCAACGCCGGAGCGGGCGGCAAGCGAGGTCCGCTCCATCATCGAGCGTGAGGCGCTTGCGCCCAGCGACGATGCGTCGATGACCGCAGGTGTCGTGAAGGGCATGCTTGAGTCGCTCGGCGACCCGTATGCGCTCTACTTCGACGAGGAGCACTACGGCTACTTCAACGAGCAGACGGAAGGCACGTTCTACGGCATCGGGATCACCATCTCGGAGCGTGACGGCAAGCCGTACGTCGTGTCCGTCATCCCTGACACACCTGCCGCGCGCGCGGGACTCAAGTCCGAGGACATCATCGCCTCCATCGATGGTGTTGTGCGCGACAAGTGGGACCTCGACGAGGTCGTGAAACGCATTCGCGGCGAGGAGGGTACCAAGGTCAAGCTCGGGATTCTGCGCGACGGCTCTGAGACGCCGAAGGAGTTCAGTATCACGCGGGCCAAGATCGATGTTCCCAACATCGAGAAGGAGATCGTCGATGGCGACATCGGCTACATCCGCCTGTACTCGTTCAGCGATCCTGCTGCCGAGGATATCCGTGAGGCGATCGACGATCTCACCAAGAAGGGCGCGAAGGGTTTCGTGCTCGACCTGCGCGACAACCCCGGAGGCCTGCTCAGCTCATCGGTGGACGTGCTTTCGCTGTTCGTGAAAGACGGGGTGGCCGTGTCCGTGGAGGCTCGAGTCGAGGATCTCAACGAGACCTACCGCGTCAGCGGAGATGTGGCAACGGATGCCCCGCTGGTGCTGCTCATCAACGAGAATTCCGCTTCCGCAAGCGAGATCGTCGCGGGCGGGCTACAGGACTACAAGCGTGCGACACTCGTTGGCGTGACGAGCTTTGGCAAAGGGAGCGTGCAGCAGATCGAAGAGCTCAGCTTTGGCGGAGCGCTCAAGCTGACCATCGCCCACTATCTGACTCCGAAGGGGCGCATCATCGACAAGAAGGGCGTCGTGCCTGATGTCGAGGTCAAGATGGAGCCCGAGAAGCAGGCGGACAAGAAGACCGACACCCAGTACCAGCGGGCTTTGACCGAGCTTAAGAAGCTGCTCTAGTCCTCGTCGTCTTCGTCGTCGAGCGTCACGTACGAGCTTGGGTCGAACGCGCCGTCCTCGATGAGGCGGATGACAGGACGACCCTCGGCCACGGTCGCATCCTCGGTCACTACCAGCTCGAGGGTCACGCCATCACCATGCAGCGTGAACTCCGTCAGGCCATCCTCGGCCGCCTCAAAGGTGAGGTAGCGGAAGCTCGCGACGTTAAGGAACAGGCAGCCGTTCACGAGCATCGTGGATGACTCAGGGTCGGCCATGATCTTCACAAGGGTGGCATGGCCGTCGCCCATGGGCTCGCCATCGACCACGTACCGGTACTCGAAGCTTTCCACCGTCTCCATCGCGCGTACCATGTCGCGCAGGTTTGTGAGAGTGCCAGTGCCGATGAGGCACGGTGTTAGTTCGCGGGGGTGTTGCATGTGTTCTCCGAACGCTCAGGTGTAGAGTTGCACCATACGCGCATTGTAGCACCGGGGCAAGCAGCTTGAACCCCCACGAGAGTGCAAACCAGGTACTGTTCGCCGATACGCAGGGGAGGCGGAGTTGCGTCCGGAGAAGCTCGTGCTCAAAGCGCTCAGCGGCATCGGCAAGCCAGCCACGGCCGAGGAGATCGCCGCTCGTCTAGAGCCCGACGGGATTTCCGAAGACCGGGTGGCGATCGTGCTCCGCGGACTCGCGAAGTCCGGGTCGCTCGCTGAGATCCCGGGCGGCAGGTTCCTTGCGCTGCGCGAGAGAAACCTCGTCGTCGGTCGCCTCAGCATGAACCGGCGCGGGTTCGGGTTCGTCGCAACGCCGCTCGGCGAGATCTACGTCTCCAAGCGCGATACCAACGGTGCGATGCACGGCGATACAGTGGCGGTCCGGCTCGATACGCAGCGGCATCGCGAGGGTCGCAACGGCGAGATCGTCCAGGTCATCGAGCGATCGCTCACCTCGATCGTCGGCCGTTTCGAGCGACACGGCGGTCTTGGCATCGTTACACCCACCGATTCCCGTATCGGGCACGACGTATTCGTGGATCTGGCGCATGGTACGCTTCGGCCCAAGCAGGGTGACATCGTCGTCGCTCGCATCACTCGTTACGCGACCAAACGCGACGCGATGCAGGGCGTCATACAGGAGATACTCGGCCAGGCGGACGCGCCGGGTGTTGATGTGGAGATCGTCATCCGCGAGCACTCGCTGCGCACCGCCTTCGACCCTGCGGTCGAGGAGGCGGCAAACGCGCTTACGCAAGACGTCGAGGGCGAGCTCGAGCGCGGCCGCGTCGACGTTCGGGATGTCTACACCATCACGATCGACCCTGTCGACGCCAAGGACTTTGACGACGCCATCTCCATCGAGCGGCAGGCCGGTGGCTTCCGCCTGTGGGTGCACATCGCCGACGTAAGCCACTATGTGCCGTGGGGCAGCGTCGTGGACGAAGAGGCGCGCATGCGCGCCACCTCGGTATATCTGGTCGATCGCGTGCTGCCCATGTTGCCCGAGCGACTCTCCAACGGTATCTGCTCGCTCAAGCCCGCCGAGGACAGACTGACCTTCACCATCCAGATGGACTGCGACAAGACCGGGCTCGTGGAGGCCTACCAGCTCTATCCGTCGGTCATGCGCAGCGACCGGCGGCTCGACTACGACAGCGTCGACGCCTGGATCCAGGCCGGAGACGGCTATCCGGACGCCGAGTGTCGTAGCACCATCGAGGATTTCCGAACGCTTGCGGACGCCGTGCACAAGCGCCGGGTGGCACGTGGCGGTCTGGACTTTGAGACGGTCGAAGCGCGTGTGGTCTTGGATCCCGAGGGCAAGCCGCTCGACGTGTCCCTTCGCCGTCGCACGGTGGCCACCAACATGATCGAGGAGGCGATGATCCTCGCCAACGAGGTCGTTGCCCGGCACATGCGCGACGCCAAGGCACCCATGGTGTACCGCATCCATGAGGATCCTGACCCTGACGCGCTCTCGCAGGTCGCCGTCATCCTCAAAGAATTCGACTACCCCATCAAAGACCTTCACGGCGCAAGCCCCCAAACATTCCAGCGCATAGTGGCGTTTGCCAAGGATCGTCCCGAGGAGCTCCTCATCAACTCGCTTCTTCTTCGCGCGCTCGAGCGCGCGCGCTACGCGGACTTCCTGGAGCCGCACTTCGGTCTGGCGAGCGAGGCGTACTGCCACTTCACCAGCCCTATTCGCCGGTACCCGGACCTGATCGTGCACCGGCTGCTCAAGGCGCAGCTGACCGACACGCTCGAGAAGGAACCCGTCGCGAGCATGGCCGCCGAACTGGAGTGGCTCGCCGAGCACTGCTCCACCATGGAGCGCGAAGCGGAGTCAGCCGAGAACGCCTCGCAGAAGGTCAAACTCACCGAGCTCATGGCGGATCACCTGGGCGAGGTTTTCGACGGGTTCATCGCAGGTGTGATGTCGTTCGGTTTCTTCGTGCAGCTCGAAAACACCGCCGAGGGCCTTGTGCACGTTCAAACGATGACGGACGACTACTACCGGTTCGAGCCGGAGCGGTTCATGCTCATCGGCGAGAATCGGGGCCTCATATACCGGCTCGGGCAGCGCGTGAGGGTTCGTGTCCTCGACGTGAGCGTCGCCGAGCGCAGGATCGACTTCGAGATCGCGTAGGCCGTGGCGAAGCGGGCGACGGCACGATACACTGGAACACCCCAGAATCCATTCATCGAGGAGGCGTTTTCATGCAAGCCAAACCACTCGAGTTCCTGAAGACCCTTGTGGAGGCGCCGTCGCCGTCAGGCTACGAGCAGCCGGCCGCGAGAGTGTTCCGCGACTACGTCACCCCCATCGCCGATGCCGTCTCCACCGACGTCATGGGCTCCGTCCATGCCGTGCTCAAGGGCAAGAAGGACGGCCCGACCGTGATGATCGCCGGTCACATCGACGAGATCGGCTTCATGGTCACGTACATCACCGACGATGGCTTCTGCGCGTTCGCTCCCATCGGCGGGCACGATCCGCAGATCCTTCCCGGCGCTCGCGTTGACGTACACACGAAGGGCGGCGTTCTCCGAGGGGTGCTTGGCCGTCTGCCCATCCACCTCCTCGAGGACGAGGACCGCAAGAAGGTCGTCAAGATCGACCGCATGTTCATCGACCTCGGCATGAAGGGCGAGGACGTCAAGAAGAAGGTTCGCATCGGCGATCCGGTGACGTACGGGGTCGGATTCGAGACCTTCGGCGACGGCATGGCCGTTTCCCGGGCGTTCGACGACAAGATGGGCGCGTGGATCGCGGCCGAGGTTCTTCGGACGGTGAAGAAGGCGGGCGGCGCCCCGGGCGATCTGGTGGCGGCCGCCACCGTCCAGGAGGAGATCGGCCTTCGCGGCGGCACCACGTCGGCTTACAGCCAGGATCCCGTGGTGGGCATCGCCGTAGAGGTAACGCATGCCACCGATTACCTCGACGTCGACAAGCGCAAGTTCGGTGAGGTCTGCTGCGGTAGGGGCCCGGTCATCAGCCGGGGCGCGAACATCAACCCGAAGGTGTTCGAGCTGCTCGTTGAGGCGGCTGAGGCGGAGAAGATCCCGTACCAGGTCGAGGGCGCTCCTCGCGGTACCGGGACCGATGCGAACGCGATCCAGCTGTCACGCGGAGGCAAGGCTGCCGCGCTCGTGAGCGTGGCGCTGCGCTACATGCACACGCCCACCGAAGTGCTCGCGCTTTCGGACATCGAGAATACGGCGAAGCTGCTCGCCGCGTTCACCATGCGCCTCAAGCCAGGGACCGATTTCACGCCCTAATACGACGGCGAGTAGTTCATGTTGTCCAGGACGGCCCCGCTGCCGCCCATGAACAGCGCGATGATGAAGAAGATCAAGAAGATGACGAAGGACACGACGAACTGCGCCACCAGCAGGTGGCCGTAGATCGCCCAAGCTCTGGTCATGAACTGCGGGCTCAGGATACTCGTGCGCGGGACCCTGGTCTCAAGGTCGGCGATCCGACGCTCGAGGGATGCCACGTACTCCGGGTCATTGCGCGCCATGGCGGGAGCGGGCTCATATCCGTAGCTCATCGATGACCCCCTGACTGGTGGACCCGACGCGTCGGGCCGCCGTGATGCTAGCATGCATAGGAGATACCCACCGAGGAGCACCAGCTATGCCGCGCGACGAGACTTTGATAGCCAAGAACAAGCGAGCGTTCTTCGATTACGAGATCGAAGAGACGTTTGAGGCCGGCATCGCACTCACCGGGACCGAGGTGAAGTCGCTGCGCGAGAGCAAGGCGAGTCTGCGCGATGCGTTCGCGACGGTCCGCAACGCCGAGGTGTGGCTGCACAACGTGCACATCGCGTCGTACAGCCACGGCAATCGGAGCAATGTCGACCCCGATCGCACCAGGAAGCTGCTGCTGCATCGCAACCAGATCAGGTATCTCATCGGCAAGACGAAGGAGAAGGGGTACACGCTCATCCCGCTGCGCCTGTACTTCTCCACGTCCGGCCTGGTGAAGGTCGAGCTCGGCCTTGCCCGAGGCAAGAAGCTCTACGACAAGCGCGACGCGATGGCCGATCGGGACAGCAAGCGCGACATAGAGCGCGCGCTCAAGGATCGCACTCTCGGACGGTAGCAGTGCCCGGTGGCATCTCCGCTCGATGCGGACGGCCGTGAGCGGCCGATCCGGCCACACTTCTGCGCCAAAGGCCCTGCGCAGGCCCTGCGCACCACGAGCGGCACGCCGTTCGCTAACCATCCGGGTATAATCATCTCCGCGCAGGTGCGCCACGCACGTTGACATGCGTCGATCCGGGGGCGACTGGATTCGACACGATAGGTTTGAGGGGGGAAGCAGGCCGAGGTCTCCTCACCTCGTTAAACAGGGGTAAAGACGCTCAAGCGTCGACAATAACTATGCTCTCGCTGCTTAATACGTAGCGACGTCGAACCGGTGTGAGTCCCCGCCACCGGTAAGACGCCACTTAGGGGACTGCCGCAGCGGTCACAGGCAGGAATGCCGTTGCGAAAGACAAGGACTGCCAGGGCGCGAGCACGTGGGTCACCGTGTGTCGCTCGCGCTGACGATAATCGGTGACTGAGCCTGGAGATGCCCCCTAGGGATCTATCGTGGACCGGAGTTCGATTCTCCGCGCCTCCACCATCAATGAATGCAGGGATCCGTCGATCGCGTCGGATCCCTGTTTGCGTCATCGGACTACTCCTCGCCGGTGTCCACCTTGCGGCGCGCCACCTTGCGGCGGGCCTGCAGGTGCTTGGCGCGGAGTACGCGCTCTTTCGCCGCCCGCGACTTTCGTGTGGGCACGCGATCGGGTGCCTGGTACGCCCGCTCCACCAGCTTGCGACGGAGACGCTCGAGTGCCGCCTTCTTGTTGAGGTACTGGCTGCGCTCCCGTCTGGCCACTACCACGATCCCGCTCGGGCGGTGGTGGAGACGGACTGCGCTATCGGTCGTGTTGACGCCCTGACCACCCGGTCCTGTGGCGCGGAAGGTCGTCACGTCGCACTCAGCGAGCAGTGCCGCGTCGGTTTCGGGTATGTCGATGTGCTCCTCCATGTGCGTCCTCCTTGGCTATTGTAGCCGCTGCCGCCCCGTGCCCGGGCGCGTCCGTGCCCGCTTATGGCATACTGCTTCCCATGTCCAAAGACACCCGCTACGGATTCCCCCGGGACGCATGGGAAGCCGCCAAAGAGCAGGCGCGCGACTTTCTCATCGTGCGGGCACGCGAGCGCGGCACCACCACGTACTCGGAGTTGTGCGAGGTGGTTACGGCCGTCCATCTGCGTCCATACTCCTTTGGCATGGTTGCGTTCCTCAACGAGGTTTGTGCCGAGGAGGACGCCAAGAACGGGGTCATGCTCGCATCGCTCGTGACGCGGCGCGACACAGGGATTCCGGGTGACGGGTACTTCAAGTTCGCGGCTGGTCTTGGCCGCGAGACCTTCGATCGCGAGGCGTTCTGGCGCTCGGAGATCGAGCGTATCTACGCCGCCTTCCCTCCCGAGGAGTGAGTCTGTGCCCGAATTCGTCGCGGGACTCCCGCCCTGGCTTAAGTACATCGTGATCACCGTGATCCCATGGATCGAGTTGCGCGGCGCACTTCCGCTTGCGATTCAGCAAGGGGAGCGTGTCTACTTGCCGCTCATCCTACTGTCCAACCTCGCGATCTTCTGGCCGGGCTACTACTTCCTCGAGCTCGTGTACGAGCGCTTTCCCGAGGGGGGATGGGTCCATCGCAAGCTCGAGAAGATCCGCGCCAAGGCTCATCCGCTCGTGGAGAAGTACGGGACCCTCGGGCTTGCCGTCTTCGTGGCGATCCCGCTTCCCGGAACCGGTGCGTACTCGGGTACAGCCGCCGCGTGGCTCCTGAGGATGGAGCCCAAGAAGGCGTTCCTTGCGGTCTCGCTCGGTGTACTCGGAGCGTTCGCGATAGTCTGGGGCGCGAGCGAACTCGCGGTTGCCGGCTTCAAGCTCTTCTAGGCGACCACCCGCATGCAGAGCCGACTTCCACATCGTGCGGCACTGACCTTCGGCCTGACGTTCGTGCCCTCCGATGCTCTAGTTCTTGTAGCTCCGGCTGCGACGGACCACCTCGGCTCTCTCCTGGCCGCATGTGGGGAGCTCGACGCGGCATTCGCGTTCGTCCCGTGGTGGGAGCGCTGGTCTCACAGAGCCCTGCGTCCTCTCGCCGAGGCGAGCGTGGCTCCGTTTGCGGTGTTTGCGGGACCGCTCTGGCCGGTGCTGGAAGAGCGTGGCATCACGGCGGGCCTGCTGGACACACTCCTCAATCCCGAGCAGATAGCTGCCGAGCTCGACGTGCGTCTGTGCGAGATCGAGGCCGGAGTTCGGGATGCCATCGATGGTGGTGCGCGGGCGATCGTGATCGCCGAGGATGTCGCTGGTTCCGAGGGCCCGCTCGTAGCGCCCGACTTCGCCATCGGCACGCTATTACCGAGGCTTGCCTCCGTGGCACGGCTTGCCAACGAGGCCGGTGTGCCGGCGATCCTCCACTCCGATGGAGACATACGGAGCCTGCTTGGTGCCATCAAGCGCGCAGGGTTCTCGGCGGTCCATGCGGGTGGGGGCCTAGGATTCGACGCGTTCGAGCGGTTGTTCTGGGCCGCGCGCGGTGACGGCCTCGCGCTCGTCGGAGGTCTTCAGACCGTGGAACTCGCGGCTGGGCTGGCGCGCGCGGAGGTGCTTGGCAGCCGCGTTGGACTGCTGGCGCGCGCGGGAGG
>JBASNZ010000035.1:0-9694 GCA_049657775.1 Coriobacteriia bacterium | reverse complement strand
GGGCTGCCCGTCCGCGACGGCGGGCTCGCCGCTGCCCTCGACGTCTTCGCGCCACGCAACGCCGCCGAGATCCATCGCACGCTCGCGCCGGGAGGCACGCTCGTGGTCGTCACGCCTGCTCCCGGCCACCTGCGGGAACTCGTGGAGGCGCTCGGGCTGCTCACGGTTGACGAGCGTAAGGACGAACGCCTGACAGCCTCGCTTGGAGGGCACTTTGACTGCATGGCGCAGACGCGGGTGCGCTACGCGCTTGCGCTCGATCGGAGCGCGCTTGCCGCCCTGGTCGGCATGGGGCCGAGCGCCTATCACATCGAGGCGGCCACGGTGACTGCGCGCATCGCCGAGCTCTCGGATCCCTTCAAGACTGCTGTGGACGTGGTCGTCTCTGTCTGGCGAGCGCGCTAGTCAAGAACCCAGGGCACATCGGCGTCGTCCAAACGACAACGGGCAACGACCGAGGAGGCACACCATGCTTACACGAATCGTCGCGGCTTCACTCGCGCTGTTGCTTGCATTCGCACTTGTCGCCTGTGCCGCCGAGCCCGATGCCGTCATCGTCGTGATCGCGAACGGCGCGGACCTTGAGAGCGAACTCAAGCCGCTCGACGGCAAGGCGGTCGTCGCTACCGGTACCAGGGCCGAGGGCGTCTCCATCCGGATGGCCGGACCCGAGATGAACGTCGAGAAGATCGAAGAGATCACCGATACTCCCGGTGCCGCCGAGTAACTCCTTCGCGTGCCGGTGTATCTTAAGCGGCATGACGAATCCGCCGCTCGATTACACAGTCCGCCTAAGCGACCGGGCCCGTAACGTGCGACTCTCAGTGAGCGCACGAGACGGGCTCGTGATCGTCGTGCCCCGGCGCTTCGACGTGCGCCGCGTGCCGGCGATCGTCGAGTCGCGCCACGACTGGGCCGAACGCGCGCTCGCCCGTGCCGATGAGCGCCGTGCGCATCTGGCCGACGACGCACCGCCGACCCGCATCGAACTCCCCGGTATCGGCGAGACATGGCAGGTCGAGTACCGCCCGTCCGCCGGTTCTGGTGTGCGCGTGCACGCCGCCGAAGGTCGCATCGCGCTCTCGGGAGCCGTGCATGATGCCGAGGAGTGCCGCGTCGCCCTCGTGCGCTGGGTCCGCAGGCGCGCCAGAGACGTGCTCGAACTGCGGTTGCGCCAGATCGCCGGTGAGATCGGCATGCCGGTCTCGCGCGTCGCGATCGGCTGGCAACGCACCAGGTGGGGGAGCTGCTCGGCCACAGGGACCATCAGCCTCAACGCGAAGCTGCTGTTCTTGCCGCCTGCGCTACTGCACTCGGTGCTCGTGCACGAGCTCTGTCACACGCAGCGTCTCGACCATTCGGCTGCGTTCTACGCAATCGTGGAGCGGCACGACCCGGGTCACCGGACGATGCGAGCCGCGCTGCGGCAGGCCTGGCGCTATGTGCCCGGGTGGGCGGGGGAGTAGCGGGGACTACTCGCCGGGGTGCGCGCGGCGCTCAACCGCAACAGAGCTGCCTTCGCTCTGCTTCGCGTAGTTGAGCAGGTCCGAGCCTTCGTCCATGAGCGCGATGACGGACTCCGGGAACTCCTTGGTGAGCGGGATGACGGCGATCGAGACCGTGAGAGGTCCGTAGCGGTGCTTGGTGCCCACACGGTCGGTGAGCGTGAAGCTGCGCTCGTCGCGGTCCTCGTCCTCGTAGAAGTCGAGGATGCTCAGGTCGAAGGTGTGCGCGATCTCGCGTGCGACCTGCTCGGCGCACTCGGGCTCGGACAGGTAGACGAAGTCGTCGCCGCCGATGTGACCCACAAACGGGTCCTTGCAGCCGTTGAAGCTGAGCGACTCCAAGACGATCTCGGCCAAGTGCCGCAGGAGCATGTCGCCGCGGGCGTGGCCGTAGCGGCGGTTGAAGGCCTTGAAGTGGTCGATGTCGAGGAAGCTCACAGCAAACGGCTTGTGCCGTGCGATCATAAAGCCCAGACGCTCCTCGGTCAGTGCGTTGGAGGGTAGGCCGGTGAGTGCGTTCGCGAAGCGTTCGCGACGCATCCGGCGGATGACCATCTCGATGCGGGCGTCGAGCACCAGAGGGTCGACCGGCTTGGCGATGAAATCGTCGGCTCCGGACTCGATGGCCATGATCTCAAAGCCGGACTTGCCCAGGCCAGTGGCCATGAGCACCGGTATGTTGCGGCTGCGGGGCTCCGCTTTCATGCGCTTGCAGAGTTCGAAGCCATCGATGTCAGGGAGGTTGATGTCGAGCACGATGGCGTCGGGGGTATTCTCGGCGAGCAAGGTAAGCGCGGTGAGACCATCGGGGGCCTCGAGGATGGTGTAGCCTCGCTCCTCCAGCGTCATCTTCATCATCTGACGCAGTGTCTGCGAGTCTTCCACGATCAGGAGCTTGCCCTTGGGCACTGCTTGTTCGCTCACGTTCCCACCTCGCTCGTTCGCCGTGGGCATGCAGAAGCGATGCGCGGCACGAGAACCCCAACACCTATTCATTCCACGTAACGCCCGTGCACCCTGCATTGTGTGCGCGGAGTCACTGCACTGATTTCCGAGCGGCACATGGCGTCCGGCTCCAGGATGCGCGAACATGCAGGTGAGAGGTGGTCACGATGCCCGAGAAGCAGACGTTCGTCCGCGTCGCCGTTGTTGTAGGCCTGATCCTGATGGTGGCGCCGGTGCTCGCCGCGTCGAGCGGCGACTGGCTGCTGCCCGCCGAGCTGTTCCCGTTCGTGCTGGCCGGAGGCGTTCTCGTGACCCTGGCGGCGCAGCGGGGGTCGTCCGACCGTCGGCTCGGTGGCATCGGGTTGCTGCTGTCTGCTGGCGCGCTCGTGCTGGGCACGCTCGTGATGGGGCTGCTGGGGCTGGTGGCACCGGAGGCGGCCGAGAGCCTGCGGTGGCAGACAGGTATCGGCATCGCGGTGCTCGTCATCTACGCGCTCGGTGTGGTGCTCATGCTGGCCACGGGCTGGTACGTGGCGCGCGGGCTGTTCGGGAAGGCACCGGTCTAGCTCTGCTTCACCATCTCCACGACGAACCGCGCGGTGTCGATGCCCAGGGCGATCTCGCCGGTCCTGCCCGCGTAGGTCTCAAGCCAGAAGCGTTCGAGCAGGTGCTCCCTCGCGCGAGGGTCGACGGTCGCCACGCGCGGCACCGCTGTCGCGCGCACGTGCGCACGAGGTATCGCCTTCTTCTTTGGCGTGTTCTCGCTCGCGAACGCGCTCGTGGCCATCCGGACCGGTCGTGCCGAGGACCTCTGGTGGATCGATCTGGGCGGGCTTCCTTCGTGGCTCTCGGTGGTGCTGTGGCTCGCAGCGGGGCTGCTCGTGGCCTACGCCGTCGTCCCCGCGATGAGTGCGTGGCGGCGCAACGCCACCGCGATCGTGAGCGTGCTACTCGCGCTTGCCGGGCTCTGGAACTCAGCGGCGTTCTACCTGGCGTGGCGGGGTGGTACGTTCACGCCTGCGGTGCCGGTGCCATTCACCGCGATCCTGGCGGTCGGCTTCTTCTTTGTGGGCCACATCGCGTTTCGCGGCCCCGAAGCCGAGCGTACCTCGCGCATCGAGACCGCTGGTGTAGCTGCGCTCGTCGTGCTGCTCGCGGTCGCGTTCCCGCTCGCGCACGTGTACTTCTTCGGGACGACCGACTACCGGCGAGATGCCGATGTGGCGGTCGTCTTTGGCGCCAAAGCGTACGCGAACGGCGCGCTGTCGCAGTCGCTCGAGGACCGCGTGCGCACGGCGGCCGAGCTCTACAACGACGGGCTCGTGGACCGACTCGTGATGTCCGGCGGCGTCGGCGAGAGCGGGGCCGACGAGTCGATCGCCATGCGAGACCGGGCGGTCGAACTCGGCGTTCCCGCCAGCGCCATCACACTCGACCACGAGGGCGACAACACCGACCTGACCGTGGCCAACACGACCGCGATGTTCGCGGCCGACGGCACCCGCAGCGTGCTCGTGGTGAGCCAGTTCTACCACCTGCCGCGCATCAAGATGGCGTACCGCGCGGTCGGCTGGAACGTCTGCACGGTACCCGCCGAGGAGACCCGTCCCATCGTGAAGACGCCGGTCCTGGTGGCGCGCGAGATCCCCGGATTCTGGCTGTACTGGGCGCGCGCGTGGGCGCGCGACCTGTTCGGCACGCAGGTGGCACACGCGGCGGTAGCGGGCGGAGGTGTCGGCAGAGACGACAGCGTAACGGTGCACGAGGCTGGCGGCGGTGAAGCCCACGACGACGAGCGATCGCTCCCACAGCGCTCTCGCCCGCGATGGAGCACGCGCGATGTCTCCCCGGCACCTGAGGCGCTTGAGGCATCCACGCCGTCACCGACTACTGGGTGGCGAACGCTCCCGCCGGTCTGGTGCCGATCGCTCAGTCCCGTGCTCCAGCCGCTCCTCGGGACGTACGGACCGAGCGTCCGCGTCCTTGGCGGTGGATCGGCCCTGAGTGGTTTCGTTCGAGGTTCGATGGAGTGGGCGCTTACGCGGGAGTAGAATCGCGGGTAACACAACCCGGCCGATTCTTCCGGAGCCGCCGCATGACACCCACCGAGCCCGTCACCATCCGTCTCTTTGGCAGTCTCCACACGTTCTGCACCGACAACGAGCTGTCCACACTGCGAACGCACGTGATTCCCGCGGACGGGATGACGGCGCACGATCTTGCCGCCGAGCTCGAATTGCCGCTCCACGAGATCGAAGGCGTCTTCGCCAACGGTCACGTCTACGGCCCCGATCATGTGATCATGCCCGGTGATCGGGTCGCCTTCGTTCCGCGCGGGACGCCCGGACCGCACCGGGTCTTCCTCGGCCTGTTCGATGCCGGAAAGTCCGGCAGCTGGGAGTAGCCGACTGGCGTGCGGGCTGCCCCGCGAGCGTCCGTTGCATTACACTTCAAGCGCCGGTCACAGGACCGGGGGCGAGAAGGGCCTGGGCATGTCTGACACCACACTGCATTCGGTGGTTGTCCCCGTTTACAACGAGGTCGAGGGCATCGCGGCGTTCCACGCGCGCTGCTCAGCTGCCATGAGCGCCATCGGTGACGGATACGAGATCGTGTACGTGGACGACGGCAGCCGCGACGGGTCGTGGGAGGCACTCACCGCGATCTCCGCCACCGATCCGCACGTGCGTCTGGTCCGTTTCTCGCGCAATTTCGGTCATCAGACCGCCATCTCCGCCGGAATCGAGTACGCCTCGGGCGACACGGTCTCGGTGATCGACGCCGACCTGCAGGATCCGCCCGAAGTGATCGCGGAGTTCGTGCAGCGGTGGCGGGAGGGTGCCGATATCGCATACGGCGTTCGCAGCGAGCGCAAGGGTGAGTCGTGGTTCAAGCGAACGTCCGCCTCGGCGTTCTACCGGCTGTTGCGCGGACTCTCGGACGTGGAGATCCCGGTGGACGTCGGAGACTTCCGACTCATGTCGCGCCAGGCCGCTAACGCGCTCATCTCCATGCCCGAGCATGACCGGTTCGTCCGAGGGATGGTCGCCTGGGTCGGTTTTGAGTCGGTGCCGGTGGAGTATGTGCGCGAACCCCGGGTGACCGGCGAGACCAAGTACCCGCTTCGCAAGATGGTGCGCTTCGCACTCGACGGGATCATGGCGTTCTCGGTGCGCCCCATCCGAATCGCCATCTGGCTGGGCGTGTTCGTCTCGGTCGTTGCGTTCATCACAGCGATAGTGCTGGTGGTCCTCCGGCTTGCGGGCGACCGTGTGGTGCAGGGCTGGACGTCCACGATGGTGCTCATGCTGCTGCTCTCGGGCGTGCAGCTGATCACGATCGGTGCGCTCGGCGAGTACATCAGCCGCATCTACACCGAAGTGCGTCGCCGCCCGCTCTACCTCACGAGAGAGACGCGCGGGTTCACTGCCGAGGAGCGGATCGCGCCACGCGACTGATGCGAGTGCGGACGCTTGGAGGCCGGCGCGACGCGGGCGTCACTTTAGCGAGGGACGTACACCGGTCCGGGCCACGCGGGTCGGGCGTCGGCCTAGCGAGGGACGTACACCGGTCCGGGCCACGCGGGTCGGGCGCCGGCCTAGCGAGGGACGTACACGAGCAGCGGGTCCGTCTCCTCGGCAAGCGTGTAGCGCTCAGCGATGTAGGCCAGGAGCGGATCATCGACTGCGGAAGATGCCAGTCCGCCCTTGGACTCGATGAGGCTGCGGGCAAGAAGCACCACATCAGGGTCGCCTCCGTGCGCGTCGAACCACTCCACCGTGTAGCTGTCTGACGACCCGATCGCCAACCATACCGCGTTGGTTTGCATGCGCCCGCCCACCAGGAGATACGCGGCCGGGTTTGCCACCACGAGGACGCCTGTCTCGGACGGCGTCACGTACCGCTTCCCGATGTCTTCGATCACCGCGATACTCTCTGCGCGCGCGGACGTGGTGCGGATTCCCGCGAAGGCGCCCGAGCTCACACGCGTGTCAAGCGCGAGTGGGGCATCGTCCTTGAACGACGTCGCGAAGAGCGTGAGCAGCAGCACCGAGACAAGCCCCGTGACCAGGGCGTATCGCGCCGTGGCGCCGCTTTCCTCGGCCAAGAGCACGAGCCCCGCGACGACCGCGGCCGCGAGCGGTGCGAGCGCGATGACCGGCACCGCGTACACCCAGGCAGCAGTCGTGGAGGTGGCCACGAGCGCATAGCCCACGAGCGAGGCGGGCGCCGTGAGCACGAGTAGGCGGGTGAGGTCGGCGTGTTTGGCGCGATGCGCGAACGCGATCACGGCAAGCAGGCCGGCGATGGTCGCGAGCGTGAGCACGGCAGCGCCGGTGTAGCCGAACCAGTCGGTGTAGCCGCGCTTCAGCGCCAGGTAGCGCAGTCCCGGCGCCGCAGCTGCGAGAGGCAGGAGCACCGCGGCGGCCGAGCGGATCCAGCGGGGGATGCGCGGCACGAGGGCGATAAGGCCCAGCAGCCACATCGGGAGGAGTAGGCGCTGCGAAGCTGAGTCGTGGAGCTTCCACAGCACGCGATCGATGCGTGCCCCGGCGGACTTCTGCGTGGCCCAGACTGCGCGGGAGTACTCCAGGCTGCGTGCGATGGCATCGGTCCCCACAGCGAGGAGCAGCCACACGGCGACGGGGATCGTCACGATCGCACACCCGACCAGGAGCCGAAGCGAGAGCGCGCGGTCGCGCGCGAGCAGCATGAAGGTTGCGACGAACACGATCGCCGCTATCGCCAGCGGCGGGTGAGAGAACGCACCGAGCGCTAGGGCGACGCCGGCTGCCAGGGCCGCTCCCCGGGAGCGGTCGCGAAGCGCCGCAAGGCCGAGAGCGGACGCCAGCCCGAAGCCCAGCGCGGCGCCTGTGTTGTACGAGAGTCCGACGATGTTGTACGGAATCGCCAGCAGCGGCGCCGCAACCGCCGCGAACGACGCTATCTGGCCAAATGACGGCCGCAGCGCCCGGTACGCCACGGCCCCGCACGCCGTTGCGAGCGCGATGTAGAACAGCCGGAGTGCGAGCACGAGTCCCGCAGTGCCGAAGAGCGCATTCCACAGCCACGTGAAGGGCGCCGCCAGCACGAAGCCGAGGGACTGCATCGTCATCTCGTCGGCGAAGGGGCGCGCTCCTTGAGCGAGGCGGAGGGTGATCGCCGCGTAGTGGGAGTCGTCGGCGAACGAGATGCCGTTGGTGGCGCGCACGACAGCTAGGACCACGAGTGCGACGGTCGCGATCGCCACGATCGTGCGGCCGCCCTCCGATGCCTTGCGCGTACCCGACGCTTGCACAAAACCCCCCTCGGCCAACGTGTCCTCTGGGCGGATTGTACAGCAGGGCCTCACCGGCTCGTGCTACCGTGACCGCATGAGATATGCCGCTACCTGCCCCAAGGGCGTCGAACCGCTTCTCGTTGCCGAGTTGACCGCGATGGGCGCTTCCGACGTGCGCGAAAGCCGCGCGGCGGTCACCTTCTCGGGCCCGCTCGAGATCGGCTACCGCGCGTGTTTGTGGTCGCGTCTGGCCAGCCGCATCCTGCTCACGCTCGCCGAGTTCCCGGCCGCTACCGCCGAGGAGCTCTACGACGGTGTCGCCGCGATCGCCTGGGAGGAGCACATCTCACCCGACGGGACGCTTACCGTTGACGCGGTCGGCTCCACGGCCGGGCTCACGCACTCGGGCTTTGCCGCGCGCAAGGTGAAAGACGCTGTTGTCGACCGCATCCGCGAGCTGTCGGGTCGCCGGCCGTCGGTGGACTTCGACGCGCCGGACGTCCGCCTCAACCTGCGGCTTCACAAGGAGCGCGGGACGCTTTCGATCGATTTCGCAGGCGCGCCGCTCCACGAGCGCGGCTACCGCGCGCCCGGCGAGCAGGTCGCGGCGCCGCTCAAGGAGAACCTCGCCGCCGCCATCCTCGTTCGCGCGGGGTGGCCTTCGATCGCCGCACGCGGAGGCTCGCTTCTCGACCCGATGTGCGGCTCGGGCACGCTGCTGCTCGAAGGCGCGCTCATGGCCGCCGACCAGGCGCCCGGACTCCTGCGCTCGCACTGGGGCTTCGAGCGCTGGCTCGGGCACGACGAGACGCTCTTCACGTCGCTCCTCTCCGAGGCTGACGACCGCGCCGAGGCCGGTCGCGAGACCTTCCCGCTCGTTGCCGGATGGGACTCCGACCCGGCCGCCGTGGCGCTCGCGCTCGCGTGCATCAAGCGCGCGGGCTTTCGCGATCACATCCGCGTGGAGGTGCGCGACCTCGCGCATTTCGACGCGCCCGAAGGCGCGACTCCGGGTCTCGTGGTCACCAACCCGCCATACGGCATCAGGCTCGGCGCCGGCGAGGACCTCAGCGGGCTCTACGCGCTTCTGGGCACCCGGCTCGCCGAGCATTTCAGCGGGTGGGACGCCGCGCTCTTCACGAGCGACGCCGATCTCTCGCGAGCCACCGGACTGCGGTCCTCCTCGGCGCATACGCTCTACAACGGTGCCGTCGAGGCCAAGGTGTACCGCTTCGCGGTGTCCGCCTCGGCTGTGCGCGCGCCCGTGCTCATGGCGCCGGCGGGCCCGTCGGCGGGTGCGGAGATGGTCGCCAACCGGCTGCGCAAGAACCTCAAACACATCTCCAAGTGGGCGCGCCGCGAAGGCGTCACGTGCTTCCGCGTGTACGACGCCGACCTTCCAGAGTACGCGGCGGCGATCGACCTGTACGAGACGACCGACGGCAGCCGTTACGCGCACGTCGCCGAGTACGCGGCACCCCCCGAGATCGATCCGGAGCGTGCCGAGGAGCGCTGGAACGACCTGGTGAGTGTCGTGCCCGAGGCGCTGGGAGTCGACCCCGAGCGCGTGGCCACCAAGGTGCGCCGCCGCCAACGCGGGGACGCGCAGTACGAGCGCATGGCGGCTCGCGGCCAGTTCGTCGAGGTCGCGGAGGGCGGCGTGCGTTTGCTGGTCAACCTCTGGGACTACCTGGACACGGGGCTCTTCCTCGACCACCGTCCGGTGCGGCTCAGGCTCGGCCAGGAGGCTGGCGGCAAGCGCTTCCTTAACCTGTTCGCGTACACCGGCGCGGCGTCCGTGCACGCGGCCGCGGGCGGAGCGGCCAGTACGACCACGGTGGACATGTCGTCCACGTACCTTGGCTGGGCGCGCCGCTCGATAAGGCTCGGCGGGTTCTCGGAGGGCGCGACGCACCGCCTCGTGCGCGCCGACGTGCTCACGTGGCTCACCGAGGAGGGCGCG
>JBASNZ010000034.1:0-7454 GCA_049657775.1 Coriobacteriia bacterium | reverse complement strand
GGGGCGGTCGCTTTGTTGTGTGAACCTGCGGTGCGATCCCGCGCGCTACTCCAGGTAGTCCTTGAGCTTGCTCGAGCGACTCGGGTGACGCAGTTTGCAGAGCGTCTTGGACTCGATCTGGCGAATGCGCTCACGCGTGACGCCGAACTCGCGTCCGACCTCTTCGAGCGTGCGCGGGTGGCCATCTTCCAGACCGAAGCGGAGCTCGATCACTTTGCGCTCGCGCTCGGAGAGCGAGTCGAGCACGCGGGTGAGCTGCTCCTGCAGCATGCTGAACGACGCGGCCTCGGGCGGAACGACCGCTTCGGAGTCCTCGATGAAGTCGCCAAGCTGCGAGTCTTCTTCCTCGCCGATCGGCGTCTCGAGCGAGACGGGCTCCTGCGAGATCTTGAGGATCTCCCGGACCCGCTCGGCCGTCATCTCCATCTTCTCGCCGATCTCCTCGGGCAGCGGCTCGCGGCCGAGTTCTTGCAGCAGCTGGCGCTGCACCCTGATGAGCTTGTTGATGGTCTCGACCATGTGCACGGGGATACGGATCGTGCGGGCCTGGTCCGCGATCGCGCGGGTGATGGCCTGACGGATCCACCACGTGGCGTACGTGGAGAACTTGAAGCCTTTGCCGTAGTCGAACTTCTCGACCGCGCGGATAAGACCGAGGTTGCCCTCCTGGATGAGGTCCAGGAACAGCATGCCGCGACCTACATAGCGCTTCGCGATCGAGACGACCAGACGCAGGTTGGCCTCGACGAGCTGCTTCTTGGCGTTAAGGCCGATGTTCTCGATCCGCTCGAGGCGGCGGATCTCGGCCTTTTCGAGCTTGATGCCCTTGGCTTCGGCCTCCTCGAGCTGCGCGGTGGCCTCAAGACCCGACTCGATCTTCATCGCAAGATCGACTTCTTGGCGGGCGTTCAGGAGCGGCACCTTGCCGATCTCTTTGAGGTACATGCGCACCGGATCGCTCGTGAGCGGCGCCAGGTGTGTCGTGTCGACGCGACGCTTGGGCTTGCGCTTGGCCTTGACCGCGACCGCCTTGGCGGGCACGGGCGCCTCGGCGTCGACCACGTCGACCACGAGGTCGGCGGGGATCTCCTCGACGTGCTCGTCGTGGATGTCCTCAAGCGGCGGGACGTCGTCCACGTCGGCGCCGGGGACGACGCCAACAGCCACTGTGGCGCTCTCCTCGACGATGGAGATGCCGCTCGTGGCGAAGTGCGAATAGACGTTCTCAAGCTGGTCGTCAGACAGGTCGATGTCGCTGAGCACACCCTGGATCTCTTCATCCGTGAGGGTGCCCTTGGACTTGCCCATCTTCACGAGGCTCTGGACTTCTGCCAATTCCAGCTCGGGAGCGGTCTTCTTGGTGGCCGTCTTGGTATTGTCGGTCTTCTTGGGTGCCGGACTCACGCGGTACTCCGCCTCTACTCTGCAGGAAACGCGACCCCACTCTGCAGCTCCTTCTGCCGGCGCTGCAATTCCGCGATCTCCCTGAACAACCGGTCGTACGCCTCCCGGTCCGCTGCCGGGTCGAGCGCTCGAAATTCTACTTGCTTACGTAAGATTAGACGTCCGAGGGCGGATTCCTTGAGCCGGTCGGCGATTAGTCGGAACCGGTATTTTATCTGTTCCACCTGCGAAGCGTCTACAAGCAACCCGGAAAGCACCTCCGCGGCCTCGCGATCCTGTTTCGCGACGGCATCGTACAGAGCCTGCATTTCCAGGGATCCAGCCTCGAGTACATACCCGAGGAGCGCTCGTCGTGACGGGTCGAGCACGAACTCCTCGGAAAGCAATTCTCGTGCCTGTGCGCGCAGACCGGGCGCGGTCGCGACCAACTGGAGCAGTTCCCGCTCGGCTTTGGCCTGCCGGTCGTCGATGGGTTCGGGCTCGATCGGCGCGGTGGCCGCCGCTCCTGACGCCGCGGTCCCGCCCGACGCGCCGCCCGAGCCACCCTCCCCCGCACGTCCCGTCGACGCGGTCTGCACAGGCGCCACCTTGGCGCTCGCGATCGCCCGCTGGACCACGGCGACGTCGGTGAGCAACTTGTCCGCCAGGTACTGCGCGTACTCCTGCGCCAGGATCGAGCCTTTGACCGGCGCCAGTACCCCGGCGGCGTCGCGGAGCGCCTTCGCCTTGCCCTCGGGGGTGGTGAGTTTGTGCGCGCGCAGTCGCTCGTCGATGGCGAACTGCAGAAGCGGGACCGCCGCATCGATGAGCGCGCGCATCTGCTCGGCCCCGTGCGCGCTCACGTAGTCGGCCGGGTCCTGCGCATCGGGGATGATGGCGACGGCCAGGTCGGTGCGGTCTCGTCCCGCCTCGGGGGTGACGCTCGCGTCAACGAACTCGACCGCGCGCGTGGCCGCCCGCATCCCTGCCGGATCGCCGTCGAAGAGGTATACGACCCGCGTGGCGAATCGCCCGAGCAGCTTGACGTGACGCTCGCCGAGCGCGGTCCCGAGCGTTGCGACCGCATACGCGATGCCAGCCTCATGGAGCGCGATGACGTCGGTATAGCCCTCCACCACGACCGCGGTGCCCGATGTGACGATCTCGTTGCGGGAGCGGTCGATGCCGTAGAGGTTGGACGCCTTGTGGAAGATGGGCGTCTCGTTGGAGTTGAGGTACTTGGGCGAATTCGGTCCGGGGGTTCCCACCACGCGCCCGCCGAACGCGATCGTGCGCCCGTGCAGGTCGGTAATGGGGAACATGATCCGGTTGTAGAACCGGTCTTTGAGCCCGCCACGATCCGACGCCAGCACGAGGTTGGCATCGATGAGCTCATCACGCGTGAAGCCGAGCGCCGCAAGCGCAGAAGCGAGCTCGCCCTGCGCCTTGGGCGCATAGCCCAAGCGCCAGCGCTTGGCGACGTCGATGCCGAACCCACGCGTGGCCAGATAGTCGCGCGCTTCCGCCGCGTCGGGCGAGCGTCTTGCCGTGAGGTTCTTGTGGTAGTACTCGGCCGCGGCCTCGCACGCCGCGATGAGTCGCTCCTTGCGACCGGGAGGCAGGCCCGGACCGCCCTCCTCGGTGATCTCGATGCGGGCGCGATCGGCCAGACGTCGTACCGCATCGGGGAAGTCGAGGTTTTCCATGCGCATGACGTAGCCGAACGCGTCGCCCCCGAGCGAGCAGCCGAAGCAGTGCCACAACTGGGTGGTGGGGTCGATCTTGAACGACGGCGTCTTCTCGCCATGGAAGGGGCAGTTGCCCCAGAACAGGCGACCCTTCTTCTTTAGTACGACCGTCTCCGAGACAAGCTGCACCAAGTCGGTGGCATCGCGGACGCGCTGGATGTCCTCGTCAGAAATGCGGCCCACGACACCTCCTGTGTGCTGGTACCTGCTGAGCAACGCCGATGCGCGGCATCAGCTAGCCGCCGCGTGCAGATGACTGTCGCACAAAATGACTGCTCCCGGGCGCCAAATGGGCACCCGGGAGCATTCTACTACGCGGCTGTGACAGCGAACGGCCGGTCTTCCGCCGCGTCGCAGCACCTACCCGCCGTGCACCTTGAGGAACAGGGGCACGAACACGAGAGATACAACGGTCATGAGCTTGATGAGGATGTTCATCGCCGGGCCCGAGGTGTCCTTGAAGGGGTCACCAACGGTGTCGCCCACGACGGCAGCCTTGTGGGCATCGCTACCCTTGCCACCGTACACGCCACTCTCGATGTACTTCTTGGCGTTGTCCCATGCGCCACCCGCGTTGGCCATCGTGATGGCAAGCAGGAAGCCTGAGACAACCGCGCCGGCGAGGAACCCGCCGAGGATCTCGAGGTTGAGAAGGCCGAGACCGATCGGGATGACGACGGCCAGGACGCCCGGAACGACCATCTCCTTGAGCGCGCCCTTGGTGGCGATATCGACGCAAGCAGCGTAGTCCGCGCGAGCGCCCGGCTCGCCCGCGAGCAGGCCGGGGATCTCCTTGAACTGGCGGCGAACCTCGCCGATCATGCTGAACGCCGCACGGCCTACCGCGTTCATGGTGAGGGCCGCGAAGAGGAACGGCAGCATGGCGCCGATGAACAGGCCCACGACGATGAGCGGATTCTCGAGCGAGAGGTTGAGGTCGATGCCGCCAGCCGCGATCGAGACGCGGAACGCGGTGAACAGCGCGAGGGCCGTAAGACCGGCGGAGCCGATCGCGAAGCCCTTGGCGATAGCGGCGGTGGTGTTGCCGACCGAGTCGAGCGAGTCGGTGATCTTGCGGATGCTCGGGTCCATGTGCGCCATCTCGGCGATGCCGCCGGCGTTATCGGCCACGGGACCGTACGCGTCGACGCCGACCGTGATGGCCGTGATCGACAGCATGCCGAGCGCCGCAAGGGCGATACCGTAGATGCCCGAGGTGTCCTGTCCGGGGACGGCCAGGTTACCCATGGTGTAGGCACCCCAGATACCGAGCGCGACCACGAGGATCGGGCCAACGGTCGAGATCATGCCAACGCCGAGTCCGGCGATGATGTTGGTCGCGGGACCGGTCTGGCTCGCATCGGCGATACCCTGGACCGGCTTGAAGCGATCCGAGCAGTAGTACTCGGTGATCTGCCCGATGGCGATACCGGCTACAAGACCGGCGACCACGGAGCCGAAGTACCACAAGCGGGCCATCTCGGTCGAGGAGCCCCACCAGTAGAACAGACCGAGCATCGCAACGACCTCGAGGGCGGCAGCGACGTAGGTGCCCATGTTGAGCGCCACGTGCAGCTTGCCGCCTTCTTTGGCGCGCACGGCGAACAGACCGATGATCGACGCGATAATGCCGGCGCCCGCGATGAGCAGCGGCGTGACAACGCCGAACAGGCGGTCGGTCGGAGCCATTCCGGAGTTGCCCACCCACAGGCTGAGCGCGAGCACGATCGGTGCGAGGATCGAGCCGACGTACGACTCGTACAGGTCCGCGCCCATACCGGCCACGTCGCCTACGTTGTCGCCAACGTTGTCGGCGATAACGGCGGGGTTGCGGGGATCGTCCTCGGGAATGCCGGCCTCGACCTTACCGACGAGGTCGGCGCCTACATCGGCGGCCTTGGTGTAGATACCGCCACCGACACGCGCGAAGAGCGCGATGGAGCTGGCGCCCATGGCGAAGCCGTTGACGATCTCAGGCTCGGGCGTGCGGCCCAAGATCATGAAGATGACCCAGAGACCAAGACCCAGAACGCCGAACGAGGCGACGGTGAGACCCATGGTCAGGCCCGAGCGGAACGCCACGTTGAGCGCACCGGCGATACCTTTGGTTGCCGCTTGTGCGGTACGGGTGTTGGCACGGGTCGAGACATACATGCCGATGAAGCCAGCCGTGGCCGAGAGCAGACCGCCCGTGGCGAATGCGGTCGCGGTCAGCACGCCCTTGACGAGGCTGCCCCCCGAGAACGACAGAACCGCGAAGACTCCGATGGCGAAGATGATGAGCACACGCCACTCGGCCTTAAGGAATGCCATCGCGCCTTCCTGGGTGGCCTTGGAGATCTCCTGCATCTTCTCGTTGCCCGGATCCTGCTTGAGAACCCAGCTGCCGAGGTATGCGGCGACGCCAAGACCGACCAGTGCGGCGAGAGGGGCAAGCCACGCAATGCTTGCAGACATGCAGGTCCTCCCTTTACTCCCCTTGGATCGATCCCCTACGGAACGTGCCGGTGGGCTGGACGCCCACCGGACAATGCGAGGATGATACCCGAGCGCGTGAGCGCGGGCAACAGACCGGCAACACCGCTTGGCCACCGCTTGGCCGGGGGACGACGCTAGTCCGTCATGAGCGCGATCAGTGCGTTGTACTCCTCGTCTTGCGTCTTTCGCGTTACGGGCCGCGGGGATCGAGCGCCGGCGATCGCGGCTTCGAACGCACCGTCGTCGGGCTGCATGCGCTCCGGCGTGAGGCACTTGGCGATGAAATCCGTGAGTTCGCTCACCCCGTAGTCGCGTATCGTATACCCCGATGGGTATAGGCGCAGCTCGATCAGACCCACGCCGCGCAGGACCTTGAGGTGGTACCAGGTGTTGGCCTCGGTGAGTCCCAGCAAGGCGGCGATTTCGCTCACCGGGAGTACGAGATCGACGAGCAGCTGCATGATTCGCATGCGATTGCGATCACCGAGCACCGCGAAGGTCTCGTAGAGTCCGCCCTCCGCCAGGTACGCGTAGTACTCCTCGCTGAACGCGGCCTCGACCTCCCGCTTGCTCGTCACCCATGAGTCGAGCTTAGCGAAGTCGACATCCGGGAACTTCGCGGTGTTCACCAGGGGTTTCAGTGAATCCTTTGGCGACACAGCCTGTGACCTCTCTGAATCGCGGCATTGGGGGGATCCCACGTTGGGCGTTGCGGCGGACTGCGGCGGTCTTGGCGGCTTCGGGGAGGGTGCTCTTTGCGCTCTTGCGACGTCCACTTTATGAGATGTGAAGTCAGTACCCGCTGCACGTCACAGATCCATGCGCCTGCGCTCCGTCGCTATTCACAACTGGTAAAGTCGCGACTCATTCGCGCAAATGAACCCCTCTATCCGTGCGCCGCAGCGCGGAGTCCTTCGCAAATCACGCTCCGCTACTAAGGAGCCAACCTCGTTGCTCGCCTGACCGTACCGTCGGCGCCTTGACAGGACCTAAACGGGTCCCAACCCGCTCGTATAGAGCCCAGATCGTCCGGACCCGCCGACTGCCTGCGGGGCGATATTTCTCGCCCCGCGTCTCGCCGGGCTGCTCGCCGGGCTGCTCGCCGGGCTTCTCGCCGGGCTTCTCGCGCGGCTGCTCGCCAGGCTTCTCGCCGGGCTTCTCGCGCGGCTGCTCGCCGGGCTTCTCGCCGGGCTTCTCGCGCGGCTGCTCGCCGGACTCCTCGCCGCGCGTCTCGCCCCGCACGGTCGCCTACATCCGCCAGCGGGTAGGCAGGAACAGCCGCTCGTAGGTGCGGATCGCAAAGCGGTCGGTCATGCCCGCCACGTAGTCGACGACGGACTGAACGAGACAGTCCGGCCCGACCGGAGCGTACTCCTCGGGAAGCTCCTCGGGGTGCGCCAGGTAGTAGAAGAAGAGTTCCTGCACCAGGTGATACGCCTTGGGCGCCTCGGACTTGGCCCTCTCCGAGAAGTACACATTGGCGAACAGCCACTCGCGAAGCGCCATCATGGCGTCCCACACACGGGGTGACATGCGGATCTCATCGGAGTCGAGCGAGGAGCCCACCATGTCGTGCACCATGGTGGTGATGCGCGCGCCGTGGTTGTGGCCGAGCACCTCGGTCGATTCTACGGGAAGCTCGGCCTCGCTGATGACGCCGCCCCGGATGGCATCGTCGATGTCGTGGTTCACGTACGCGACGCGATCCGCGATGGCCACGATCTGGCCCTCAAGCGTGGACGCACGCTGGCCGCCGGTGTGGTGCGAGATGCCGTCGCGCACCTCCCATGTGAGGTTGAGCCCCTTACCCTCGTACTCCAGCACCTCCACGATGCGCAGCGACTG
>JBASNZ010000033.1:0-38158 GCA_049657775.1 Coriobacteriia bacterium | reverse complement strand
CGTCCGGCCCGCGAGCGAGGCGATCATGTCGAGTACCTCTTTGCGCCCGATGGGATCGAGCGCCGAGGTAGGCTCATCGAGCATGAGCAGCGACGGCGCGTTGACGAGCGCCTGTGCCACGCCGAGGCGCTGCTTCATCCCGCGCGAATACCCACCGATCTTGGTCGTCACGTCCTTGAGACCCGCAAGGTCGAGGAGCACGTCGACGCGCTCGTCTAAGACGCTGCCGGTCAAACCGAAGAGCGAGCCCGCGAAGCGCAGGAACTCCCGGGCGGTCATCCACTCGTAGAAACCGGGCACATCCGGGAGGAATCCGATGCGCGCGCGTACGCCATCGTCGGCGTCCACAACGTCCACACCGAACACCCGCGCTGATCCCGATGTGGCGCGCGCAAGACCGGTGAGGATGCGAAGCGTGGTCGTCTTACCGGCGCCGTTGGGTCCAAGGAACCCGAATACCGATCCCTCGGGAACGCTCAGATCGACGTTTTCGAGCGCGTACGCCTCACCGTCCGTCTTGGTGAGACCGACGAGTTCGATCGCGGGTCCGGGCGCGCTCACGCCTGATCGCCGCCCTTGTCGCCGTACAGCACATCGGCGGCGCGCTCGGCGCGATCGGCTGCGTGCCGCTCATTGCCCGGCGGCTCTTCGGCAGGCGCGGGTTTGCGACCGGCAACGAGGAACACGATCGCACCAATGAGGTTAATGAACAGGATGATGAGGATCCACGGCCACTTCCTGCCAAAGACCACGCGGTCATCCGGTGTCTTGAGCAGCTTGACAAGCGCAAAGACCTCCACGCTCAGCTGCACGACGACGAGGGCGATGATGCCCATGAGAGCGCCTGTCGGCAGGCTGTCGAGCGGTACGATCGTTCTCATCGCTGTCCCTTCACCGGTAGCGCGGCGCGCCACTCTTGTTTGATGCTTGCTCGTGCGAGCAGATAGAGCATCGTGCCCGGCACGAGCAGGCTTCCGATGATGAGCAGCCCGATCCACCAGCCGGCCACGTTGTACACGACGTTTGCGATGGTGTAGCCCAGGATCACGAGCGAGATGAGTTCCAGCAGCGTGAGCACGACGCACGTGATAGCGATCGTGCCGTGCGACACGCCGCGCAGCGCCTGGGACGCGAGGACGAGTACCGGCGCACCGGCGGCGATCGCCAGCGGCACGGCCGCCGCGACCACGAACGCTCCGCGCGGCAGATTCTCCAGCGGCCGTTCCTCCACATCGTCCGGTCTGGCAAGACCCAGCCCAACGGCGATGGCGCCGAAGTTGATGGTCCACCCCACGCCCCACGTGCGCGGCACCATGATGCGGGGGTCGGCCGGGTTCCACATCCGCTCCATGACGCGCGCCGCCGTAGGCACGCGGAACTCGTACGGCATGCCGAGGATGTGACCCTGGGGCGTGGCTGTACCGGTATCGTCGCCGAGTGCAGCGCGCACTGCCCGTAGGTAGTCCTTCGTGTCGAGCGCTTCAGTCACCGGTCGTCACCCTTAGTAGAAGTCCGTCGATGGCCGCGGAGATCCCCCGCCATGCGTGCGCCATCTCGGCAAGATCGCGCCGTCCCGCAGGGGACAGCCGGTAGTACTTCCGCGGCGGCCCCACAGGCGACTCCCGCCATACCGACTCCACCAACCCCGCCTTCTTGAGGCGGCTGAGCAGCGGGTACACCGTTCCGGACGTAACCGCAAGTCCCTTCACGACTGCGAGACGCTCAACGATCTCGGCGCCGTAGAGTTCTCCGGCGTCGAGCAGCGCGAGTATCGCGAGCTCCACTACGCCCTTGCGGAACTGCGAAGTCCTGGAGTCGCTTTCTGCCACGGTGTCACCTTCTCACGCACAGAACTTGTATCGCCCACTACCTTGTATCACATGCTAGCTGGTGATGCCAGCTAGCAGGCGGATGGATCGTCCGAGGAGATATGCGGAGAGTCGGAGGCGCACGCGGCGCCGCCTGAATCGGACGAGGTCGGCGACACGTGTGACGCCGCACAGCGGCGATCAGGTCCGGCGTCGCGCCACTCGCTCGAAGGCCTCGCGATACGCCGACGCTAGCCGCTCGAGCGTGAACGGCTCGGCAAGCGAGCGCGCGACGCCCGGCTCGGGCCGGTAGAGGATGTGCGAGCGCAGCCGGGCCACGAGATCGTCGACCGTCGCATAGCGGTACTCCGCCGGGTAGATCTCGGGATACGCCAGCCGGTCCGGCACCACGGGCGCGCAGCCTGCGTAACACGCTTCGAGCATGGCAAGCCCGAAGAATTCGTTCGTCGCAGTCGAAACCGCGACATCGGCGCTGCCGAGAAGGGCCGCGTACGCTCCCCTCCCCTCCGGCTCGCCCAGGTGTACGAGCCGGTCGCCGAGCGCAGTAGCCGCTTCGGCCATACCCGCCTCGGTCTCGCGGAACGGCTGCCCCGCGACCGCGACCTCGAAATCGAGACCCTCGGCCGCAAGGGTGCTCACGGCCGCGAAGAACGACCCGGGGTCCTTGTCGTGCTCCCACCGATGCGGCCACACGATGCGACAGCGATCCCCGCGCACCTGCGGCACCGCATCGAACTCGGTGGGGTCGAACGGCGGCGGGAGGACGCGCGACTTTCCCGCGACGCGCTCCGCGATGCCTGTGGGGTGGTGGTCGGGGAACTCCCGGAGGAATCCGGGGATCGCGTCCACGAACGCATCCAGATTCCAGCGCGTGTTGAACAGGCACTCATCGGCCGCAAGGGCGCTCGTGATGTTGGTGAGCGGGAACTGGAAGTCCCACTCGGCGGTGTGGCGGACCGGGTAGACGAGCTGGTTCTCGTGGAAGTACACGATCGACCGCGTGTCTGCCACGGCCGCACCCGCGAGCGCGATGAACTCCGCCAGATTCACGAACGTGCTGGCGTAGATGAGGTCCCACCGGACGCCGGCGTCATGAAGTGCGCGGACCTCATCGGCCATTGTGATCGCCGAGCCACGCATGCGCCACTTCCACTTGCGTGCCGGCAGCGTGAGCAGATCGTACTCGTAGCCGAGCGCAGGCATCAGGGCGTCGATCACGGCCCTGTGCGAGCCGCCGTAGTACGGCTCGAGGACTAAGACGCGCACGCTACTCCTCCCGCCACCGCTTGGGCGGCCGGTAGGAATCGCACGCGAAGTCGGTCCACGTGATGCCCGCCAGCGCATCGGCCACCATGCGAGGGGTGTCCAGCCCGGCCTCGCCCGCGTCGACCTGCGCGACGCTCGCGTGCGTTTCTGGGGAGCGCGGCATGAAGAGCGTGCAACAGTCCGTGTGCGGCTGTGTGGACAGTTCGAAGGTCCCGATGGCGCGGGCCTCGTTCATGATCTCCTGCTTGTCGTTGCCGATGAGCGGCCGGAGAACCGGCATCGTGGCGGCCGGATCTACGGCAGCGATGTTGTCGAGCGTCTGCGACGCGACCTGTCCCAACGACTCACCCGTGACGAGCGCCTTCGCGCGCTCGGCGGCCGCGATCCGCTCGGCCACGCGCAGCATGAGCCGTCGGTAGAGCAGTATCCGTAGGTCGGGTGGTGCGGCCAGCGAGATCTCGCGCTGCAGATCGCCAAAGGGCACCACGTACAGGCGTGCCATGCCGCCGGTGGTCTCAAGCACGCGACACAGGTCGAGCGCGTACTCCTCGGAACGCGCGTCGGTCTGCGGACGCCCCGAGAAGTGAACGCCGATGACGACCGAGCCCCGACGCATCATCCGCCACGCGGCAACCGGCGAGTCGATGCCGGCCGAGATGAGCGCGACCACCCGTCCGGACGTGCCAACGGGAAGTCCGCCGGGTCCGTCAAGGCGACGGGCGTAAACGTAGACCTCGCCCATGACGACCTCGACGCTGCACGACACGTCAGGGGCGCTCAGGTCGACGGCCAGGCCGGTCTCCCGCTGAACCGCCGCGCCGATGCGCACGTTCATCTCCATGCTCGACTCGGCGTAGTCCGTTGACGAGCGCCGCGCCCGGATCGCGAACGTGCGGGCGGACGAAGCCGCATGCTTGATCGCGTGCACCGCGGCCCGTTCCATCTCTACCGGGTCCCGGGACGTGATGTACGCATCCGCCACGGATGCGATGCCTGGGACGCGGGCGATCGCCGCCAGGGCCTCCTCGGCAGTGACATGCTCGAGCGGGACGATCAGGCGGCTGGGAACGCGCTCGACGCCGCGGGGCGCAAGCTCACCCAGCGCGAACCGGAGGTTGTCCTTGAGCTTGCGCTCGAATGTGCCGCGGTTGCGGCCCTTGAGGCCGATCTCGTGATAGTGGACGAGCGCCACGCGTTCGAACATCAGACCCCCGAAGATGCGAGTACCCCGCGGCGTGTCGGCTGCGGGGTACGTCTCGCGCTGCCGTGCGGCCGCGACGCTACTTGTAGCTGTCGGTCGTGCGCTCGTAGCCGATGTCGCCGCTTGCGATCTCTTCGAGCGCCAGCGTCAGCGGCTTGGTGCTGGTGATCTGCGCGATCTGCGGCGCCTGCATGGTGAGCAGTGCCTGGTCGCGAACGCCATGGATCATGTCGTTGATCTGACGCGCGCGACGCGCGGAAACGATGCAAAGCGTGTACTTTGAGTCGACCTTCGACACGAGCAGGTCGATTTCAGGCTTGATGACCATCTAGGATTCCTTCTCGCCGAGGGATGTGACGATGCCAGCGAGCTCGTCTGCAGCTCGGGCGACGTCGTCGTTTTGTACCACAAAGTCATACGTTCCCACAAGCGCCATTTCCCTCTCGGCGGTTGCTAAACGGGTCCTGACCTGGGCATCTGTCTCCGCACCTCTTCTTCGGATGCGTCGCTCCAACTCGCTGAATGACGGTGCGACGATGAAGATGAGGATCGCATCGGGCATGAGCGCTTTGACCTGCCGGGCGCCCTGGGGATCGATCTCCAGCACCACCAGACGACCCTCGTCGATCTTCTCGGTGACCACACTCTTGAGCGTGCCGTAGCGGTTGCCGTGAACCTCGGCCCACTCGAGGAAGTCGCCGTCGTCGATGAGCGACTGGAACTCCTCGGGCGACATGAAGTAGTAGTCGTCGCCGTGGATCTCGTGCGGACGCGGCTCACGCGTGGTTGCCGAGACGGAGACCCAAACACCAGGGACCCTGGCGACGAGTCGGTCGACCAGAGTCCCTTTGCCCGCGCCCGAGGGCCCGGAGATGATGAAGAGTTTGCCTTTGCTCACCAGTGGTTTCGAGGAACGCGTCTAGCCGAGCTTGGCCATGAGCATCTCGCGCTGGCGGGCACCAAGGCCCTGCACGCGACGGCTCTCGGAGATCTCAAGCTCGTCCATGATCTTGGCGGCCTTCGCCTTACCGAAACCGGGCAGGCTCTCGAGAAGCGTCGAGACCTTCATACGCGCAACGATGGGGTCATCGGCCTTCTTCATGACCTCAGCGAACGACACCTTGCCTGACTTGATCTGCTGGCGCAGCTCGGCGCGGGCCTGACGGGCCTTGGCGGCCTTCTCAAGGGCAGCCTTACGATCGGCCTCGGAAAGATTAGGCAGGGCCATGATTCCTCCTCTTAACTCCGCTCCTGGTGTGATGATGACACTTCGCTCGTGCGCCCCACATGCACGCTGAAACAGACACGGTACGAAGTGATACTACCCTTGACCTGCGGTAAAGCCAACACCTCACTTAGAAAGTCTGCGGCTTCCCAGTGAATAGATCGGCACGTCGGCGGCACACAGATGGCAGGCTACGGGCTCCCATGATTCAACCTCAAGTTGAAGGAGAGGGACGAGTTCGACGTCGAACGCCTTGGGTCCTCCCCGGTCGATGAGCGACGTCACAGCCACGGGCTCGCCACCTGCGTCGCGAACGAGCTGGATGACCTCGGCGACCGAACCACCCGTTGTGACCACGTCTTCTACGACGAGGACTCGCGCTCCGGCAGGCACCTCGAAGCTCCTGCGGAGCACCATCTCGCCTGCCTGACGTGCGGTAAAGATGAACTTGACACCGAGCGCCTGGGCAACGGCGAATCCGATGATGATGCCGCCGACCGCGGGGGCAGCGACAAGATCCACCTGCCGTTTGCCGATACGCTCCACCATGGCCCGCGCAAGTCTGGTCGTAAGCTGCGGATCCTCCAGAACCCGCGCGCACTGCACGTACGTGTCCGAGTGTCGCCCGCTCGTGAGCTGGAAGTGCCCCGAGAGTATCGCTCGGGCATCCTTGAGAGCCTGTAGCACGTCGGAATCGGTCATCGCTGTCACGGGCTACTCCCCTTCGACGATGCGACGTACGGCTGCCGCGGGATCCGCCGCAGCCGTGATAGGACGCCCTATCACCAGGTGCGACGCGCCGGCCGCAAGCGCCTCGGCCGGAGTGGCAACGCGCGCCTGGTCCCCCGCCTCGGCCCATGTCGGGCGCACCCCGGGGGTGACGACGAGGCCGTCAGTGCCAAAGAGCGCGCGCATGGCCGCTGCCTCATCGGGCGAACACACAACCCCGTCGCAGCCTGCCTCGTGCGCCAGCGCGCCAAGCACCGCGACCTGCCCGGCCGCGGTGCGATCGACGCCCATCTCGACGAGCGCGGCGTCATCGAGGCTCGTGAGCACGGTCACGGCGATGACCGAGGGCTTCGCGATCTTGAACTTGGCGGCAACCTCGGCGGTCTCCCGGGCGGCCGCTTCAAGCATCGCCCGCCCTCCCGAGGCGTGAACGGTGAACATATCCGCGCCCACCCGGACGAGCGTACGGCACGCACCGCGCACCTGGTGCGGGATATCGTGCAGCTTGAGGTCCACGAATACCTTGAAGCCGAGTGCGCGCAGCTCGCGCACGATGTCGGGGCCCTCGGCGTAGAAGAGCGTCATCCCGACCTTGACCCAACGGACGTGGCCCTTGAGCGCCCGGGCGGCCTCGAGCGCTTTCGCGCCGTCGGGGTAGTCGAGCGCAACGATGATGCTGTCTCGCAATGGCGTGCCTCTCTAGTCGAGGGGGGCGGGTTCGGCCGGGCTCTTCCAGACGACGCGCCGACCGCCTCCGCGCTCATCGAGTACGACGAGCTCCATCCACTCGGTCTCGTCCTTCTGTGAGTAACCATAGTAAACGGCGGCGAGACCGTTTTGCGGGTGCCACGCGCCGCTGTCCTCGTTGAGGTTCCCCAGATCTTCGAGACCCTGCGGCCCAACGCGATAGATGGTGCTGTCCACGTCCAGGAGCGGCCCGGCCGGATCGGAACCGAGTGAATTGACGAACCACACCTCGCCCAGTCGCTCGGGCAGGTCCCAACCCATCCGGGCGAAGGCATCGCCCGCCGTCCCGGTAGCGGTCATCGTTCGAAGCTGCAGCTCGGAGGCGGTATCGGACGTCATACGGGGCGCGACCGGCCAGAATAGCCGGTCGGTCGTGCCATCCCACAGCGCGGTTGGACTCTCAATGGCCGTCTCGGGCAGCTCGGCCTGCGCGCTCACCTTCCCGGTGGCGGCGTCGTAGACCACGAGCTTGCGGGACAACGGCGCGGGCTCCTCGCCGGAGTCGCCGGTGTAGGCATCCTCCCGCGCCGATTCCTCGATGGCAAAGTACCTGCCTGAAGGGGACCAGCCAACGGGAAGGAACGTGTTGGTTGTGTCGAGGATCTCGGCCTTGACGCCCTCACCACTCGACGCCGCGTTGTTGAACCACAGGGCGGACGGCCCGGCGCCCTTGAGAACGTTGATCTCGGGGTACGCTACGTACCCGCCCGGACCGGCGATCGGTCGCCACTTTGATGGCACCCGGGCGCTCGGCGCGCTCCCGTCGTCGAGTCGCCACGCCACCAGACGCTCGGGTTTGTGGTCGAGGCAGTCGCTGAGACCGTCAAGCCACGTCGACCCGTCCGCCTGCCGCGCGGTGACCGGCTCGAGCCACACGACAGCCGCGTCGGGCTCCACGAAGAGCACGCGGTAGTTGTCCAGCACGCGCGTCGTGTCGGTCTCGGCATCCCACACGACGACCGAGGGATACAGGTAGTCGCGATAGTACTGCAGGACCACGTAGCGCCCCGATCCGGTCCATGCGACGACGTTGTTGCCACCCGAGCCGGGCACGACATACTCGGCGCCGATGGGATCCTCGCTCAGGAAGCCATCGTTGAGGAAGTCGATCGCGCCGTTCGCGAGCAGCCATACCGAACCCGCGCACGCGCCCAGGAGGGCGACCAGAACGACCGCGGCTACAACCCAGGGCCAGCGCTTGCGCCGGACGGGCTGCGCCGCGGGGGATGCCACGGGGTCGGGCGTTGACGCAGGTGTCGCGGAGGGCGCCAGGGCGGGGTCGGGCGTTGGCTTCATCTCGTCGGGCATGTGTTCGCTCCTTCTCTAGAACGCGATCGCGCCGATGAGGTCCGCCACGTGTGCGATACCGCGCTCGCGACAGTACGCCTCGAGACCGTCGATGATCCTGATCGTGGAGGTGGGGTCGACGAAGTTCGCGGTTCCAACCGCCACCGCGCTGGCGCCCGCAAGCATGAATTCAACCGCGTCCACGGAAGTCATGATGCCGCCCATCCCGATGACCGGGATGGCGACCGCGTTGGAGACCTGCCAGACCATCCGGACCGCTACCGGCTTGATGGCCGGCCCCGAGAGCCCGCCAACGCCTCGTGCCAGCGTCGGCCGCCATGTGCGGGTGTCGATCTGCATGCCGAGGAGCGTGTTGATCAGGCTCACCGCGTCGGCGCCCTGCGCCTCAACGGCGCGCGCGATCTCGGCGATGTCCGTCACGTTGGGTGAGAGCTTCACGATCAGGGGCAGCCTGGTGGCCGCCCTGACCGCACGGGTGACGTCTGAGGCGGCCGCGCACGTCGTCCCAAACGTGAGCCCGCCCTCGTCCACGTTCGGGCACGAGATGTTGAGCTCGAGCGCGGTAACGCAGCGTTCCTCCGAGAGCCGCTCGGTGACGGCGACGTACTCCTGCACGCTATGCCCACTCACGTTCACGATGACCGGAACGTCTTGCGTACGCAGCCAGGCCAGGTCCTGTGCGATGAACGCCTCTACGCCGGGGTTCTGCAGGCCGATCGAGTTGAGCATGCCGCTCGCCGTCTCGGCGATTCGTGGGCTCGCATTTCCCGCCCATGGTGAAAGCGAGACGCCCTTTGTGACCACGGCCCCAAGACGCGACAGATCCACGAAGTCCGCGTACTCCCGGCCGGAGGCGAACGTACCCGAGGCGGTCATGACCGGGTTCCGAAGGTCGAGAGGGCCAACCCTAACGCTCATGTCGAGGTTCATGATCTCACCTCTCCTCATGCCCGAGCGGCGCTTCGGCCGCGTCCCAGAGCACGTCACTCGCATCGAAGACCGGACCGTCCACGCATGCGCGCTGCTGTCCACTTCGCGTGCTCACGACGCACGACAGGCACGCGCCGATGCCGCAGGCCATCAGGCGCTCGAGTGACACCCTGCACGGCACCCGCGCAGCGTCCGCCTGCGCACACACGATCCGCGACATAGGCTCGGGGCCGCAGACACACACGATATCTGGGGCATCCGCTGCGATGAGTCCGTCTACGAGCGCGGTGACGAATCCGGGCTCCCCCGTCGAACCATCGTCGGTGGCAACCTCAACGCGTCTGGCCACCCGCTCGAAGAGCTCCCGCGCGATCAGCCGCTCCGCGGTAGGAGCGCCCTGTGCGACGGTAACGGCGACGCCGCGCCCGGCCAGTTCTTCGGCAAGCATACCCAGTGGCGCAGCCCCCAGCCCGCCGGCAACGAGGAGCGCGTGCGAGACTCCCTGGGGAACCTCCCAACCGCGTCCGAGTGGACCGATCGCATCCATCTCGGCACCCGGTATGACCAGCGACAGGGCGCGAGTTCCCACGCCGAGGACCTGGTAGAGGATCTCAAGCCTGTCACCGGACGCGCGATGCACCGAGAACGGCCGACGCAAGATGAAGTCGGTACCGCGGGCGATGCGCAGGTGGATGAACTGGCCCGGACGCACCGCTCGCGCGATGCGCGGCGACTCCAGCACGAGCAGACCGACCCCCTCGGCAACCCGATCGTTGTCGAGCACGCGCACGCGCTCAAGGAGTCTGCGCTCGGTCTCAGGCGCCAGCGTCACGCGCCCTCCCCCGTTCCCATGTCCTGAAGAGCGATCACGTCGAGCCTGCCGGACAGCATGGCCTCGATGGCCTGAACGACCGCCTGCGCGGCCGGCACCGTGGTGATGTTGGTGACGCCGTGCTCCACCGCCGCGGTGCGGATATGGTAGCCGTCAGAGCGTGTCTCGCGCCCGAACGGCGTGTTGATGACCAGTTGCACCTCGCCGTTCTTGAGAGCGTCCACGATGTTCGGACGTCCCTCGTGCACCTTGAGAATCTCCTCGACCGGGATGCCTGCCGCGCGGAGCGACCGGGCGGTCCCGCTTGTGGAGAGGACCCGGAAGCCCAGGTGGTTGAGGTGACGCACCACCGGAATGATCGCGCGCTTGTCACGGTCGCACACCGAGACGAACGCCGTGCCGCCGTCCGGGAGCGAGTAGTCGATGGCCAGCTGTGACTTGGCGTACGCGCTCGGGAAGTCGAGTGCGACACCCATGACCTCGCCGGTGGATTTCATCTCGGGTCCCAGCACCGAGTCGCTTCCGGGGAACCGGCCGAAGGGCATGACCGCCTCCTTCACGCAGAAGCGACCCAGTTCGCGGTCCTCATCGGGAAGATCCATCTCGGCGAGCATGGTGCCGGCCATCACGCGCGCGGCCACCTTGGCCAACTGCACGCCCGTGGCCTTGCTCACGAACGGCACCGTGCGGCTGGCACGCGGGTTGACCTCAAGGACGTAGACCGCTTCGTCCTTTACGGCGAACTGCACGTTCATGAGGCCTCGCACGCCGATCTCGAGTGCGAGCGCGCGGGTGTGCGCCTTGATGCGCCCGATCGTCTCGGTGCCGAGCGAGAATGGAGGGATGCAGCATGCCGAGTCGCCCGAGTGGATACCGGCCTCCTCGATGTGCTCCATGACGCCGCCGATGTAGACCGACTCGCCGTCGCACACCGCGTCGACGTCCACCTCGATGGCGCCCTCAAGGAACCGATCGAGCAACACGGGGTGGTCGGGGCTTACCTGTGCGGCGCGCTCGACGTAGCGGAGCATGTACTCCTCGGAGTACGCGATCACCATGCCGCGGCCGCCCAGCACGTAGCTGGGGCGGACGAGCAGCGGGTAGCCGATACGTTCCGCGACGGCCACGGCCTCTTCGACGGTCGACGCCGTTCCGGCCGCCGGGTACGCGATGCCGAGCCTGTCGAGCACGTCAGCGAACCGCCTGCGGTCCTCTGCGAGGTCGATGGCCTCGGGCTTGGTCCCCAGGATCGGCACGCCGGCTTCCTCGAGCGCATGAGCGAGCTTGAGCGGCGTCTGCCCACCAAAGGTCACGAGCACACCGGCGGGTTTCTCGGCCTCGCAGATGTCCATGACGTCTTCAAAAGTGAGCGGCTCGAAGTAGAGCCGGTCGCTCGTGTCGTAGTCGGTCGAGACCGTCTCGGGGTTGCAGTTGACCATGATGGTCTCGTAGCCCATGTCCGAGAGCGCGTACGCTGCGTGCACGCAGCAGTAGTCGAACTCGATCCCCTGCCCGATGCGGTTGGGACCTGCTCCCAAGATCATGACCTTGGGGCGGTCGGACGGTGCGACCTCGTCCTCGTCCTCGTACGTCTTGTAGTAGTACGGCGTACTCGCCGCAAACTCGGCCGCACAGGTGTCCACCGACTTGAATGTAGGCCTCACCCCGAGGTCGAGCCTTCGGTCACGAACCTCAGCCTCGGTCGCACCCGTAAGGTACGCGATCTGCACGTCCGAGAGGCCATGCCGCTTGGCGGTGCGCATCTCGTCCGCGGCGAGGTCGTCAAGCGCCCGGCCAGCGAGGCCTTGCTCAACGGCGACCATGCTTTGCATCTGCCGGCAGAACCACGGATCGACGTGCGTGAGCGAAGAGACTTCCTCGGCCGTGCGTCCGCGGCGGAACGCCTCGGCCATGTAGTACGGCCGCTTCTCGTTGGGAACCGCGAGGAAACGATCGAAGTGGTTCTCGTCGAACGAGTCCTTGCCGTCGGCGCCAAGACCTGCGCGCCCGGTCTCGAGCGACCGAAACGCCTTACCGAGCGCCTCGCTGAACGTCCGACCGATCGCCATGGCCTCGCCCACGCTCTTCATACGCGTGGTCAGCGTCTCGTCGGTGCCGGGAAACTTCTCAAACGCCCAGCGCGGCACCTTCACGACCGTGTAGTCGATGGAGGGCTCGAAGCACGCGGGCGTCTTGAGCGTGATGTCGTTGGGGATCTCGTCGAGGGTGTAGCCCACGGCGAGCTTGGCGGCGAACTTGGCGATCGGGAAGCCGGTGGCCTTGGAAGCCAGCGCCGATGAGCGCGACACGCGCGGGTTCATCTCGATGACCACGAGTCGGCCGTCTCGCGGGTTGACAGCGAACTGCACGTTGCTGCCGCCGGTCTCCACACCGATCTCGCGCATGATCGCGAGCGAGGCGTCACGCATGATCTGGTACTCGCGATCGGTCAGCGTCTGCGCGGGCGCCACCGTGATCGAGTCGCCGGTGTGCACGCCCATGGCGTCGAAGTTCTCGATGGAGCACACGATGACCGCGTTGTCGTTGCGGTCGCGCATGACCTCCATCTCGTACTCTTTCCAGCCGATGACGCTTTGCTCCACGAGCACTTCGCCGGCGGGTGACAGCGCGAGGCCGTGCGTGACGATGCTGCGAAGCTCGTCCACGTTGTACGCGATGCCGCCGCCCGCGCCGCCCATCGTGAACGACGGGCGGATGACGGCCGGGTAGCCCACCGTCGCCACGATCTCCTCGGCGTCGCTGATGCTGTACGCGTAGCCGCTCGCAGGAGTGTCCAGCCCGATCTTGGCCATGGCCTCGGCAAAGAGCTTGCGGTCCTCACCCTTCTTGATGACGTCGAGTTTGGCGCCGATGAGTTCCACGCCGTACCGGTCGAGGACGCCCGATTCGGCAAGCGCCACGGCGCAGTTGAGCCCGGTCTGGCCGCCGAGGGTGGGAAGCAGCGCATCCGGACGCTCGCGCTCGATGACCTTCTCGACGAAGGCGGGCGTCACGGGCTCCACGTATGTGCGATCGGCAAACTCGGGGTCGGTCATGATCGTCGCCGGGTTGCTGTTGACGAGCACGACCTCGTAGCCGTCCTCGCGGAGCACCTTGCAGGCCTGCGCGCCCGAGTAGTCGAACTCGCACGCCTGCCCGATGACGATAGGCCCGCTTCCGATGAGCAGGATCTTGCGGATGTCGTCTCTGCGCGGCATCTAACTCCCTAAGGGACGATCATGACGGGACACGACGCCTGCCTGAGGAGCGTCATCGAGACGCTGCCCATCAGCGCCTCCTGAATGGCATTACGACCGCGAGTCCCGGTGATCACACCGGTGATGCGACGCTCGTCGATCTCGGCAAGGATGGAGCGCTGCGGGTCACCCGTGCTGATGATCACGCTCGTTGAGATGCCCTGTTGCTTCGCAAGCGCCTGGAGGTTGCGCAGGTGGAACTCGGCGCCCTCCTCGGTCTTGCGGCGCTTGTCACCGGTGAGCGTCGGGTCGATCACGTGCATCAGATAGAGCGTCTTGATGACACCCTTGGGCAGCTCCATCGCCGCCGTGAACGCATGCGAGGCCGAGAGCGAGAAGTCCGTGGGAAGCAGGACCTTCTCGCCGAAGCGTTTGAGTAGCACGGTTGGATCGTCCTGGTTGTGGATGATTTCGAAACGAACGAGCAGCATGGGGACGGGCGCGTCCCGGATGAGGCGCTCGGAGACCGAACCCTCCACAAGCTGCGTCATCAGCCCCTTGGCGTGGGAGCCGCACACCACGGCGTCCACGTTCATCTCGGTCGCGAGCGCCACGATAGCCTCGAACGGGTCGCCGATGGGAACGCGCACCCCCACCTTCAGACCGAGCGCCGAGAGCGTCGGAGCGACCTCGCGCAACCTATCCCGGACCTCATCCACCTTCGCGGCGATGACCGGGCCCTCCATGCCGGAAGCCTCGACCACATGCGAGAGCACCACGAACTTCACGCCCAGAGCCGGAAGGCCCTTGGCGAACTCGAGGATGTTCTCACTGTCTCGGCTGAAGTCGATCGGCAACAGGACTGTCGCGAGCATCGCCCCTCCTATCCACGAGCGGAAGCCGCAGCCTCCGCGCCCAACACGTCGGTTTGCCCTTCCATGAGACGCGCGAACGAGCCAAAGAGGTACTTCGCGTCGTGCGGGCCGGGCGCGGCCTCGGGATGGTACTGCACCGAGAACGCGCGCTGATCCATCGCGCGGAGTCCCTCAACGGTCATGTCGTTGAGGTTGACGTGCGTGAGTTGTACGAGGCCGAACCGCTCCGAGCGCACCACGGGCGCGACGTCGGCGCGCACCCAGGCGCCCAGGTCGGCGGGATCGATCGTGAGCCCGCCGCTGTGCTCGGGCACAAGCTCGCCGATACTGGCGAAGTCAACGCAGAAGCCGTGGTTCTGGCTGGTGATCTCCACGCGCCCGGTCGACAGGTTCTTCACGGGCTGATTCCCGCCTCTGTGCCCGTACTTGAGCTTGTAGGTGTCGCATCCCAACGCCAGCGAGAGCATCTGATGTCCCAGGCAGATCCCAAAGATCGGCTTGGCGCCCAGAAGGTCCCGCAGCGTCGAGTACAGGTACGTGACGGCGGCCGGGTCCCCCGGTCCGTTCGCGAAGAAGATGCCGTCGGGCTCGAGCGCGAGCGCTTCGGCGGCGCTCGTGGTCGGCGGCACGACGATGACCTCGCAGCTCTCCTCGGTCAGCCGTCGCAAGATGTTCCATTTGATGCCCGAGTCGAACGCCACGACGCGGAACCGGGGGTCCACCGGAAGCACGCCCGTGTCGATCGGCAGCTCGCAGTCGGGCGGCACATCGGCGCCCCATGTGTACCGGTCGCGAACGGCCACCTCGGCCACCAGGTCGCGCCCGACGAGCCCCGGTGAGGCCTTCGCCTTGGCCACGAGGGAGCTGGCGTCCGGGTCGTCGGTCGACAGGACCGCCCGCATGGCGCCCGCCTCCCGGATGTGCCTGGTAAGACGTCGCGTATCGATGCCCTCGACCGCCACCACTCCGTTGCGGGTGAAGAAGTCCCGCAGGTTCTCCTCGGAGCGCCAGTTCGATGCGACCTGCGAACACTCGCGCATCACGAATCCCGACGCGAACACGCCGCGCGACTCCATGTCTGCGGCATTGACCCCGTAGTTGCCGATGTGCGGCGACGTCATCGTCACGATCTGGCCCGCATAGCTGGGGTCGGTGAAGACCTCCTGGTAGCCAGCCATGGACGTGTTGAAGACGGCCTCGCCGAAGACCTCGCCGGTCGCACCGCACGAGATGCCTTCGAACACCGTGCCGTCCTCGAGCGCAAGAACCGCGCGCGCCGCCTCGCTCACCGGGCGACCACCTTTCCGCCTTTAAGGGCGAAGTAGCCGCCGACGAGCACCTCGCTCGCACGACCCAGCAGCTTGTGACCCAGGAAGGCCGAGTTGCGGGACTTGCTCGCGAACCAATCGGCCGTGACCTCCACACGCGCCTCGGGATCGACGATGGTGATATCCGCGATCTGACCGGCCTCAAGGCGCACCGCCGGTAGCCCGAACGCCGCACGCGGCCCGTGGCACATGACCCGAGCGACATCGGCCCACGTGAGCTTTGCGGTGGCGACAAGATGTGTGCTCACAAGCGGCAGCGCGGTCTCGATGCCTGTGGTGCCGAAGGGTGCCAACTCGAACTCGAGCTCCTTCTCGTGGGGAGCGTGCGGAGCGTGATCCGTTGCGATCGCGTCGATCGTGCCGTCGATGAGGCCCTCCACCAGCGCCGCGCGATCTTCGGCGGTACGAAGCGGCGGGTTCATCTTCAGGTTCGTATCGTAGCCCGAAAGCCCGTCTTCATCGAGGAACAGATGGTGCGGGGTGACCTCGCAGGTGACCCGCACACCTCTCGCCTTCGCTTCGCGCACCAGCGCGAGCGAGCCTGCGGTCGACAGATGCGCGATGTGTAGGCGGCAGCCGGTGAGCTCAGCGAGCCGGATGTCACGGGCGACCATGATCTCCTCGGCAGCCGCGGGCCAGCCGACAAGGCCCATGCGGGTGGAGACGACACCCTCGTTGACAACGCCGCCCTTGGACAGCGACTCGTCCTCGCAGTGGCTCACAAGTACCGCGTCGAACGCCTTGAGGTAGTCCATGGCGATGCGGGTCATGCCCGAGGACTGCACGCCCCGGCCATCGTCCGAGAATGCCACCGCCCCTTCGGCGAGCATGTCGCCGATCTCGGCCAGCGCGGTCCCCTCCTGGCCCTTGGTGACGGCTCCGATGGGATACACGCGCACGTGGCCCTCCTCGGCGGCACGTTCGACGAGGAAGCGGACCTTGGACCCGTTGTCGCACACGGGGCTGGTGTTGGGCATGGCGCACAGCGCGGTGAAACCGCCGTGCGCGGCCGCGGCCGAGCCGGATGCGACCGTCTCCTCGTCCTCGCGACCGGGCTCCCTCAAGTGCGCATGGAGGTCTACGAGACCGGGCAGGATGACCTTCTCGCTGACATCGAGGGTCTCGCCCTTGGGGATCGACAGATCATGGCCGATCTGTACGATGACGCCGTCACGGATGACGATGTCGGCCACCATATCGACACCGGCCGACGGATCGACGACGCGCCCATTCTTAAGCAGCAGCGCCACCGCCCTCACCTCCTAGCAGCATGTACATAACGGCCATTCGCACGGCAACACCCGCATTGACCTGGTCCAGAATCAGGCTCCGCGGCGAGTCGGCCACGTCGGCCGAGATCTCGACGCCGCGGTTCATCGGGCCGGGATGCATAACGATCGTCTCGGGCTTGGCGGCCGCCAGTCGCGCCGCGTTCATCCCGTAGAAGCGTGCGTATTCGCGATTGCTGGGGAACGGCATCGCGTCCGCTCGCTCGAACTGGACTCTCAACATGTACGCCACATCGAGGCTTGGCAGCACTTCGTCGAGCGAGTACGAGACCTCGGCGCCCAACACGTCCGGGCGCGCGGGCATAAGTGTGGGCGGTCCGATCACGACCGGTGTGGCACCCACCGCGCGGAGGGCCGGTATGAGGGAGCCCGCGACGCGCGAGTGGCAGATGTCCCCGACGATCCCCACCCGCAGGCCCTCGAGGCGGCCGAGTGTGCGGCGCATCGTGAAGAGGTCGAGCAGCGCCTGGGTGGGGTGCTGGTGGATACCGTCGCCACCGTTGACGATGTGCGCATCCATACACTCGGCAAGCATCTGCGGCGCCCCGGCGTACTTGTGGCGGATGATCACCATGTCGCACGCCATGGCCGAGAGCGTCTTGGCGGTGTCGCGCAGGCTCTCTCCCTTGACCGTCGCCGAGGCGGAGGCCGTGAAGTTGATCGCGTCCGCCGAGAGGCGCTTGGCCGCAAGTTCAAACGACGTCCGGGTGCGCGTACTCGGCTCCAGGAAGAGGTTCACGACGGTCCGGCCGCGTAGGGTCGGCAGCTTCTTTATGCGGCGCTCGTTGACCTCAACGAATGAGTCCGCGGTGTCCAGGATGGCGACGATGTCGTCTTTGGTGAGGTCGTCCATCGTCATGATGTGTCGGCGCGAGAGCATGCGCGGCTACGCCTCCCCTTCTGCGTCGCCGGCCAGGATGTCCACTCCGTCATGCCCGTCGATCTCTTCAACCGAGACCCTCACGCGTTCCTTACGCGACGTCGGCACGTTCTTGCCCACGTAGTCCGCCCGGATCGGAAGCTCCCTGTGTCCGCGATCCACGAGCACCGCCAGCTGGATGGAGTCGGGGCGACCGTAGTCCATCACGGCGTCCATCGCGGCCCGAATGGTGCGGCCGGTGAAGAGTACGTCGTCCACGAGGACGACGGTGTGGCCCTCAACGTCGAACGGGATGTCGGTGCGGTGCACCTCAGGTGACACGCGGGTGGCCACGTCGTCGCGGTAGAACGAGATGTCCACGGTCCCGACGGGTACCTCAACGCCCTCGATCTCGCGGATCCGCTCGGCAAGCCGCGCGGCCATCACCGAGCCCCGGGTGACGATTCCCGCAAGCGCGAGGCCTCCGCACCCTTTATTGGCCTCCAGGATCTCGTGCGCGATGCGCGTAAGCGCCCGCTCGATCGCTGCGGCGTCCATGACCTGCGCCTTCACGCGGTGCGCCACTGCCCCACCTCCACTGCCGAATCGGTCCTAGGAGAACGAAAAGCGCCTCCTTGCGGCGGCAAGAAGGCGGTCAGCGTATGCGCTCAGGCGAACTGGTCGGTCGCTCTGGCGTGTATGCGGTTGCTCCTTGCCGGCCTCACTGGACCGGGTTTAAAGGTCGTCCCGACGATACTAGACAACTCGCCCGTCGACAAGGGCCACATTGCGCGCTGCGGCGACATTGCGCGCGCGCCGACGGCCGCGGTCGATCACGAGACGTCGTCCAGCGGCAGACGGACGATGAACGTGCTGCCCTTGCGCGGGTTGCTCTCCACGGAGATGGTACCACCGTGAGCGCGCACGATCTCGTCGGCGACGAACAGCCCGAGACCGATGCCGCCGAACTCGCGTGTGGACGACATGTCGACCTGCGAGAAGCGGTCGAAGAGGCGCGGCACGTCCTCCGGCGCGATTCCCACGCCCTCGTCGCGTACGGCGATGAACGCGCTCTCCTCATCGGTGCCGATCGAGACCAGCACCTCACCGCCTGACGGAGAGAACTTGACGGCATTGGCCACCAGGTTCTCCACCACCCTGCCGATCCGGATGGGGTCGCACGATACGAGCGGCAAGTCGGGGTAAGCGGTGATCCGTAGCCGGTGGTCGGTGGTGCGGGACACTGTCTCCGCGTGTTCCCGCACGATCTGCTCAAGATCGACCGGCCGCTTGAGCACGTTCAGACCAGCTTCGGCCTGGATCGTGGTCACCTCCAGCAACTCCTCAACGAGATCGCGCATACGACTCGCACTCTGCCGGATCCTCCTGACAAGCTCGGGTCCGCGCTCCGCGATCTGTGAGGATGACACCTGCGACAGGGCGTCGGCGAACCCGATGATCGACGTCAGCGGCGTGCGAAGCTCATGCGAAACATTCGCCACGAAGCTCGAACGCAGCTGGTCGAGCATCTTGGCCTCGGTGATGTCTCGCTTGATCACCACAAATCTGCGACTGCCACCAAGTCCCCTGACGTGCGAAACCGTGAGTTCCTCGTAGTACCTGCTGCCATCCACACGGACGCCCACCGTCTCGCCACTCCAGCCGCCGACCGTCCCGTTGGCCTTCCACGCCTCGGCAAACGACCCATCCGGGTCCGCCTCAAGGCTGCTCAGCCTGCCTCCCACGAGGTTCTCGAGGGCCGTGCCGCTCAGACTCGCGAGGGCAGGATTGCCCCACTCGATGACGCCGGTCTCGTCGACGATCGCGATCGCGTCGGCCGCCGACTCGAGCGCGGCCGATTGCAGCAAGATCCTCTCCCGGTTCTCCGCTAGCGCCAGCCTCATCGACATTCGCACGGCCATCCGATCGAGCAGGGTAGTCATCTCATCATCGAACGTGTCGGGCTGAAACGCGAGGAATGCCATGGCGCCACGCGCGCGATCTTCGATCGTCAGGGGTACCGCAAGAACCTCCGCGATACCGGCTCCAGCCACAGTCTCGTTGAGCGGACACGCGGGATCACCGACCCGCGCGTATGCCGGCTCGCCTCCCGCAAGCGCACGAAGGAGCGGGAAGGTCTCATCAAGCGCCGATAGGTCGAAACCCTCGAACGAACCCGCAACCGGCCCCGCGTGTCCCGGCGCATAGAAGCATCCCTGTTCGTCCGAGAGCGCCCAGCTCACGAGTGCGAGGCCAAAGGAGTCGGCGATCGCCTCCCCCGCCTGGGCAATGATGTCGGCAAGACCGGTGTCGGCGGCGATCGCGCTGTTCATGGTCGCGATCACGGTCTCGACGGCCTCGGTCCGCCGGCGCTGGGTGACGTCCAGGCCGAACACGTTGGTCGAGATCGGAAGTGGCCCCTCCCCCTGGGTCACCGAGACAGTCAGGTCGAGGTCGCGCGAGCGACCGGACTTCGTTCGCGCGGGCACGACGAGCCTCGCGCGGTCGTCCGACTGCAGCTGAAGGTTGAACTCCGCCATCGCCTCTCGACGACGCGCGTCTTCCACGAGAACCTCATGGAACGGTCGACCGATCATCTCGGCGGCGTCAAACCCCGTGATCCGCTCGGCGCCAGCGGAGAAGAGCGCGATCCGCCTGTCGCTGTCGAGAACGCAGATGAACAGGTCGGGCACCTCGATGACCTGTCGGGTGAAGTCCCTTTCCGTACGCAGCTCGGCCTCAACACGCTTGCGCTCGGCCACATCGCCATCGAGGTCGGCGATGAGCCTCGTTTTGACCGCGATCTCCTCGGCCAGCATGTCCATGGCGTACCGGAGCTCCTCGTTTGTCGCCTGAAGACCGAGAGCCTTCTCTTCGAGCTTGTGCACAAGACGCTCGTTGTATTCCTGGAGGATCTCGACTTCGGGGGTGACATCGGGGAGCCGCACCGCCTGCCCCGACTCCAAGGGGGCGACGATCCGCTGCAGGCGATCGAGCAGCTCCGACGGATCAAGGGGCTTGCGCCAGAAGGCGTCCGCGCCCAGCGACTCTGCGAACTGCTCGTCTTCCAAGTCGGTGTACGACGCCGTATAGAACACGAGTGGCACCGAGCTGAGGACCGGGTCGGCCTTCCACTCACGACACAACTGATAGCCGTCCATCCGCGGCATGAGGATGTCGGTGATAGCGACTTCGGGCCTCACGCGCGCCGCAATCTCCAGCGCCTCCTGACCGTCGGCAGCCGAATGGACGTGATGTCCCCCGGACCGGATGATCGACTCCAGCAGGTAGCGGCTTGACGGGTCGTCGTCGACTACAAGCACTCTCATCGAGATTCTTCCGTTTGCGTCGCGTTCGGCGTGACATCACCCGTCGTATCCGGCGCCGTGTCCACACCGGCCCATTGTATCGGCAGCGTCACCGTGAATGTGGAGCCGCTGCCATGCTGCGACACCACTTGGATGTCGCCGCCGAGGAGCCTCACGAGCTGGCTGCTGATAGTCAGCCCCAGGCCCGTCCCCTCACGAGAGCCCTCCAGGCTATGCACCTGCACGAACTCGTCGAAGATGGTTTCGAGGTGCTCAGGCGCAATACCCATCCCGGTATCACTGACGTCGATGCGTACCGAGCCATCGCCGGTTACGACCCGAACGCCTATGGAACCCCGAGCGGTGAACTTGATCGCGTTGGACACCAGATTCAGCAAGATCTGCTCGAGCCTGCGCCGGTCGGTCGTGAGAACCACACCGGTCGCGCCATCGCGGACGAACGTGAGGCCCTTCCCTTGCATCACCGGCTGGAGCGTGTCGTGGACGCTCTCGATGGCCTCGTCGAGCGAGACCTCCGTCGGCTCCACGCGCATCCGTCCTGCCGTGATTCTCGACACATCGAGTACATCGTTGATCAGTTCGAGCAGGTGGGTCCCGGCCGTATTGACCATCGTGAGCTGCTTGCGCTGCTCATCGTTGATCGGACCGGCCATATTCTGCAGCAGCACTCCGCTGAACCCGATGATCGAGTTGAGTGGCGTCCGAAGCTCGTGGCTCATGTTGGCGAGGAACGAGTCCTTGGCCCCCGTTGCGCGCCGCAGCTTCTCGTTGGCGTCGCTAAGTTCGACGGTCCGCCGCTCGACGAGTTCTTCGAGATGGTCCCGGTACCGCCTGAGCTCGTCGAGCGCGGCGTGGCGCTCTGTGACGTCTTCGATGACGGCCATCACGCCCGAGAAGTCACCGTTCTTGTCAACGAGCGCCGTGGAGTGAAGCCGAAACAGCACCGTACCGCCGTCGCGGCGCTGCCGTCTGAGTTCGACCCCGTGAAGCGTCTCGCCCGCCGCCAGTCGCCCGAGGTACGACTCGAACTCGGAACGCACGTCTGCCGGGACGAAGGGTAGGGGCCCTCCGATAGCCTCGGAGGCCGACCAGCCGAAGACGTGCTCGGCAGCGGCGTTCCAGCGCGCGACATTACCGACCTGGTCGAGGGTCACGATGGGGAGAGGTGACACCTCGAGGACCTGTTCGAGTCGCCGGTTTGCTCCTGCCAGGTCGCGGGCGAACCTGCGTATCGCTCCGTACAGGAACAACGCGGTCACCGCCACGAACAGCCAGCCCTTGGCGGCCGATGCGTACGCTGTGGTCTCGCTGTCGAGCCTGAGCACGAGAAGGGCAGCGTCCGACAGAGTGATCCACAGTACCGCGACCACAGCGTATGTGAGCGCAACCCGCAGGGCGTACCTACGCTCCATTGCCACGACTCCTCGTGGGTCTTGCCGGCGCTGTTGCGTTCGTTCCCGGAACTACGGGGGGCTAACCTGCGCCGACGATCGGCATGACCTCGTCCCCTGCCGCGGTGCGACCCATCGAATCGGGCTCCAGTCGCTTGAGACGATCGAGCAGATCCGCCGGAAGCGGATCGAGAAAATCGAGCCGCTCTCCGGTGATCGGGTGCTCAAGGGTGAGCCGGTACGCGTGCAGGAACTGCCGGTTCAGGCCGAGGTCGGCCTTTGGGTGGTTGCGTCCGTAGAGCGGGTCGCCCACCACCGGGTGCTTGATGTAGAGCATGTGGACCCGGATCTGGTGCGTACGCCCGGTATAGAGCTTGCACTCAACCAGCGTGTAGCCGTCGTCGTACTGACCCGCCATGTACCGTTCGAGCACCCGGAATGTGGTGACAGCCTGCTTCGCGCCCTCGTGATCCACGACGGCCTGGCGCATGCGATCCTTCGGACTCCGGCCCACGGGCGCGTCCACCAGCCCCGAATCCGGCGAGATGTAACCGTGCACAAGCGTGATGTAACGCCGCTCGATCGAGCGTATCTTCAGACCCTCCGAGAGGATCGCCTGCGCTTCGTCGGTCTTGGCGACCATCATCAGCCCCGACGTGTCCTTGTCGAGCCGGTGCACGATCCCCGGGCGGTCCTCGCCCTGCAGCGTACCGAGATCCTCGCTGTGCGCCAGGAGCGCATGCACCAGCGTACCTGTGTAATGGCCGCGAGCCGGATGCACGACAAGCCCGGGGGGCTTGGACAGTACGATCAAGTGTTCGTCCTCGTAGCGGATATCAAGCGGGATATGCTCGGGCACCAGCTCGCTCGGCTCGCGGGGCGGCACGTGGACCTCGATGCGCTCGCCCGCGCGCGTCGTGTGGTTCTTGGCGGCGATCTGCCCGTTCACAAGCACGTGACCGTCGGTGATGAGGCGCTGCGCCACCGAACGGCTGGCGAGGAACTCCAACTCGCCGAGCAGGCGGTCGAGACGTACGCCCGCCTCGTCGCCCTTGACGACGTGTACGTGCGCCTCGCTCACGTGGTGGGACCCGCGTCAGCGTCGCCGAGCCCGGCTCCGTCGGGTGCCGTTACCATCCCGTCCTCCTCGGTCGCAAGCTCCGTCTCACTGGCCGCATCGGCTCCCGGCACGTCCTTGGAGAAGAGCAGCCAGGCGATGAGGATGCCCACGCCCACGTCGAGCGCGATATCCGCCACGTTGAAGACGGGCCAGATGTGGACGTCGAGGAAGTCGGTAACGCGGCCCACCGTGGCGCGGTCGATCAGGTTGCCAGCGGCGCCGGCTGCAACCAAACCGAGCGAGAGCACGAACCAGCCATTGGTCGGCTTCATGCGCCACAAGATCCAGATGATGGCGGCAAGGACCACGAGCGACGTCGCGATGAAGAACGGCACGCCGCCCTGGAACAAACCGAACGCGGCGCCGGCGTTGCGGACATAGGTAAGGCTGAGTACGTTATGAATGACGGGTATGGACTGACCCACACCCAGTGAGGTTCGCACAACGGCCTTGCTCACCTGGTCGACGAGCAGTACGGAGGCGACCGTGCCCGCGAAGAGCGCGGCAGGCCGACGAGTCACTATCTGCTCTCCTCCCACTCCTTGCAGGAGATGCAGAACTCCGCGGCGGGGACGACCTCAAGACGCTGCAGCGGGATCTCGGCACCGCATCGCTTGCAGATGCCGTACGTACCGGCCTCGATGCGCGCGATGGCGGCATCGATCGCGGCAAGCGCTTCGCGCGCGTTGTCCTCGAGCGTCATGTCGAGCTCGCGCGCGAAGGTGGCCGAGCCCTGATCGGCCATGTGGTCGCGGTAGTTGTTCTCCCCCGACACGTCAGACAGCGTCTCTTGGTCTTCGCGCTCGTATTCGGCTATCTCGCCGATCAGCTGGGCACGCTCGCCCTCAAGTGCAACCTTGAGCGATTCCAGACTCTTGGTGTCGATCATCAGTGTCCTCCGCATGTAGGGCATGCTATGGAAAAACGCCCCGTGGGGGGCGCTGCTCTTCTGCCGCTGATTATACCACCGAAGCCCGAAGAGCACTCTTGGCCCGGGCTACCTCAACCACCTCATGCCTGCAAGCACCGCCGCGCAGCGAGCGCAGACCTCAGGATGCGCGGCGTCCGTACCAAGCGTCCGGTGATTCCAGCAGCGCGGGCACTTCTCGCCGTCGGCGGCGGTGATCGCCACCGAGAGCTCGTCGCCCTCGGTCAAATCCACCGACGAGACGATCAGCAGCTCGGCAAGCGCGCCGTCTGTCCTGGCCGAGAGCACGTCGAGCATGGATGCCGGCGCCGACATGACCACCTTGGCCTCCTGGCTCTTACCGATGGTACCGGCTTTGCGCGCATCCTCGAGCGCCTTGGTCACCACGTCGCGGACCTCGAGCACCACGGCGTATGTGTCGCGCAGGGCCGCCGCCTCGTCTGCGGGCACGTCCACGGTCGGCCAGCCGGCAAGCTGCACACTCGCGTGCCCCTCACGAAGCGCCTCGGGCAGATACTGCCAGACCTCCTCGGCCGTGAAGGTGAGGATCGGAGCGACGAGCCGCACGAGCGCGAGCAGCACACGCGCGAGCACGGTCTGGGCACTGCGGCGAGCGAGCGAATCGGCGCCGTCCGAGTACAGGCGGTCCTTGAGCACATCTAGATACACCGAGGAGAGATCGGTCACGCAGTAGCCGTGAACGGCGTGGAAGACCTGGTGGTAGCGCCAGTCGTCGTACGACGTGGTGACGCGCTCCACGAGGTCGGCGAGCTGTGCGAGCGCGAACCGGTCGAACTCGAGCATGTCGTCCCAGCTCACAGCATCCGTCACATCGAAGTCAGCGATGTTGGAGAGCAGGAAGCGGAACGTGTTGCGGATGCGGCGGTACGCCTCACTCGTGCGATCGAGGATCTCATCGGAAACACTCACGTCCTGGGAGTAGTCCGAGGACGCGACCCACAGCCTGATGATGTCCGCGCCGGACGTGGCGATGACATCGAGCGGCGAGACCACGTTGCCGAGCGACTTGGACATCTTGCGACCGTCACCGTCGACGATGAAGCCGTGCGTCAACACCGTGCGGAACGGCGCCTCGTCGTACGCGCCCACGCTCGTGAGCAGCCCCGACTGGAACCATCCACGGTGCTGGTCGGAACCCTCAAGGTACAGTTCAGCCGGACGGCGAAGCTCAGGCCGAGCCTCAAGCACGCTCGTGTGCGAGACCCCGGACTCCCACCAGACGTCAACGATGTCGTCCTCGGGCTTGAGGTCGGCCACGGACGCACCGCACCGGCCGCACGTCGTGTCCGCGGGGAGATACTCCGAGGGATGCTTGATGAACCAGGCGTCCGCGCCCTCGGTGGAGAACAGGTCGATGACCGCGTCGAAGGTCGCCTCGGTCGCGACCGTCTCCCCGCACTTGGTGCAGGTGAACACCGGGATCGGCACGCCCCACGCTCGCTGGCGGCTGATGCACCAGTCGGGGCGGTCGGCGACCATCGAGGACATGCGGTTGACGCTCCATCCGGGCACCCACTCGACCTCACCGATGGCGCGCATGGTGTGTTCGCGCAGGTGCGTGCGATCCATCGACACGAACCACTGCTCGGTCGCACGGAAGATGACCGGCTGCTTGCAGCGCCAGCAGTGCGGGTAGCTGTGAGATATCGTGGCGGCGGCGACAAGCGTGCCCCGCTCGCCGAGCCACTCGATGATCTTAGGGTTGGCGTCGTTCACGTTCATGCCAACGAACGGGCCACCGCCCACGTCGAACGTGCCGTCGTCCAGGACGGGCATAGGCATGGGCAACCCGAACTTCTGGCCGACCAGGTAGTCCTCCTCGCCGTGTCCGGGAGCGGTGTGCACGGCTCCGGTGCCCGTTGAAAGCTCCACGTGTTCGCCGGTGATGATCACGCCGCGTACGCCATCGTGGATCGGCTGCGCATAATGCAACCCCGCAAGGTCGCTCCCCTTCACGCGGGGACCCACGACCTCGTAGCCGCTCCACGCCGCCACGACAGCGACGGTCTCCACAAGCACCTCGGCCATCACCATGACGCGGCCGTCGGCAAGCCTAACGCCAACGTAGTCGGCGTCGTCCGAGAGCGTGACCGCCACGTTGGCCGGCAGCGTCCACGGCGTCGTGGTCCAGATGAGCACCGAGACGTCGCCTTCGGCGTCCCAGGGAGTGGCGTCGGTGAAGCGGAAGGCCACGTAGATCGAGTTCGAGGACTTATCGGAGTACTCGATCTCGGCCTCGGCAAGAGCGGTATGGCACCGGATGCACCAGTGGATCGGCTTGGCGCCTTTGTAGATGGCGCCATCGGTGTACATCTTCTTGAAGATCTTGACGTTGCCCGCCTCGTACGCCGGCTTGAGCGTGAGGTACGGGTCGTCCCAGTCGCCGCGCACGCCAAGGCGCTTGAACTCCTCTCGCTGCACGTCAACGAACTTGAGCGCGTAGTCGCGACACAGTTCGCGTAACTTGGCCTGGCTGATCGCGGCCATCTTCTCGGGACCCAGGTTCTTCTCGACCTGGTGTTCGATCGGCTGCCCGTGACAGTCCCAGCCTGGCACGTACGGCGCCCAGTACCCGCGCATCGACTTGTACTTGACGATGATGTCCTTGAGAACCTTGTTGTACGCGGTCCCCATGTGGATGTGGCCGTTGGCGTACGGAGGGCCGTCATGCAGGATGAACGTCTCCCCGCCCTCGTTGGCCTCGAGGACCCGGGTGTTGATGTCCATCTCGCTCCAGAACTTGAGCCACTCCGGCTCCCGCTGGGCAAGGTTCGCCCGCATCGGGAAGTCCGTCTGCGGCAGGTTCATGGTGTTCTTGTAGTCGTTCGACACGGCCATCGTCCTCTCGTCGGTCCATCCGAGGCTAAGAAAAGAGCGCACCTCATCCCATGGCCGGGACGAAGAGCGCTCGACATCATCGCTGCTCCGCGGTACCACCCAGCTTGCCCGAGGTCTCCGAGAAGACCCGCGCGCCACTCGGTCGCCTGATAACGGTGGCATCCGTCGGCGTCTACTGGGCGCGATTCGCGCCGTTCGGGCCGAGGCTCGGAGGTGATCTTCGATCGCGTCTTCGTCCCGCGGGCTTGCACTGTCCCCGCTCGCTGATCGGGCCGGTCTCGCGCCTACTCGTCCTCGTCAAAGCCTGGAAGTGCGTACGCGCGATGTTAGCGCAGCGGTGTACGCGGGTCAACGCGCGAGAAACGCGCGACACTCTGCCTCAGGTGGGTACCACGACTCTGGAGGAGTCTCTGTCACGTCCGGGTGGGGCCGGATCGAAAGGACGAGCATGTCAGCGGAGGCAAACCACGGCGCGCGACCGACCACGAAGAACCCGACGAGGGCGATCCTGCTCGGCATTCTCCTGGTGGCTGTACTCGCCGCCGGGATCGGCGTCGGACTGGCCCTCGGAGGCCGAGACGGCAAGAGTTCCGGCACGTCAACGCAGAACAACACGCCACCCGCAGGCACTGTGCCGGGCTCCGCAAATCCCAGCGTGACGCCCGGGCAACCCACCACCGCAACCGGTGCGCCCACGACACCCGCTCCCCAGGGTTCCGCGCTCGGAACGGTCACGGCACCGCCGCAAGGCACGCTCGCGATGATCGACGCGACCAAGCTCAAGTCGGACGCGGAGTACGAGATCGTCTTCAGCCCGTATGGCTACGGCCCGCCACAGGGCGGTAACACGCTTGTCATCCGGATCACCGGAGTGGAGGCCAATACAGACAGTGCGGCCGCGTTCGACATCTCCGACCGCAACATGCTGGTGCTTCTCGGCCCCGGTGAGACCGCTCCCGCGTCCGGAGGATCCTACCCGGCACGACTGACCTTCCGCACACAGGGTGACCTGCTCCTTCCGGTGATAGGTGACCTCGAGCCGGCCAAGTAGGGTGTGAGCACAACCGGCTATCACACGCAGGCGGGCCGGCGCTGCGATCGCGCTGACCCGCCTGCATATACTCGTCTTCAGACCATGAAACGCTACCTACACAGGTAGTGGGCCTGCTGATACGTCCAGTCACTCACGGCCAGGGTTCCCCCGATCACGAGCAGCTCGTTCACGTCCTCCGCGACCGTGTAGATGCCCGACGCGCTCTCGGCCGCCAGCCCTGTCGCCTGTGTCAGCAACAGCCCGCCGGTGGTTGCGGCCTTGAGACCCTCCGTGAACAGGTAGTCTTCCTCACCCGGAGAGGAACTCTCCTGCGTCCACATCTCCCAGCCCTGGGATGCGCCTGGCGCGAACGGCCCGCCCAAGATCGCCCGACCGATATCGCCGAAATACCCCGTGGCGTCATGCTCGCGGATGATCGTCACGCGCATCTCGCTCAGGGTGTACGGCGTGTCGTTCGTAATGGTGCCCGCATAGTGCATGCCGGAACCCAGGTCCTCAACAACCGTCACTTCGACCGTGGGCCACATGGCCCACTTGGGGCAGCTTGATCCCCAGGCAGTCAACTCCCAGCCCGCTGTCGCGGGTGGAGGTCCGCCGAATGATGTAAGATCCGCGACGAACGGCGCGACAGTGTCAGGTTCCAGCACATACAACAACGCACTGTTGAGCCCGGAGAAGGTATCCGTACGGATCAACCCGCCACTCGCGTTGAAGTACCGCATGCGAAGCGTGACCGACTCGATCGACGTGGCCGTCCCGTTGTACACGAGCCCGATCAGCCGTCCCGTGTAGATCTCACCAGTTTCGACGATACAGGCAGTAATCCTGCCCGAGGACCACAGTCCCCTGGCTACTTTCACGCAGACTGATCCGGCCCTCGGACGATCTCGCCCCTAGATTAGCGCTTCCGGCGGCTCACCGAACGCCGCGAGGGAGTCGGCCTCGCCCACGCCGTCGACCACCATGGTCTTGTGACGCGCTGTATCACCCCTGGTGACTCGAACCGCGCTCTTGGCGACGCCGAGTGCATCGGCCAGCACTTCGCATGCAGCGGCGTTGGCCTTGCCGCCCTCCGGCGGCGCGGTGACCCGCACAGACAGTTCGCCCCCTCGCCAGCCCACTACCTCGTTGCGGCCCGACTTGGGGGTGACATGCACGCGCAGTGTGAGCGTCATCTCAGAGCTAGTCGATCTCCTCGATGTCGATATCGTCGTCACGTTCGCCGACCGACCCGAAGTCCATGCTGAACTCGGGGATCTCGAACTTGGGGTCCTCGGCAGGCAGTTCGGGTGACTTGACCTCGCCCAGCTGAAGCCCCTGCACAAATCCCGAGGACGGCGGTTCGATCGGCTGCGTGTCCTCGTGCTTGGGCCCGGACACCGGTGCCGCTTCGCCAAACTCGCTCGACAGCTTGGATTCCACAGCCGCCCTGTACGAGGCCGACGCAGGCGACGGGGTGATCTCAAACTCCTGCTGGGGTGCCGATGAGACCTCGACCTCTCCGATGACCTCGCCACCGGCCTGACCGGTGAGTACCTTCACGTCCTCTGGCAGCGGGATCTCGGCGAGCGAACGGATGTGGCTGTCCAGCAGCGCCTTGAACTTGCCGCGGAATTCCTCCTCGGCCTGCTTGATGCGCATCAGGTCCGACTGCGTCTTCTGCTTCTGCGTGAGCGCGTTGTGGATGATCTCCTTGGCCTTGACCTCGGCGTCCTTCAAGACGAGCTCGGCCTCGTGCTTGGCCTTGGCGACGATGTCTTCGGCCGACTTCTGGGCGCTCACCATGGTGTTATGGAGCGTGCGCTCCATGTCCTGATAGCCCTTGACCTTCTCATCAGCGGCTTCGATGCGTTCGGAGAGGTCGATATTCTCCTTGAAAAGGCGCTCGAGCTCGTCGGCGACCTCGTCTAAGAACTCGTCGACCTCGCCCTCGTTGTAGCCGCGGATGGAGCGGCCGAATTCTTTGTGGTGGATGTCGAGCGGCGTGAGCTTCATCGGTCTGGTCCTCCTAGACCGTCAGAGACCTGTCATCCGAAGTAGTGTAACCAATCCCGGCCTGATGAGGTACTGCAGGACGAGGATAGCAACCAGCGGAGAGAAATCGATGCCTCCGCCCGACATAGGCAGGATGCGACGGAACAACCCGATGTACGGCTCGCAGATCTGACCGAGGATCCGGTAGATATCGAAGAAGATACCCGTCGGGCGGAACCAGGACATGAGCACGTACACGAATATCGCTGTCGAATAGAACGAGATCAGCGAGTTGAGGACTCCTTCAGCCGACATCTAAGCGCCCAGCTCCTTTGCGCGACGGACAGCGGCCGCGACCGCATCGAAGATAGCCGAGCGGACACCGCCGGCTTCGAGTGCCTCGATAGCAGCGATCGTCGTGCCACCCGGGCTTGCAACGGCATCGATGATGGCTTCGGGATGCGATCCCGTGCGCTCGATCAATTCCACCGTACCGCGCATCGTCTGCAGCGCCAGCGCCAGCGCAACGTCGCGCGTAAGGCCCTGGCGAACGCCTGCCCTCGCGAGCGCATCGGCGATGAGCGCGACATACGCCGGGCCCGAGCCCGAGATCGCGGTAGCCGCGTCCTGGTACCGCTCGTCAAGCGTGATCGCGCTCCCGATCGCGTCAAACATCGCGCGAACCATCTCGACCTGCTCGGGCGTGGACTCGCTGCCTCCCGAGACGACACTCATCCCCTGCCCCACCATCGCGGGAGTGTTGGGCATGACGCGCACGACCGGCGTACCGGCGGCAATGAGCGACTCGAGCCTGGCGGTGGTGATGCCGGCGGCGATCGAGACCACCACACACCCCGCCGGCAACTCGTCGGCGACGTGGGCGACGACCGCGTCGATGACCTGCGGCTTCACGGCGAGGATCACGATATCGGCGTTGGCGACCGCCTCGTGCCCGTCCACCACCGTCGCGACACCGTGCGCCGAGAACACCTCGCGGCGATCGGTGTTGGGCTCGGCGACGGTCACGTCGGTGGGTGCGACCGCATCGGCCGCGAGCAAGCCGGCCACGATGGCCTCACCCATGCGGCCGCCGCCGATGACGGCTATGCGTCCCAGCATCACGGACATCACACGCCCGAGTCGAACAATCCGCGATCGCGCAAAGCGCGACGCGCCTCGGCCGAGACGTCCACGTTGGCGGGCGTGAGCATGAAGACCTTGTCCGAGATCTTCTGCAGGCCTCCGCCAAGTCCGTACGAAAGCCCGCTCGCAAAGTCGATGAGCCGGCGCGCCAGGTCGGGGTCGGTCATCGTAAGGTTCATGATCACCGGCATGCCCACCTTGAAGCGATCGGCGATGCTCTGCGCCTCCGAAAACGCCCGTGGCTCCACAATCTGCATCTTCACTTGAGGTACAGCTTGCATCCCCGGACCGGGGGTAGGCTCTACAGAGGAGATCCGCGGCGACGCGCTCCGCGCGCGCTCCACGTCAGGCTCGCGGCTCAATCGCCGGACGACCGGCGGCTCGCCGGTGTCGTACGGGCTTCGTACGCTGGCCTTGGGGTCGTAACCGTCGACTTCATCATCGGCCGGATCGTAGTACTCGTCGTCGTCGTAGTAGTCTTCGTCGCCGATGCCCAGCCGCGCCTTGATGGAATCCCAAAGACCCACGGTCGTCTCCTTGCGTGCTCGTTGGCCTAGCGACCGAATATCGCCGTGCCGACCCGAATGATGGTCGCGCCCTCTTCGATCGCCACGCGATAGTCGTTCGTCATCCCCATGGAGAGCTCGGTAAGTTCTATGCCATTGAACCGCATCGCGCCGAGTGAGGCAAAAAGTTCCGTTGTTGCTCGAAACACCCACCGCACGTCTTCCGGCCGGGCAAAGGGCGCCATCGTCATCAGCCCCCGCACATCCACCCCCGGCAGCTCGAGCGACGCACGCACTGCCTCCTCGGCCTCCTCGGGCTCCATCCCGTGCTTGCTCGCCTCACCCGAGACGTTCACCTGCAGCAGCACCGGCTGGATCACGCCCTTGGTCTCGGCAACGCGATCGATCCGCTGCAGCAGCTCAAGCGAGTCCACCGAGTGGATCAGATACGCCCGCCCGACCACGTCTTTGACCTTGTTGGACTGCAGCGTGCCGATGAAGTGCCAGCGCACGTCGGGAAACAGACCGAGTTTGCCGAGGAACTCCTGGACGCGGTTCTCGCCGAAATCGATGCATCCAGCCGCGATCGCCTGTTGCACCTGAGGGATGCCGACGTGCTTTGTAACCGCCACGATCCGAACATCGTCGGGGTGGCGACCGGCGGCATCCGCCGCATCACTGACCGCTCTGCGGACAGCTCCATATCGTTCGGCTATGGCCCCCACGGATCATCAGGCCTCTTCGTCGTCGCCGACAACCTCGAACTGACCCGTCATCATGTACGTGATGCGCTCGCCGATGTCGACCGCATGGTCGGCGATGCGCTCCAGATACCGCGACGCAAGCACCATCGAGGACGCCCACTCGATGTCCTCTTCGTCCTGCAGTCGCGCAAGTTCGCGGAAGAACTGCTTGAACAGGTGGTCGATCGGCTCGTCAAGCTCCTGCAGCTTGTGCGAAAGCTCAAGGTCGTTCTTCTCGAGCGCCTCGAGCATGGCCTCGAGCACGCGGTGCACCAGATTACCCTGGGCGGCGATGAGGTCGTAGAGCGTTTGCGGGCCGCTTCTGTGCGCGGTTCGCTTTGCGGCCTTCGCGATGTTCACGCCCAGGTCGCCCATCCGCTCAAAGTGCATCGCGATGTACGCGAGCGAGTGCAGCAGCCGCAGGTCGCGGGCGACCGGGAACTGGGTCGCGATGATCTCGAGCGAATGCTCCTCAATGCCCAGACACGCGGTGTCGATCGCGTCGTCGTTGTCGATGACCCGCTGCGCAAGCTCGACATCGCCGTCGACGAGCGCGGTAACCGAGTCCTGGGTGACATCCACGATCGAATGTCCGATAGCGAGCACCGACTTCTTGAGCTGCTTGAGTTCCTTACGAAATCCCTCGCGCATGGATCCGACCCCGTTCTGCCTCGTCCGTCTTCCGATTATAGCCGCTCGGCTGGTGCTCTGCGGTGCCTTGCGAGCCTAACCGAAGCGCCCGGTGATGTAGTCCTCAGTCCGCTTGTCCTTGGGGCTGGTGAAGATCTCGGCCGTGCGTCCAAACTCGACGAGCCGGGCCGGCTCCCCCATCACCTCTTGCAGGAAGAACGCGGTCTCGTCCGAGACACGCGCGGCCTGCTGCATGTTGTGGGTGACGATGATGATCGTGACCGAGCTCTTGAGCTCGGCCATCAGGTCCTCGATCTTCTGCACGCTCGTGGGGTCGATGGCCGAGCAGGGCTCGTCCATGAGCAGCACGTCCGGCTGCACGGCGAGCACGCGCGCGATGCACAGGCGCTGCTGCTGTCCGCCGGAGAGCGTCAGGCCTCCCCGGCCAAGGATGTCCTTGACCTCTTTCCACAGGTTCGCCCGCTTGAGCGACGTCTTCACGACGTCATCAAGATCGGACTTCTTCTTCATCCCGTGCAACCGGGGCCCGTACGCCACGTTGTCGTAGATGGACATCGGGAACGGGTTGGGCTGCTGGAAGATCATCCCGATGCGGCGGCGCAGGTCCACGGGGTCGACGCCGGGACTGTAGATGTCCTGGCCGTCGAGGAGGATCGTTCCCTCGACCCGCGTGTCCGGAATGAGGTCGTTCATCCGGTTGAAGCAGCGCAGGAAGGTGGACTTGCCGCAGCCCGAGGGGCCGATGAAGGCCGTGACCGCGTTGTCTTTGATGTCGCACGTGATCCCGGCGAGAGCCTGGAAGTCGCCGTAGTGAAAGTCCAGGTCTGTGACCTTGATCTTCACCGGTGTTTCGAGCGCCGAGCCCAAGCCGGACGTAACGGTGACCAGGGGTTGACTCATCCCTGCATCCTCCTGTTTCTGCGAAGCAGCCATCGCGCGAAGAGGTTGAATCCCAAGATCATGACCATCAGCAGCAGCGCCGTGCCGAACGCGGCCGGCAGGTTGATGCCTTCCATGGCCATCTGGTAGAGATGCACGGTCATCGAGCGACCTGGATCTGTCGGCAGCACGGGCGTGAAGATCATCGTGCCCATCGTGAAGATGACGACGGCGGTCTCTCCGACCGCACGTCCCGTAGCGAGGATGATGCCGGTGATGATGCGCGAAGCCGCCGCCGGCAGCACCACGCGACTCACCGTCTGCCACTTGCTGGCGCCAAGTCCGTACGAGCCCCACCGGATGTACGTGGGAACAGCGCGGATGGCCTCCTCGGTAGTTCGCATAACGATAGGCAGCATCAGAAACGAAAGCGCCAACGCGCCCGAGAGTACCGAGAACTCCAACTTCATCGCCTCGACAAAGAACGCGAGACCGAAGAGACCCATGACGATCGAGGGCACGCTGGCGAGGGTATCGGCGGCGAAGCGGATGATGCGCACAAGGCGGCCCTGCACCGCGTACTCGGCGAGATAGACCGCCGCGAGCACGGCGATCGGCGTGACGATGATCATCGCCAGTCCGGTGACGTAGAGCGTGGCAACGACCATGGGCCAGATGCCACCCTCGGCATTGACGCCATGCGGCTTGGTGAAGATGAACTCGAGCGAGATCTCCCCGATGCCGTTGACGAAGACATACAAGATGACGGCGCCAAGCACGAACACCGTCGTGAGCGCGGCGATCCAGAAGCCGGTGAGGGCCAGTGCGTTCGCAACCTTCTTGGTGTCGCGCGCCATCTACGCCTCCTCACGCAACCGCTGGATGAAGCGGACGAGGCCCACAAGACCCATCGATACGAGGAACAGGATGATCGCCATGCCAAAGAGCGCGGTCCGGTGCATACCCGCCGCGTACGGCATGTCCATGACGATCTGGCTCGTGAGCGTGGAGATCGGCTTGCCGAGACCGCCAAAGAACACCGGCGCGTTGCCGATGACCATGAGAACCGCCATCGTCTCGCCGATGGCGCGACCCATACCCAAGATGACCGCGTCGACGATGCCGATCTTGGCAGCCGGTAGCAGCACGCGAGAGATGGTCTGCCAGGTCGTGGCGCCCATCGCGTAGCTCGCCTCGCGGATACCCGGCGGCAAGGAACGCAGTGCGTCTTCGGTGAGTGTTGCGATCGTCGGGACGATCATGATGGCGAGCACGATCCACGCGGTGAGCGGGCCAAAGCCGAGGCCCCCGGTGAGCTCGGCGACGATCGGGCGCAGCACGAGAAGCCCGAAGAATCCGTAGATGACCGACGGAACGCCAGCGAGAAGCTCGACGGCGGGACGCACGATCGCGCGCATCCTGGGACTGGCGATCTCCGAGAGGAACACCGCGGTTCCCACGGCAAGCGGCGTCCCGAGCACGAGCGCGCCCACGGTTACCACGAGCGATCCCACGAGCAGCGGCAGGATGCCATAGAGGCCGCTCGTGGGCAGCCACTCCTTGCCCCCGAGAAACGCGCCGAGTCCGACCTCGCTGAAGATCGGCCAACCGCGCCAGCCCACGAAGATGAAGATGAGCGCAACACCGGCGACCGCCACGAACGCGCAGAGCAGGAAGAGGTTCTTGAGGGCGGCCTCACGGAAGTAGGTCGCCTTGGACATAAGCTTGAGCTCGGAGTGCCCTTCCCGGGTGTGGGTCTGGTCGCTCACTGGACGTTCTCTTTGGCGGTGATCGGGATAAAGCCCGCGTCCCGCACGACCGTCTCCTGCACGTCGGCAGAGAGAACGTACTCGATGTACTTCCTGGCCAACCCCGTGGGCTCGCCCACCGTGAAGAAGTGCAACAGGCGCTGCACAGGATACTCACCGGAGATGACGGTCACCTCACTCGCTCCAACGCCGTCGACCGCGATCGCCTTCACGTCGTCGGTGACAAAGCCGAGCGAGATGTAGCCGATGGCGCTCGGAGCCTGTGCCACGACGGAGCGCACCTGGCCGGTGCCGGGCAGGATGACCGCGTTAGGATCGAAGCGCTCCTTGTCGAGCACTATCTTGGAGAACGCCTCACGGGTTCCCGAGGCCTCGTCGCGATTGACGATGCCGATCTCCAGGTCAGGCCCGCCCACCTCTTTCCAGTTGGTGATGGTGCCCTGGAAGATGGCCTTGACCTCGGTCTTTGTGAGACTCGTGACCGGGTTGGACGGGTTCACGATAACCGCGATCGCGTCGTACGCGATGGGCGTGTCGAACAGCCCCAGGTCCATCTCCTCGTCTTTGAGCTCACGCGAGGACGTCCCTATGTCGCTCGTTCCCGACGAGACGTTCTCGATGCCGGCGGATGAACCGACGCCGCTCACGAGTACGTCCATCTCGGGGTTTGCGGCCGTGAACTCCTCGGCTGCCACCTCGGCTATGGGCTGGATGGTGGTGGAGCCGGTAACGATCACGCGGTGCGCCGCAGCGTCCTCGCTCTGGCAACCCGCAAGCGGCAGCGCAAGCGCGATCAGGAGCGCGAGAACGACGTGACGGCGGCGAGTGCGGCGTGACGCCCGGTCCGACCCTCGGCCCGGTACGAGTAGAAGCGATCCGTGTTGTGTGCGGTGCAGATGCCGAGATGACACTGGCGCTCTTCCGGGACTCCTGCTCGGACGAGATCCTCAGCGACCGCCGCCGCAAGATCGAGGCGGCCGGAAGCCCGAGGTATCGTAACAAACATGTTAGCGAATTGCGACACGATCTCCGGGCCTACTTCGTAGCAACATTCGCGGATGTGCGGGCCCACGTACGCGATAAGATCGCCGGGGTCCCCGGTAGCCGAGGAGAGTGCCCGCGCGGCCCCACCGACGGTGCCAGCGACTGCCCCCTTCCACCCCGCGTGCACGACCGCGACCGCGCGCGCGGACTCGCTCACCAGCACGACCGGAACGCAGTCCGCGAAGAAGAGCATCAGGGGCGTATCCGCATCGCGGGTCAGTAGCGCGTCCGCTCCGGCGACAGGCGGCCGCTCCCCCGCCCGCGCGCCCGAGCCGACAAGGTCGGGCGTCACCTCGACCGCGAGCGAACCATGCACCTGCTCGGCGGTCGTGAGGCGCTCCGCGATGTTGCCGAGGCCGAGAGCGTCAAGGAACCGCGCGCGGTTCTCGTTCACCGACGCCGGAACGTCGCCGGTATGCGCGGCGAGGTCAAGGCTCGCATACGGCGGCACGCTCACCCCGCCGATGCGTTCCGAGAAGGCCACGACGATGCCCGAACGCTCGTGCAAACGCTCGTCGGTGTGGTATGTGATGCCGTCTCGCTCGATTCGCGAAAGCCGTGGTGCGTGCAGCACGATCCCTCCTCGGAAGGAATCACCTCTGTGAAGTGCCAAAGTCTGGATAAGGGGCGCGTCTTGGGGCACACTAGCACTGTAAGCGACGCGACACCGTCACGTTGCTGATACGTTACCTCATGGCTGCTCGCCGAGAGGGGGTGAACGATATGAAGCAGTCGTTCAAATTGTCCGCCTCTCTGGCAACCGGCGCGCTCACGCTCATGGCAGCGGCTCCCGCATTCGCGCAGGACTAGGGCTCTGGTGGAGACGCCGCCGCTGGCGGCATCATCTGCGGAGTCGTCGGCGTCTTCCTACTCCTCACACTCGGATTCTGGATCTGGATGCTGGTCGACCTGTTCGGACGTCAGGAGTACGAGTTCCCGGGTTCCACCGGCAACAGCAAGACGACCTGGATGATCATCCTGTTCGCGTCCTGGCTGCTGAGCGCACACTGGATCGCCGCCATCGTCTACTACTTCATGGTCTTCAAGAAGATCAAGCGTGGCAGCATGGCAGCTCCGCAGGGTGGTTATGCGCCTCCTGCTCCCGCAGGTTACGCACCGCCAGCACCTCCGGCAGCTCCGCCCGCACCGCCCG
>JBASNZ010000032.1:0-2054 GCA_049657775.1 Coriobacteriia bacterium | reverse complement strand
CCTCTTGAGTGTCCATCTCTTCAAGCTGTCTCCGGGTGTCCTCCTTGAGCTTCTCGACTCCCCTGTCTCCACCGGATTCGGAGAGTCCGTCTAAGAAGTCGCAGCCGAAGAGCAGCAGCGACGCGAGAATGATGCCCGCGACGATCACCGTGCGATGCCGACGTGTCGCTACCATGACCTCCTCCTCGAGCAGTCCCGGTCGCCAAACGACTACATTGTCGCCGATTGGAATCGGCTCGCACAGGCGTCTGACTGACCTGTGGCTAGCGTCTCGGCACTTCACCAGCGCGCCTGCGCTCCCATTATGCGCCACGCGCGCGTCTGCGTCTGGTGGAAGCGCAGGTTCGACGAGTCCAGGCGACGACCCGACCGGTGCAGCCGCGCTCCCCACACGAGAATCACGATCAACAGTGCGAGCAGGATCGCTGGGCCGAGCAGCTCGCTCAGCACAGCCGCGAAGACGATTGCCATGAATCCTCCTGTGCCGAGCGCAAGAAGCACTAGAGGATCGCGGCAACGCCCGATTGTGACGGCGAACTCCGAGAAGAGTGCGAGAAGACTGATTGCCAACACGACGTGGAAGGCAAGGTTGATGGACGGACCACCCGGCTCCGAGACGCTTTCTTTCATCAGAAGCCAGCATAGACCGAGAGCAGGGATAGCAGCAGCGATCCAGGAGATGGACCGCAGGAAGATCAACCACTTGGGCCGGACCGTCACCGAATGCCTCCTCACTACCGGCGATACCGGTCAACTAGACGCTGCGCCGTGGACTTGTCCACTGCCTGGGAGTGGATGTCTCCTGTCAAACCACACTCATGCTGCGCGTTTTGTCTATGGCGGTGGGCGGGAACAGTCCTCCTTGAGGGCTCCTCCCACGGAAGGCCGAGACGATGAATGACCGAGCACACAAACCTCGCAGTAAACGATGGCTATTCGCCCTGCTAGCCGCAGTGGTGGCGCTGGCCGTGGCGTTCGTCGGAGGGATGTGGTTAGCGGATCGTGGCGAGCGGGCCGTGGCGGCTGTCACCGAGTCGTACGCCGGGGCGTATGAGGGGCTCGACACGACAAAGGATGTGCCGGCCCTCCTGCCGCTCTACGCTCCCGAGGCAGTACTGCACGATGCGGCCACGGACAGGACGTACCGTGGAACCAGTGAGATTGAGAATGCACTGAACGCGCTGTTGGCGACGCCCGACTTCGATCTCACTATCGAGCGAACGCTTGCGGGTGACAGCTGGGCGCTGGTGTTCTGGACCGCAGACGGGATGCGCCCGGACCTTGACAGGGTCGCGCAAGTCGTCGGCGTCACATCCCTGGAGATGTCGGAGGGCAAGATCGAAAGGGAAACCTGGTACTACGATCCCGCCAAGGCTCCATTCTGATCGCCCGGACACACATCAGCCCCATGCGACCACGTGCTCGGGGCGCGTGAGCAATCGAGATTCTCATGGTGCTAACGCATTCGCGCTTCAGCGGACGCTCAGCGCTTTCCGGTCATCGCAGCTTCTGGCGTTCCGCAGGATGCACCTGTTAGGCATCCCGCGCGTCGTTCGCGCCAGTAATGAGGCCTGCGCCTCTGGTGTGCGACGGCGAGAATCAGGATGACATCACCATCAATCTCGTAGATCAGATTGAAGGGGAGCTTCGCGAGGACAAGCCCTCTGATCGCGGAGTCGATCTCCGCCGCCACGCGCGGATTCTCGACGATACGCTGATACCCCACATCAACCTGATCGAGGAACAGCGTGCCGAGTCCAGGGCTCTCCGAGTCGTAGTAGTCCGCCGCATCGTTGAGTTCGCGATCAGCGTCCTCGTGAATGTCGAGGATCACGGGGGCTACCGATTGGCGCGGGCGCGGGCCAGTGACTCATGCGCCGAGAGGGTCTGCGCGCGTCCGGCTTTGACATCAGCGCTGCGGCGCTTGGCTTCAGCGATCCAGAGGCGCTCAACCTCAGCATCGGACAAGGACTCGAGGCTGGACAGCAACTCATGAGCGATCGAGGCGCGCGTCTCGACATCGAGCGTAAGTGCCTCTCGCATGATCTCTTCGA
>JBASNZ010000031.1:0-2539 GCA_049657775.1 Coriobacteriia bacterium | reverse complement strand
GTGACTGTCTGGCCCGCGAACCGCTTAACGCCAAGTCGCTTGGACTTGGAGTCGCGTCCGTTCTTAGTTGAGCCAAGACCTTTCTTGTGAGCCATGGTCGACTACTCCTTCGGTGCTTCGGCCTCGTCGGCCTTCTTGGCGGCTGGCTTGCGAGCCGCGGGCGTCTTGGCAACAGGCGTGTCCTCGGCAGCAGCCTCGGCCTTGGGAGCCGCGGGCTTCTTGGCAGCCGGCTTCTTGGCGGCAGCGGGCTTCTCAGCAGCTGCGACCTCGGTGGCCGGTGCCTCGACGGCCTTCTCGGCCTTCTTGGGAGCGGCCTTCTTGGCGCCGGTGAGCGACACCTCGGTGATCAGCAGCGCGGTCTGCGGCTGGCGATGACCCTTGAGGCGCTTGTAGCCCTTGCGCTTCTTGAACTTGAAGACGATCTGCTTCTCGCCCAGGAAGTGTTCCACGACCATTGCGGTCACAAGTGCCGTGGAGGCAGCATCGCCGTACACGACCGTGTCACCGTCGGCAACGAAGATCGCGGGCAGCGTGACGGACTCACCAACGGGCGCGTCGATCTTCTCGACAACGACCACGGCGTCCTTCTCAACGACAAGCTGCTTGCCGCCGGTTTTCACGATTGCGTACATGGATGTGTGCTCCAGTCTTAGGGATACAGACGCGAGGAAATATGCTAACAAACGCCCTGGTTAAGGTCAAACCCAAATAGCGGGCAACGGCACCGTGCGGGCGAGGCGGCGGGATGGCTCCAGGTGGGGCAATCCGCGCTCCGCTACCGGGTCCACAGACTGCTGATTGGACCTGCGATCTGCCTTGGTAGGATTTTTACCATTGCGTGGAAAGAGTCTTACCGGCACTCTCACCCCAAGGCCGAGATCGCCGCCTCCATCTCGGCCCTGAGCCCGCTCACGGACGGCTTCACCGAGTTCGGGCCCCCGCAGCTAGTCCGATTGCGTGCCATCCAGCCGTTCGATCAGCTCCTGAACCTCCTGCGCCCGCTGCCATTCGCCATCGCGCCGCGCTCGCTCCTCCTCGGCCTTCAGCACCGGCAACGCGATGGGATCACCGCGCTGACCGAGAGCGAATGCAGCGTGAACCGACAGATCGGCGTTCTCGTTTTCCATCAGACGAACAAGAGCCTCGCGACTGAGGCTGCTATCGGCCAAGGTCAAGACCGTGAACAGTTGGACCACATAGGCACCGTCGGACGAAGTCCTGCATTCCATCTCGATTGCCTGGATCACGCTCGAATCATCATCACGCTCGACCAAGTACACCATCGCATCGTCGCGTGTCTGGAACGACGCGTCCGAACGCCGTAGAACGCTGAGAGCTTGGGAGACGGTCTCCGGGCCGCTGGTCAGCATATTCCAGCCGACCAGTAGGCCAAGTGAAGCGACTGCCATCAGCAAGAGCACCACAAGTCGGCTCTTTCGGACGGCGATCGACCCGTCATCAGAAGGCGTCATAGTCTTCCCACCCCCACGTATTGCCTACGTTGAAGCCCAGGCTGCCTCGTCCGAAGAAGACACCGTAGTCACCCTGCTCGCCGATCGTCATGAGATTCCTGTTGCCCATCACGTGACACCCGAAGTGCTCCGCCATCTGCTCGGCCACCCCGCCGGGGAGTCCACCATTGCAGGTGACCAACTCGATCGAGCCAAATCCGAGCATGTGCCTTGTCGGCAGTTCCTTTATGTCCAGCCACCGGATGCCGTCCTCACCGGTGGACATGGCGATGTCTCCACCGTCGTGGCCAGCATGGCCGAAGTAGATCAACCGATCCACGCTTCCGCTTCGCCCCCCGAGTGCGAACCCCCAGCCCCCTTGCGTCTTGCCGGAGAGCACGAGCACGTCTCCACCCATTGTGGACGCCAGATTGTGGGCAGCCCTTTCATGATGGTTCTGGGGCCTGGGGTCCCCGGGGCACCATCCACCGAACAGGATTATCGTTCTTGGTCGGCCGCTTCGCAGCCCGTGTCTCCATGCTTTGCGCAACTGCCCGGTCGCGTGCTCTGCTGCGGTGCGGTCTTTTGAAAGGCCGAAGTACCCGTCGGTCTTGTGCGGATTGCCGTAGTAGTAGTGACTCCATGCTTCGGCCTCGATGTCGGTCACTGCCCCGCTCGGGTCGCTCGCACCCACCGGGTCCCCCAGGCAGTACACGAACGCGTTCAGACTCAGCGGGTCTCCGGCACTCGGCGGTGCGGGGTCCGGCGACAAGAAGCGGTACGTCGCCGGGTCGTAGTATCTCGCGGGCAGGTAGAACATGCCGGTCTCGGCGTCTGCGTAGTACGCCCGGTGCCGAAGCGGGTTGCGCTCGCCGATCGGGTCTTGCGTCCAGGTCAAGAGCGGGCGTCCGTACGGGTCGTACTCGTAGGTCGCCACCGCGACGCCGTCCTCATCGGTCATCGCCACCACGCTGCCGAGCGCGTCCGTGTGGTACGCGAACGTCTCGGCGGGCTGTCCGGACCGAGTGCGGGTGACGGAAAGCGGCTGCCGGTCAGGACCCCACAGGTATGTGTAGCGGGTGCCGTCG
>JBASNZ010000030.1:0-24060 GCA_049657775.1 Coriobacteriia bacterium | reverse complement strand
CCGAAGATATCCGCGATGACCTTGGGCGCAAGCCCAAGCGACGGCTCGTCTAAGAGCAGCACGCGCGGTCGCGACATGAGCGCCCGACCGATCGCGAGCATCTGCTGCTCGCCACCCGAGAGTGTCGCCGCCGGCTGCCGCGCTCGCTCGGCGAGCACCGGGAAGAGCGCCTGCACGCGGGCCAGGTCCTCGGCCACCTCGGTCTGCGAGCGGCGTGTGTGAGCGCCCAGAGCGAGGTTCTCGGCCACCGTCATCGGCCCGAAGAGCATGCGCCCCTCCGGCACGAGCGCAAGACCTCGACGCACGAGCTTCTCGGGCGCCATCCCCGTCACCGGTTGCCCGGCAAGCACGACCGCGCCGTCCGTCGGCCGGAGGAGACCCGATATGGCCTTGAGCAGCGTCGACTTGCCCGCGCCGTTGGCGCCGATAAGGGTCACGATCTCCCCCGCATCCACGGTGACGGTCACGCCGCGTACGACACCGATCCGCCCGTATCCCACAGAGAGATCGCACACCTGCAACAATGACTCAGGCATACGCTCCCTCCTCCCCCAGATACGCTTCTATGACCGCGCGGTCCTTCTGGATGAGCAGTGGCGGTCCTTCGGCGATCTTGCGGCCACGGTCGAGGACCACGATCTCCTCGGATACGTCCATCACGAGTCCCATGTCGTGCTCCACAACGAGCAACGTGACACCCTCGTCGCGGATGCGGCGCAAGCTCTCCGCAAGCGCCTGGGTCTCTACGGCGTTGAGACCGGCGGCGGGTTCGTCCAGCAGCAGCAGCCTCGGACCGGTCGCGAGCGCTCGCGCCACCTCGATCAGTCGCCGCATGCCGTGCGGCACGTCGGCCGCCGGGGCATCGGCGTAGCGCTCGGCACCTACCACATGCAGCGCGTGACCCACCTGCTCCCGTGCGCGGCGCTCCTCGGCGCGCGTCCACGGCAGGTTGAGCGCGCCGGCAAGCATGCCGGTCCGCAAGCGAGGGTGCATGCCGACCAAAACGTTCTCGGCGGCGGTCATCTCCTCGAAGAGCTGTGTGTTCTGGAACGTGCGCGCCACGCCAGCTCTGACCACCTCGTGCGGCTTGCGCCCGATGAGCGACGCACCGGCGAACGTGACGCTGCCCGAGTCGGGACGCTCGAATGCGGTGAGTAGGTTGAAAAGCGTGCTCTTCCCCGCTCCGTTGGGGCCGATGAGCGCCTTGATGGTTCCCTCGTGGACATCGAACGTGACGCCGTCGACGGCGCAGAGTCCGCCGAAGCGCTTGGAGACACCCTGCACCGAGAGCAGCTTCACGACGTCTCACCTTCGCCCGCGCGCGGCCGCGCTATCGCGCGGGCAACACCGGACAGACCCTTGGGAGCGAACAGCAGCACGCCGATCATGGCCAGACCCGAGATGTCGGCCTCCCAGTCCTGAACGAACGCGATGGCGTCCCTGGAAAGACCCGGTATGAGCGCATCGGCGTACGGCAACAGTGTGAGGAACACGCACGCGAGAAGCGGCCCGACCAGCGAGCCCGACCCGCCAACGACGACCATGGCAACAAGGAGCACGGAGAAGTCCAGGCCGAATGAGGAGGGTGAGACAAAGCCCACCGTGTGTGCGAAGAGCGCCCCGGCAAGTCCGGCGAGCGCCGCCGAGAGCGTGAACACCTGTACCTTGAGCCGCGTGGTGTCCACTCCGCACGCAGAAGCCCCCAGCTCCGAGCCGTGCAGCGCACGCATCGCCCGGCCGGGTCGTGTTCGCACCATGTTGCCCGCGAGGAGCAGCACCAGGATCGCAACACCCCACACGAGCAGGTAGTTAGCCGAGGGAGTGTCCATCTTGAAGGCGCCGATGGACGGGTACGGGATTCCCGAGAGCCCGTCGTTGCCGCCGGTGATGCCCCGCGCCTCAACGAACAGCACGCTCATGATCTCGTTGAAGCCGAGCGTGGCCATGGCAAGGTAGTGCCCTTTAAGGCGCAAGCTTGGCAACGCCAGCAGAAGACCGCCCAGACCCGCCACGAGCGCACCCGCGAGCACCGCGAGCAGCCAGGGCGTCTGGTGCGCTGTCGTCAGGTATCCCGACGTGTACGCGCCGAGGCCCACGTACGCCGCATGCCCGAGCGAGATCTGCCCCGCGTACCCGAAGAGAAGCGACAATCCGGCGATGACGATCACGTTGATCCCCACGAACGTCAGCACCTTGAGCACGTAGCGATCGTCGGTGAGCAACGGCGCCGCCGCCACGAGCGCAATGCCCGCCGCGGGGCCTGCGATCGCTGTGACCGTGCGCATGGTGTCGCGCTCGCTCACAGCTTCTCCTTGTGCGATCGCCCGAGAAGTCCCTGCGGGCGGATGAACAGCACCATGAGCAACACCACGAGCGCGATCGCGTCTTTGTAGGTGCTCGAGATGAAAGCGACCGACAGGCTCTCGAGAAGGCCGAGAACGAGTCCGCCCACCACCGCACCCACCGGATTGCCCAGCCCTCCCACGATCGCGGCCGCGAAGCCTTTGAGTCCGGCGCGTGCACCGACATCGAAGGCCGTCTGCGTAAGCGGTGCGACCGCGACGCCGGCGAGTGCCCCCAGTGCGGCGGAGAGCCCGAATGAGACCATGACCACGCCCGCTGTGTCGATTCCCATCAGGCGCGCCGCGTCGTGGCTGAGCGAGCACGCACGCATCGCGCGACCGAGTCTGGTCTTGTCGTAGACCACCGTGAGGGCCACGACCGCGATGATCGTGAGCCCCCAGATCCACAGCACCTGACGGTCGATGGCGGCACCGGCCACCATGATCGAGCCGCCCGATGAGAACGCCGGAAGCGACAACTCGTTTGGACCGAACAGGTGCCGCGCCAGCGACTTGATGACCATCGAGCCGCCGATGGTGATGATGATGAGTACGAGCGGCCCTGACGCACGCCGGGGCCGAAGCGCGACACGCTCGAACACGAGCCCCACGCTCGCGGTGGCGATCACAGACGCGATGACCGCGATCGGGAGCGGCAGTCCGGCGTTGACCCCCGCGACGGCGAGCATCCCGCCGAGCATGAAGAACTCACCCTGGGCGAAGTTGATGATGCCCGTCGAGGCGTACACCAGTGTGAAGCCGAGCGCCACGAGGGCGTACACGGCTCCATTCTGGAGTCCGGAGAAGACGAACTGCAGCAGTCCGGCGCTATTCATCTCACGCGCCTACCCCGCGAGACGTCACTCGTCGAGCACCCACGTGCCACCTTCGACACGATAGATCACCAGTTCGTCAGTCGTGAGTCCGTTGTGGTCCTTCGCCGAGTAATTGAACGTGCCACCAACGCCCACGAGGCCGCTCGTGCGCTCGATGGCGTCCCGAAGCGCCGCGGGCGTCACCTCACCATCCACGCGCGAGAGCCCGTCCGTGACCACGAGGAAGGCGTCGTACGCATGCCCGGCAAAGATGTCCGGCGCCGTACCCCACTTGTCGGTATAGCGGGAGATGAAGTCCGTTGCCACCTGATACGCGGTGGAGTCCTTCTCGTATGCCTCGGGTACCAGGACCTTACCGGCCGCGAATCGGAACCCCTCGCCAGCATCGCCGGCGCCGTCGATGAACTCCTTGCGGCCGTTACCCGGGCTGCCGTAGAGTGGCTGCTCCATGCCGAGCTGCTTCATGTTCTTGGCAACGATCGCCGCTTCCTTGCCGGCGTTCCACATCAGCACCGCATCGGGTGAGGCGCCCTTGATCTTTGTGAGCTGGGCGGTCATATCGGTGTCACCCGGGTTGAACGTCTCATCGGCAACGATCGTGATGCCGGCAGCCGCGACGTTACTGACGATGACGTCGCGGCCATCCACACCGTAACCCCCGGTGTCGCTGATGACGGCGATCTTCGTGTAACCGCGATCCTTGAGCGCAGAAAGGGTGAACGGTACTACGATCCGGTTGGGCCACGGTGTCTGGAACACGAGCGGATCGAGATCGTCAGTGACGACCGAGCCTCCCGCCATCGAGACCTGCGGGATGCCAGCGCGCTGGATCTCACTTCTCAGGCCCATCGTCTGACCGGTGCCCGTGGCGCCGATGATCGCAATGACGCCTTCTTGTTCGATCAGGCGGGTCGCCGCGGCCACGCCCTTCGCCGGATCGGTCGCGTCGTCCTCGTAGATGACCTCGATCGGATGTCCGTTGATACCACCACCTTCGTTCACGCGTTCTACCTCGAGTTTGATGGCCTGCTCCTCCGGAATACCGAGCCCGGCGTACGTGCCCGTCAGCGAGAGGATCGCGCCGATGCGATACGGTTCGGCGGTGCCTCCGGTGGCGTCATCGTCGCTCTTCGCACAACCCGCGAGCGCCCCGACGAGCGCGATTGCGACCGCGAGTGTCACGACCGTTCGGAATGTCCGTTTCACGGTACCGCTCCCCTGTCCACTAGTCGCCTATTCGGCGAACACCCACATGCCCCCCTCGATCTCGTGCATGACGAGATCGCTGGCCTTGAGGCCATCGTGATCTTCGCTACTCATCGTGAACGTCCCGCCTGTGCCCACGAAGCCCTGCGTCTTCTCAAGCTCCGCGCGAGGGCACGCAGCGCGGCGATCAACGCGCGCCTGCTACCCTCCATGTCGATCGTCCTCCTTCGATCGATGCGCCCGCCCGCGTCCCCGGTTGCACGGGGATGGGCAACCCCTACCCTTGCCGTTCCTCGCCGTACGAGTGTGCCGAGGCCAGCTCCTCCTGTGAGACCAGCCGTACCGGCCTGTCCGACAGGAGGTGCAGCGCCCGGTCCACATCAGCGACATTGATCACCACGTACGTGGCGATGAGAGAGTACACGTACTCGATGTTCACGCCCGCGGCGGAGACGATCTTGAGCACACCCGCAAGCCCGCCGGGGACGTCAGGCAGGTCGATGCAGATCACATCGTCTTCGCGTACCGTGAACCCCCCGGCTCTCAGCGCCGCCGTGGCCACCTCGGGCTGATCCACGATAAGCCGGAGAATGCCGTATTCGGCGGTGTCCGAGACCGAGAAGCCCCGGATGTTGACACCGGCCTCACCGAGCACGTCCGTGACTTCACTGACGCGACCGGACTTGTTCTCGATGAACACAGAGAGCTGCTTGACCTTGCTGTCACTCATAGGTTGCACACCCCTTCTGCACACGCCTTGCGACCGAGTTGAAACGCCCGCAGGTTGCCCTCGACTGTCTTCGGGGGCACCCTCGATGCGATCACTTCTTCCCACACGTCCTCGGGAAACGGCAGCCCGTACGACGCCGCGCCGAGGAGAACCACGTTAGCCGAGCGCGGAGAACCCGCCTCACAGGCAAGCGCCTCTGCGTCCATGAAGACCGCGCCTTCGTAGGCGAGTGCCGCCTCGAGTCCCGTGGGGAGCGGCAACGCACCGGTCAGCACGGGAAGCGGCTGGATCTGCCGGTTGTTGACCACGAGCCGACCGTCGGGTTTGAGGTACGGCAGCTTGCGAGCCGCCTCGATAAGCTCGAACGCGATCAGGTGGTCCGCAACGCCGAGGTCGACGATGGGAGAATGAACCTCATCGCCGTAGCGCACCACGGTGTCTACGGAGCCGCCCCGCTGCGCCATTCCGTGCACCTCGGAGAGACGCACGTCAAAACCCTGAGCGATGGCGACCTTGGCAAGCACGTCACCCGCGAGGATGGTACCTTGACCGCCGACTCCCGCGAGAAGGACCGTTGTGACCTCGGGCATCTAGGCACCTCCCCCGAAATCGCACGACGCCCCCGCGGGTACGATCGCCGAGAGGCGACAGACTTGCACGCACTGTTCGCATCCCACGCAGACCGCCGTGTCGATCACGGCCTGTCCGGACGGCGCCTTCATGATCGCGGGGCATCCGATGCGGAGGCATGCTCCACACTTGGTGCACAGCTCTTCGTCCACCGCAAAGGGATCCGCGGTCGATCTGGTGAGCAGCGCGCACGGGCCCTTGGCCACGACCACACTGAGGACCTCCTCGGAGGTCGCCTCTTTGAGCACCTCGAGCGTCCCGCCCAGATCGAACGGGTCGACAGTCCTGACCGAGGTCACCCCCAGCACCTTCGCAAGCTCGATGAGGTCGAGTTGCGGGGCGTCCGTGCCGCTGATGGTCATTCCAGAGACCGGGTTGCCCTGGTGACCCGTCATCGCGGTCGTGCGGTTGTCCAAGATGACGATGGTCCCGACGCCGCCGTTGTACACCATGTTGAGCAGCCCCGTGATGCCGGAGTGCGCGAACGTGGAGTCCCCTATCACGCCGACGATAGGCCCGTGTGCGGTGCCGGCAAGGCTCAGCCCGTGCGCCATGCCGATGCTCGCTCCCATATCCACACAGGCATCCATCGCCGAGAGCGGTGGAAGCGCCGCAAGCGTGTAACAGCCGATGTCACCCGTGACCGTCGCCCTCATCTTGCCAAGCGCCCAGAACACGCCTCGATGCGGACATCCCGGACACAGCAGCGGTGGCCTTGGAGGCAGGTCGGTTATCGGCTCGCGAGTATCACGGGCCGGTGCGCCGAACGCCGCGGCGATGCGGTCGGGCGTCAGTTCACCTATCTCGGGCAGCTCGGTGTCGACAAGATCGATGCCAAGCGCCCTGGCGTGGTCTGTCATGAACCGGTCGAGCTCTTCGACCACGGCAACGCGCTCCACACCCGCCGCGAACTCACGGAACAACTCGTCCGGGAGCGGGTTGACCATGCCGATCTTGAGAACCGAGGCCTCAGGCAGCGCCTCGCGCACGTACTCGTACGCGATACTCGACGCGATGATCCCGAGCGAGCGGTCGCGCCACTCGATCCGGTTGAAGGGTCCCGTGTTGGTGAACTCGCGTAGGCTGGCGGTGCGCGCCGCCACCTGCACGCGCCGCGCGCGCGCCATGGCGGGCATCATCACCCACTTGCCCATGTTCGTCGCGTACACCGCGGCGTCGTTTTCGGTCCGCTCCCCCGTGGACACAGGCGCCTTGGAGTGAGACACGCGGGTGGTCGTGCGAACAAGCACGGGCGTATCGAATCGCTCGGACAGCTCGAACGCGGAGCGCACGAAGTCGAGTGCCTCCTGACTGCCGGAAGGCTCCAGCATGGGGACTTTGGCGAAGGCGGCGTAGTTGCGGCTGTCCTGCTCGTTCTGAGAGGAGTGCATACCGGGATCGTCGGCGACGAGCAGGACATAGCCTCCACCGACGCCGGTGTATGACAGGGTGAAGAGCGGATCGGCGGCGACGTTGAGCCCGACGTGCTTCATCGTGACCAGAACGCGCTTGCCGCCCAGACTGACGCCCGCGGCGACCTCAGCCGCCACCTTCTCGTTTGGCGCCCACTCACAGTGCACCTCGGGCTGGCGCACGAGGTTCTCGAGCACCTCGGTCGACGGCGTGCCGGGGTAGCCCACCCCGACGGCGACGCCGGCCTCATATGCGCCGCGTGCAACGGCCTCGTTCCCCGACATCAGGGTACGCGTCAAGCGGTCACCTCCACGATACGGATACTGCGACTAAGATGCGCTGGATTCCGTGAATGATAGCACAGAGCCCATGCATTCCCTGCGTGACGTAAGCACAGGCGGTATCACAGGATCGGCAGGGGCAGCGCGCTTTGAGAGCGATGCTAGAAGCGTGACGCCCCGACGTAGTCCCCACTGCTGCTGATGCGATCGGTGAGCGAGGAGACCTTCACCACATCACCCCGCGACGGGGCGTGGATGAAGTTGCCGTCCCCCACGTAGATGCCCACGTGATGCACCTTGGACGGGTCGCCTCCCGTACCGAAGAACACGAGGTCTCCGGGACGCAAGAGATCGAGCCTGTCGGGAGCGATATGGGCCCCCGAGGCGTACTGCGACCGACTGGTGCGGGGCAGTGTTATGCCGATCTGTGCATACGTGTACTGACACAGTCCCGAGCAGTCGAACCCGCTGGGACTGGTGCCGCCCCACTTGTAGGGGACGCCAAGGTACCTGAGTGCGATCGACACGACTTCGGGATGGCCAGCCGGCAGATCGCCCGCAGCTGTGGCCGTGCGTCCACCGCTGCTGGCGGCAGCAGCGGCTGCCTTCGCCGCGCGCTCGGCCGCCAATCTGCGCTGGCGCTCGGCCTCCTCGGCCATAAGTTGCTTCACCTCGGAGTTGAGAGCTGCCACATACGACTCCTGCCTGGCGATCTCGGCCTCGATCTGCGCGCCGCGCCGCTCGGCCTCTGCGCGCAGCGCCACCTGCTCGGCCTCGCGCGCTTCAAGCGCCAACTCGATCGACTCCACGCGCGACTTGGCTTCCTTGGTGGCGGCGACCATCTCGGCGTCCTGACGGTTGATACGCATGAGCAGGTCGAATCGCGAAACGAAGTCCTCGAACGACGATGTTCCAAGAAGCACGCCCAGCATGCCCGTGTTGCCGTCCTTGTAGATGCTCGCGGCCCTGTTTGCCAGCTGCCCCTGATACGTCTCCAGCTCACGGCTTGCGGCCTCAAGGTCGGCGCGCGTCTGCCGGATCTGTTCGCGAGTCTGATCAAGCGCCTCGGAGATGGCGTTGTACTCCTCCACCTGGATCTCGAGCTCGTTGGCCATTCTGTCGAGTTCGGCCTCGGCGGCCGTCGCCTCGGCACGCTTCTTCTCTATCTGAGGCGTGGAGGGTGCGGCTGCGGCGGGAGCGACCCCGGCGAGAAGCGTTGTCAGGAGCAGCAGCGAAAGGAGGGTTCGGAGCGACGCTCCGGTGGCATGTGGCCGCACGATTCACCTCCTGCTGCGTCGGATCTGCGATGAAGAGGCGGCGGGTGTAAGCCGCCATTCGGTCGGTATCTATTCTACCATACGTCAATGCGCGGCCTGACCTGGGGTGTTGCCATCTTGTCACCGTGTTCTGGTAGCATATGTTCTCCAACCCTTCCGCGGCTGTGGGGGCCGTGTGGCGGTGGGAGTCGTATGCGCGCGATGGCACGCCCGGTATCGATCATCGCGATCACGACCGTCATGGTCATGGTCTTCCCTTTCTCCGCGAGCGCCGAGCCCGCCACGCTTCACGCTGTCGACATCCCGTTCTCCGCCCAGTCCGCAACGCTGCTGCGGCTCGACGCAGAGATCGACGCGGCAACGGCGCAGGTGCTCGACATGGACGCCGAGATCTCTGAGCTCAACGCTCAGATCACCGCGCTCGACACCCGTCTCGTCGCGACATCGACGCGCATCGCCTCCCAGCGACAGCGGGTCGCCCGCGCGGAGGCGGTGCTTGCACAGGCACAGGTCAGGTACGACGCGCACGTGGTCTCGGTCTACAAGCGCGGCTCGGTGCAGCCGATATCGATCTTGCTCACGTCGGATTCACTCAACGACCTGATCGGCAAGGTCTCTGTGCTCTCTCGCATCGCCGAGGAGGACAGCCGCGTCGTGAACCAGCTCAACCTCGCCGCGGACGATGCGCGATATCAGGCTGCTGCCCTCAAGGACATCTACGCTCAGGACGCCGAGTTGCGACGCCTGCAGACCGAACGCAAGGCGAAGGTCGAACGACGGCTCAGCGACCAGCAGAGGCTTGTCAGCGAGCTGAGCGAGCAGGCGCGCGCAGCACTCGCAGACGCGCGGCGCCTGGACGCTGAGACACGAGCACGCTGGCGCGCCAGCTCCATCCCGGTGGGAGCCGTGATTCCACGCGCCGACGCGACGGTGCTTCCCTACGCTGACAGGTCGTATCTCGTCTCGGCGTACATGCCGCGCACGTACCGGACGACCGGCTCGACCTTTGACGCTGCGTGTTCGTGGTACGGGCCCGGCTTCAACGGCAACGGGACCGCCTCGGGCCAGCTCTTCAACGAGGACGATCTCACGTGCGCCTCACGGACGCTCCCGTTCGGCACCGTCCTCGCGCTCACGCATGGCAACGCCAGGATCATCGTGTACGTCAACGATCGAGGCCCGTTCATCGCCGGTCGCGATCTGGATCTCTCCAAAGCCGCCGCGCAGGCGCTCGGGATCACCGGCGTGGGAAGCGTTCACGCCGAGATCGTGGTGCCCGCGGAGGACATCGAGTAAGGCACCGTGACTGCGGGGCCTGTGAGGATCACCCTTGCCACTGCAGCGGGCAGGATCAGATCACGTGGATGAGTGAGATGATCTTGGAATCCCCAAGCTTGGAGCGCCCGCCGAGGAAGTCGAGTTCGATGAGGAACGCGAAGCCGGCGGTGGTGGCACCCGTCGTGTGCACCAGCTCGTTCTTCGCGGCGGCGGTTCCACCGGTCGCAAGGACGTCGTCAACGATGAGGACGACGTCGTCGGGGCCGAGCGCGTCCGCATGGATCTCGAGCGTGTCCGTGCCGTATTCGAGCGCATAGGTCGCACTCGTGGTCGTCCATGGCAGTTTGCCCGGCTTACGCGCGGGTACAAAGCCTGCGCCGAGCTTGTATGCGAGCGCCCCGCCGAAGATGAACCCCCGGGCCTCGGCGCCGAGTACCTTGGTCACGCCGGCGTCCTCGAACGCGGCGGCGATGGTGTCGATGGCGGAACGAAACCCCTCCGGACTCGCCAGTAGTGGCGTGATGTCCTTAAAGATGATGCCCTCTTGCGGAAAGTCCGGTATGTCTCGGATGTAGGACTCAAGATCCACGAGCGACTCCTCCCTGTGCGGTCAGTAGAGCGATACAACCCTAGCGGTTCGCATCACCCTCCGCCAGTCCGGTCAGCCCATCACCTCGTCGTGCACGGTGGCGACGAAGGGCAGATTGCGATAGCGGCCGCCCATATCCAGGCCATAGCCGACCACGAAGCGGTCGGGGATCCGAAGGCCGCGATACGAGATGGGGATGTCGACGAATCGTCGCGCATCCCGGTCCAGCAGCGTGCACACCGTCAGGCTGGCAGGGTTTCTGCCCTTGAGCACGCTGAGCAGGTAGTTGAGGGTGAGGCCGGTGTCAACGATATCCTCCACGACCAGGACATGTCTGCCCTCGATAGAGTCGTCCAGATCCTTGGTGATGCGGACCGCATCGCCCGAGCCGTAACTGGAAACGGCCATGAAGTCGGTCGTGAGGGGCAGGTCGATGCAGCGCGCAAGATCAGCAAGGAAGATCAGGCCGCCACGCAGGATCGTGACGAGTGCCAGGTCCCTGCCAGCGTAGTCCCGGGTGATCTGCGCGCCCAGGTCTTCGCAGATGTCCTGTATCTCGTCGGATGAGAGCAGCACCTGGTCCAGCACCGGATCGTGAAGCAGGTGATACGCACTCACCTCGGGCCTCCGCCGATCTCGTCGTCGGGTGCCGCCACGTATCCCCCGCCCGCGTTGTGGGGCTGCTCCTGCGCAGGTATACCGAACTTGAAGAGCAGCTTACGGAAGTCCTTCTGATACAGGATCTTGATGTTCACATCGGGATAGAGCTCTCTGAGCCGTCGCACCTTTCGGTTCTTCTTGGTCACGAGCTTCTGGTTCATCGTGGTCAGCTCGAGGTAGAGGTCGAAATCGGGCAGGTAGAAGTCCGGAGCGAACATCGCTATCACGTGGCCCTGACCGTCCCACTCGATCGGAAACGACGTAGGCTCGTATTCCCACCGGATCCGGTAGAAGTCCAGGATCTGGGCCGCCACACGCTCGCTCGCATGTGCGAAAGAGGTCACGGCGACCCGGTCGGACAGGGGCAGCGATCCACCCGACTCATTCAGCGTTGTGCTCATCGTCCCTACATGACGTCGTCGAAAGCGCGCGTGAGCGCGCGGTGCAGCATCGACCGTTTCAGCGCGTTCGTAAGTTCGGTCAGCTCGTTCAGGGCGTCGAGGAGTTTCTGCCGTGTCTCCGGCGTCCGGTGACGGAATGACGGCATCAACGCCTGCGAGAAGAACGTCGCCTCGCGATCGGCGAAGGTCGCGTACATGCGCAGGTGCCGTGGTTCGATACCGAACTTGCGCAGGTCCCAGCATGCGTGGGCAATCGCGACATCGGGAGCCGAGAGCTCTTCTCCATGCTCGCCCTGTATGAGCGCAACGAGGCCGAACTCGGCGAGATCACGCACGAACGCGACCGGCAGGCCGAGGGCATCCGGAGCGGAAGCGACCGGTATGGTCTCGGCTGCCTCGAACGGCAGCGACATGGCCTCCCCGCGGGCGACGACAGGTTCGATATCGGCTGGCATACGCCCCTTGTCAAGGTCCTTCAGCTTCTCGCGGATCACCGCGAGCGGCATGTAGTGGTCTTTCTGGAGACGGAGCACGAGCTCGATCCGGGTAAGGTCCTGGGCGTGGAACTTGCGGTAACCACCCGACGTGCGTTCCGGCGAAACGAGACCTTCGTCCTCGAGGAAGCGCACCTTGGATATGGTGAGATCGGGGTGCTCGGCCTTGAGTTTCTCGACGACCTCACCGATGGTCATGAACTCGTGCTCTGCGGTTGCCATACTACTTGCCTCCTCCAGCGAGGAAGACCATCTGGAATCGCCCTACCTGAACCGCGTCGCCGGTGCGGAGGTGGGCTTTGTCCACTCTGACGTCGTTGACGTACGTACCGTTGAGGGATCCGGAATCCGATATGGTGACCCCATCAGGGCTTATGTCGAGCACAGCGTGCTCGCGAGAGACCGTCACGTCGTTGAGGAAGATATCGCTTTCCGGGTCACGGCCCACCGTGAAGGTCGATTGGTCGAGGTAGAAGCGCTCCCCTACCTCAACGCCCTTGCGAACCACCAGGACGGGAACGTCGGATGACTCCAGATCGCCTTCGGGGACGGGCATCTCGGCCGCAACCGGCTCGAACGATGCCGTGGAACCGTGCAGGCGGATGCCGCAGGTCCCGCACTCCCGGTCCTCGGGAGCTACCTGGGCGCCGCATGCGGGACACATGTCCATACCGACAACCTCCGTCCCCCGACCAAGGAGAACCTAGTCCAGCAGCCCGAATTCCCGCTTCTTGAACGAATGCGCGATCTGTTCTTCAAGCGCGGAGACGACCTCGGGATTCTCCAGCACGTGGGCAAGCTTCTCCTCGTTGAGGCGATTCTTCACGTACGGGTCCTTGAGCGCATCCGTCAGCTTGCGACCGTTGTGCACTTCACGGATCACGTACTCGACAACGCGCTCCTCGACCGCGTCGATCGCGATCTCATCAAGAAACGCCTGTAGCTTGTCGGCGAGCGTCGTCACACGTCCTCCTCGTTCGTGGGCATCGTTCGTTATCGCAGGGACCTAGTCGTCCCAGTTGTCATCATCGTCGTCGGCGTCCATCGCAACGTCGAACTTGGACACGCCGTGCAAGTCGCTCGCGAGGATCTCGATGAGCCGCTCGATATCGTGACCGGAGACGACGTCTCCGCCGGATTCGCGCTGCTCCTTGAGCCTGCGCACGAGTTCGGCGCGAAGGATGTCGATCTTCCCGTGCAGCACGCGACGCCGGTAGCTGACGCGCTGCTCTTCGGCGGACAGGTCGTCCAGCAGCGAACGGAGCTCGTCTACCGACTTCACCTCAAGATTGAGGAGAGCGTCGTCGCTTGTGCGCTTCTTCTCGTCGCCCATGTTTCCTCCCGGACCACGGTGGACACGTGTCCTGCATCAAGATTGTAGCAGACGGCGAGGACGAATCCCCTCGACCTCGGCCTTACGTAGATGGTGTATTCACCGTTCGGCCTGCACTCGAAACAACTCGACTCTCTCAAGGGCATCGGTAACCTCGGCCGCAGTGAGAGCGCCGGACACAAGACGCACGCCGAACGTGTCCTGCACGGAGGCCACGATCGCTTCGCCGATACGCTCGATCGGCGGCGCGATCCCCAGCGCGTCTTCTAGTGTCGCCGTCTCGCGGACCAGGCGATCGCTCGTGGACTGATCGAGCTTGAACACCCGCGCTTCGACCTCGATGTCACGCGAGCGGACGAAGGATCCGTGCTGCAGCACCGCGTCGTGCTCCCACACCTGGGCGCTGCCGGAAAGCTTTGCGGCCCCGAGCGACAGGTCCGCGTGCGTCGCGTGCAGGTAGCATGCCCCTGAGGCGCTCTCCCCTCGTGGCCTGCTCGTAAGCTCGGCCTGCACACCAAGGTTCGCATAGGCCGCGGCAAGCGCCGAGCACAGGTGCCGATAGCTCGCCGAGACACCGCGCGGCACGCCGTCGTCGACCGAGGCCACGATGGAGTAGGTGAGCTCGTCTTTGTGCAGCACTCCCCTGCCGCCGGTCGGTCGCCGCGCCACCGCGAACCGCAGGTCCAGGCAGGCTTCCAGGTCAACGTCTTCGATCGACTGGAAACGACCGAGTGTGACCGTGGGCGAGCGCCATGTGTAGAGCCGCAGCGTCGGCGGCGAGGTGCCCTCCGAGCAGGCATGCAGAACGGCCCGGTCGATAGCCATGTTCCAGGCGCCCTCGACCGGGCCGTCTATGATGAGTCGCCAATCACGCACGGGCGTCAGTCCGCTCCGTCCGCGAGCGGCCGCCAGGCCAGATCGGGTTCCTTGACCGCGCGCGCCTCGTCGAGCCGTCGCACGGGCGTAGTGTACGGAGCGCCATGCAGCAGGTCGGGGTCACTCTCGGCCTCGACCGCGATCGCCAGCATCGCGTCAGCAAAGCCGTCCAGCGTTTCAAGGCTCTCGGTCTCGGTCGGCTCGATCATGATCGCCTCGTGAACGATCAGCGGGAAGTAGATCGTGGGCGGGTGCACGCGATGGTCGAGCAGGCGCTTTGCGATGTCGAGCGTCCGAACTCCGTTGGCCTTGCGCTGACGTTCACCCGACAGTACGAACTCGTGCATGCACGTGCGGTCATACGCCAGGTCGAACGCACCACGAAGGCGCTCTTTGAGATAGTTCGCTGACAGGACCGCCTGCTCCGAGACCTCCTGCAGCCCTTCGCCGCCGAGCGCACGGATGTACGCGTAGGCGCGCACCAGCACGCCGACGTTGCCTGCGAACGATCGGACCCTGCCGATGCTGCTCTCGGGCACGGCCGTGGCAAAGACGCCGTCGCCATCGCGGATGACGATCGGCGCGGGCAAGAACTTCGCGAGCGCCGGAGTGACGCACACGGGCCCGGCGCCGGGACCGCCGCCGCCGTGCGGCGTCGCGAACGTCTTGTGCAGGTTGATGTGCATGACATCGAAGCCCATGTCGCCCGGACGCACCTTGCCCATGATGGCGTTGAGGTTGGCGCCATCGCAGTACGCGAGCGCGCCTACCTCGTGCACGAGCCGGGTGATCTCGAGGATGTTCTCGTCGAACAGTCCGAGGGTGTTGGGATTGGTGAGCATGATCGCGGCGACATCGGGGCCTAGTGCGGCGCGCAGCGCGTCGAGATCGACGCCACCGCGCTCGTCGCTTGGGACCTGTGTGACCGCGTAGCCACACATGGCGACCGTAGCGGGGTTGGTGCCGTGCGCGGAATCAGGGATGAGCACGCGCTTGCGCGCGTCTCCGTTGGCCACGTGGTGTGCACGGATGATCATGAGGCCCGTGAGCTCACCATGCGCGCCGGCCGCCGGCTGTAGTGTGACCGCCGGAAGCCCTGAGACCTCACCGAGTGCCGTCTGCAGGTCGTACATCAATCCCAGAAGCCCCTGAGCGGTCGCCTCGGGCTGATAGGGGTGCGCCCCGGCGAACCCGGGTAGGCGGCACGCCCACTCGTCGATCTTGGGGTTGTACTTCATCGTGCACGATCCAAGCGGATAGAACCCGGTGTCCACGCCAAAGTTGGCACTCGCGAGCCGCTCGTAATGACGCGCGATCTCAACCTCGGTCACGTGGGGCAGCAGCGGCTCATTCAAGCGCACGGCGCCGCCCAGAGCGGCTGGCAGGTCGACCTCGGGCACATCAAGCGCAGGAGGCAGCACGCAGCGAGACTCGGGCGCCCCGGTCTCGAAGATGAGGTGAGCTATCGCCGACGTGTTCGTTGTCTCGCTCACAGCGACGCCACCTCCTTCACGAAGCGATCCATCTGCTGGCGGGTACGCTTCTCGGTGACCGCGAAGAGCACCAGGCCCGCGTACTGCTCCGAGAATCGCGAGAGCGCGACTCCGGCAGCGAATCCTTTGTTCAGGAGGGCGGACTGCATGGCCTCGATATCGCCGTGGTAGCGGAGCGCGAACTCATAGCCGAACGGTTCGTCGCTAACGTCAGCGAACGTGCCGGTGGCGACGAGTGCGTCGTGCAGGTAGTGCGCCTTGGCCACGCAGGACCTGGCGATACCGGCCAGCCCCTCGCGGCCGACTGCCGCAAGATACACGCCCGCCGCAATCGCGTTGAGCGAGTGATTGGAGCAGATGTTCGACGTCGCCTTCTCGCGACGGATGTGCTGTTCGCGCGTCTGCATCGTCAGCACGAAGCCGGGCCTGCCATCGACGTCGACGGTGCGACCGACGATGCGACCTGGCATCTGACGGATGAACTCCTGCTTGCAGGCGAAGAGCCCCAGTCCGGGACCGCCGTACGACATCGGGTTGCCAAGTGGCTGGCCCTCTCCTACGACGATGTCGGCACCGAATGCGGAGGGCGGCTCCATCACGCCAAGGAGTATCGGGTTGGCGGCCACAACGAACATGGCACCCGCGTCATGCGCGATACGCCCGACGGAGCCCAGGTCCTCGATGTTCCCGAAGAACGACGGAGATGACACCAGCACCGCGGCCGCGTCGGCAACAAGGCCGCCGAGAGCCTCCATGTCAGTCAGGCCGCCAGATGCGGGACACTCGACCACGCCGATGATGCCCGACTCGGCATACGTGTTGAGCACTTCCCGCCATTCGGGATGCACCGCGGCACTCACGACGACCGTATGCCGCTTGGTGATGCGGGCGGCCATGAGCGCTGCTTCGACGAGCGCCGTGGCGCCGTCGTACACGGACGCATTGGCAACATCCATGCCGGTGAGCGCGCAGACCATCGACTGATACTCGTAGATGGCCTGAAGCGTTCCCTGGCTGACCTCCGGCTGATACGGGGTGTAGGCGGTGAAGAACGCGGGCTTGCTCACGACGGAGTCAACGACCGCAGGAATGTAGTGGTCGTAGCACCCCGCGCCGAGGAATGACGCGAGTCTGGTGTCGGTCGCGTCCGAGCGAGCCTGCAAATCGGCCGCAAGGTCGATCTCGCTGAGGCCCTCCGGCAGGTCGAGCCCTTCCTTGAGGCGGGCTGCCTCTGGAATCACGTCGAACAGGTCGTCTATCTCGCGCGCGCCTACGGCGCGCAGCATGCTTTCGCGCTCTTCGCAGGTTACCGGTATGAAGCGCATGCCCCTAGGCTTCCTCGGTGATGAATGCCTTGTAGTCCTCGGCGCTCATCAGCGACGAAACCGAGGCCGGATCGTTCATCTTGACCTTGATCATCCAACCGGCACCGTAGGGGTCCTCGTTGACGACCTCGGGGGTGTCCGCGAGTGCATCGTTGACCTCGACGATCTCGCCGGATACCGGTGCGAAGAGCTCGGAGACCGACTTGACCGACTCGATCTCGCCGAACGACTCGCCGGCGTTGATCTCATCGCCAGCCGACGGCATGTCGACGTAGACGACCTCACCCAGCTGGTCCTGCGCGAAGTGGCTGATACCGACGGTGGCGACATCGCCGTCGACCTTTACCCACTCATGCTCTTTGTCGTACTTCAGGTCCGCGGGATACATACGGATAACGCTCCTTTCGGGGGGCGACTACGACGATGTTGTGCTCAATGACGTGTGCTTGACGAACGGCGGACGGACGACCGTGGCTGCTGATTCCTTGCGACGGATCGCAACCGTGAGCTCCGTTCCGGGCGCAGCCAGCGCAGCAGGTACGTACGCGGTCGCGATCCCGTATCCGAGCGTCGGTGCGAACGTACCGCTTGCCACCTTACCGACCTCCTCGCCGTCACGCAACACGGGATGCCCGTGGCGCGGAACGCCATCGGCAACGGTGAGCCCGACGAGCTTGCGCTCGGGGCCGGCCTCTTTGATGCGCGCGATCGCGTCGCGGCCGATGAACTCGCCCTTGCCAAGCGCCACCGTCCATCCAAGTCCTGCTGAGATGGGATCCACACCGCGATCCATGTCGGTGCCGTAGAGCGCGTAGCCCATCTCCAGCCGGAGCGTGTCGCGCGCGCCGAGCCCGCACGGCGTGACCTCGGAAAACGACAGCAGCGCGCGCCAGATGCCCACAACGTGCGAGGCGTGGCACACGATCTCCACACCGTCCTCTCCCGTGTACCCGGTGCGCGCAAGAAGCACGGGGGTGTCGTCAAGGTGCGCCTCGGCTACCGAGAAACGGGTGGGTGGTTCGAATCCCTCGCCCGCGAGCTCGCCGATCACGCGAAGCGCGAGCGGACCCTGCACCGCGATAAGGCCCGTGCGGTCCGATTCGTCAACGGACTCGATGGTTTCGGGAAGATGGGACGCGAACCAGTCCCAGTCGGTGTCGTGGTTCGCCGCGTTCGCGATGACGAGGTACTCCAGGTCACCGGTGTGGTACACGATGAGGTCGTCGACGATACCACCGTCCTCGTCGCACATCACCGTGTAGACCGCCGTCCCAAGGTCGTCGATCTTATCGAGGTTGTTGGCGAGGATAGCCTGGAGCGCCTCCTTGACGCCAAAACCGAAGAAGCGGAACTCGGTCATGTGGCACACGTCGAAGATGCCTACGCGCTCGCGCACCGCCTTGTGCTCGTCGATGATCCCCGAATACTGAACGGGCATCTCCCAGCCTGCGAACGGGACCATCCGCCCGCCGAGTGCGATGTGCTCCTCGTACAGTGGTGTGCGAAGCAACTCCTCTGTCATCCGTCTTCCTCCCTTCCTGCAGCCGCATCGAGAGCGCGGCATCTACGTTGCGGGAAGCACCTGCACCGGCGCCGCCTGCAGTGTACCGCCGAATAGCTTGCGCCACAGTCGTGTGGCTGAGATCTTCACGCCTTCCCACCACGTGGGGGCGGCGACGTCCGCCGCGGCGACGACGGGGACCTGAGCGAGGAGCCGATCTCCCTGTACGACCGAGAGCGTACCCAGTCGCTGGCCCTTCGTCACCGGCGCCTTGACCTGGTCGACGACATCGGCCGTGACCGTGACCTCGCCCCTGAGGTCGAACAGCGCGACCGACGTTGACTCCGAGACCACCGCTGCCGCGGTGCGATCGAGGTAGTCGATCACGGTCACGAGCGCGGCAGTGGACTCGGCGGACGTGACTTGCTCGACGCGATAGTGCTCGAATCCCCAGTCGAGCAGCCTCTTCGCTTCGGCAAACCGCTGCTCCTCGCTACTAGCACCCATGACGACTGCCACGAGCCCGACGCCGTTGCGCTCCGCCGAGGCAACCACACAGTAGCCCGCGTCGTTCGTCCAGCCGGTTTTGACGCCGTTGGCTCCCTCGTACGTGCCGAGGAGCTTGTTGGACGCGTCGAACATCTTGGTCTCGTCACCGGCCGGTACGCGCACCTGTCGCTCGGCGACCATCTCGCGGAAGACCGGCTTCTGCATCGCATACCGAGCGAGCGTGGCAAGATCGGCGGCGGACGTGTAGTGGCCCGGTTCATCCAGGCCGTGAGCGTTGGTGTAGTGGGAGTCTCGCACGTCGAGTGCCGCTGCCTTCGCATTCATCGCCTCGGCGAAGGCTTCCTCAGTGCCCGAAACGTGCATCGCGAGCGTGATGGCCGCATCGTTACCGGAGTGCACGAGCATCGCTTCGAGCAGCTTGCGAACCGAGAGCTTCTGCCCGGCGTGCAGCCCGACTCCCGCCTCCCCGACCCTGGTGGCCTCGACCGGCACGGTAGCCATCTCGTCCAGATCGGCCACGGACTCGAGTACCACGATCGCGGTCATGATCTTGGTGGTGCTTGCCATCGCACGCTGCTTGTCGGCCGCGCGTCCCCAAAGCACTTCGCCGTCCATGGTCTCCAGTACGCCCGCCGGCACAGCCATATCCGGTGCCTGTGCCTCGAGGGCCGGGGCGGAAGAGACAGCCACCTCACCAACCACGTCGCTGCTCTTGACGCTGGCGATCGCCGGCGCCGGCAGGGCGAGCGAGAATGCGAGGATGAAGCCGACGATCCCTCGCGAGCGTGCTCCAAACGGGTGACGAAGGGTCATGCGGGCTCCTTGCGATTCGCGGCGGGGCAAACAAGCACTCCGACATTCTAACGGGTCGCACGCACGCTCGCCTGTACGAAAGCTCATCAGTATGGAATCGAATGCCGATGCACTATTCGTCAGGAAGGGATTGGCTATACTCGGCAAGTGAAGGCGTAGCCATCCGGTGATGGGGAGTCATTCGGTATGAGGATCAGGGGGTCTGACGGAGTCCGGGCGGACGACGGCTTCTCGCTTGTCGAGCTTGTCGTCGTTCTCATCATCCTGGGAATCCTCGCGACGATCGCGATCGCTAGCTACGCGGGCACCGCAGGCGGGGCCGAGGATGCTGCGTGCCGGGCGAATCAGCGCACGCTCGAGTCCGCCATCCCCGTATACCAGGCCCAGACGTCCGACGGTCAGTTCCCAACCGAGATCGCGGACATCCGCCCCTACGTGGGTCATGCGTGGGATGTCATCGCGGTCTGCCCCTCGGACAACACGTCGCTCACGTACGATCCCATCACGCACGACATCTCGTGCGTCAACCATCCGTAGGCGTCCGATCCCGACCAGGAGGTTTCGCTGTGAAGTACTCTCGATTCGAAGCATTGATGATCACCCTCGGCGGGGTCGTCATCGTCGGGAGCATCTTCGTCGCGCCGGCAGCGCATCCGCAATGGCAGGAGTTGTTCGGCCAGGCGCTGATGCTCGCGGTGCTCGCGGCCGCGGTTCATTGGGGTCGCGACGGCGGATCGGTCGCGGCGGTTGCCGCAACGCTCGCGTACGTGGTCGCACGCATCCCGCTTCTTTCGGCCGAGGGGCTTTCCTCTACCGTGCTTGGCATGATCCTCACCAGGATGATCACGTTCGGACTTGTCGGCATCCTTGGCGGTGAACTCTTTGGCCGGATCAAGTACTTCCTCGCACGACTCAGCGGCTCATCGATGCTCGACCAGGTCACCAACGTCTACAACCGCAGATACTGCGGCACGACGCTCAAGAACGGCCTCGGCCGGTTCCAGCGCTACCAGACCCCGTTCGCGGTCGCTCTGATCAGCCTGGCCCCCGGACTGCTCATCGACCTGCGTCCCACGCGGCAGAAGTCCATGCTGAGAAACGTCGCATCGCGCATCCGCAACGACATCCGGCTCGTGGATGACGTCGGCTACCTGGGTGACGGCCGATTCCTGGTCATCCTGCCGCACACGCCCAAGTCGGGCGCCGAAGTGGCGGCCGACCGCGTTCGCGGCAACGTCCGGGATCTGCTTGGCGCTCGCGATGAGTCGGTCACGGCGACGGTGCTTGGTGTTCCGGACGACGCGAATGCGATCTGCGACCTGGCGCGATCTCTCGACCCGGACGCCGAGCAGCGCCTTGATGAGTTGTGCCCCCCCCACAGCCGAGTAGAACGCGCCCGGTCACGAGACTGAGACGCCTTCGGTAGATCGACGGCACTGGGTGCGGTGTGGTCTGAAGCCTGTCGGCCGCGCTAGTCGACGATGTAAAGCGCCCCGGCATCGGCCATGCGGATACCCGCAGCCCCCAGCGCCGTACGGCCCCGCGCGGGATCATCGACCCGGAAGATGTCGACCGCGGCGTCTCCGGCGGGCTCGACGAAGCAGTAGGCATACTCGACGTTAAGGCCCTGGGCGCCGAGCACCTCGAGGATGTCCGCCAGACCGCCCGGATGATCCGGGACCTCGACCGCGATGACCTCGGTGAGCGACGCGCCGAAGCCGACTGCTTCCAGCACCCGCACCGCCGCGTGGGGCCTGTCGCAGATGATGCGTACTACGCCGAACTCGGCGGTGTCAGCGACCATGAGGGCACGCATGTTGACGCCGGCATCACCGAGGGCGCGCGTGAGTTCCGCGAGTCGTCCGGTCGTGTTCTCTAGAAAGACGCTGACCTGCTCGACCATCGTCTACACACCCCTCTCGTTACGAAGATCCAAGACGCGCTTGGCCTTGCCCTCGCTGCGCTGGATCGACTTGGGCTCGACGAGCTTGACGTCGATGGAGATAGCAAGCGCCGAAGCGATCTCGGCCGCGACGCGGCGGCGGAGCGTCTCAAGTGCCTTGATCTCGTCGAACGCGGTCTCGGGACCGACCTCCACGTGAACCTCGACGTGGTCCATGGAACCGCGCTTGGTGAGGACTACCTGATAGTGCGGGGCAACGCCCGGAATACCCGTGAGCACATGCTCGATCTGGCTCGGGAAGACGTTGACACCGCGAATGATGAGCATGTCGTCGGTGCGTCCACCGATGCGCTCCATTCGGCGGAAGGTGCGCCCGCACTCGCATGTGCCGGGCACGATCCGGGAGATGTCTCTGGTGCGATACCGGATGACCGGAATGCCCTCTTTGGTGATCGTGGTGAAGACGACCTCGCCGAACTCGCCGTCCGCCACCGGCTCGAGCGTGTCCGGATCCACGATCTCGATGATGAAGTGGTCCTCGTTCACGTGCAGGCCGTGCTGGTACACGCACTCGCTCGCAACACCGGGGCCGAGTACCTCGGAAAGACCGTAGATATCGATGGCCCTGATGCCCAGGACCTCCTCGATCTGCTTGCGCATGTTCTCACTCCATGGCTCGGCGCCCAGAACGCCGAACCGAAGTGGGAGATCGCGCACGTCCATGCCCATCTCAAGAGCCGTCTCACCGATGAGCAGGGCGTACGATGGCGTGCAGCCAAGCCCGGTCACCTGGAAATCCCTCATCACCTGGATCTGGCGCTTCGTGTTGCCACCGGAGATCGGGATCGTGGTCGCCCCCAGACGCTCGCAACCGTAGTGTACGCCGAGGCCACCGGTGAAGAGTCCGTAGCCATACGCGACCTGGATGACATCGTCAGGTGTGCCGCCCGCGGCAACGATGGTTCGGGCTATCAGATCGCCCCAGCGGTCGATGTCGCCTTTGGTGTAGCCGACAACCGTGATCTGCCCGGTTGTGCCCGAGGAGGCATGCACGCGCACGATGTCCCTCATCGGCGAAGCAAACATCCCGTACGGGTAAGCCGCCCGCAGGTCGTCCTTGACCGTGAACGGTACCTTCGAGAGGTCCGTGAGTGAGCGCAGCATCGAGGGCCGGAATCCGGCCTCATCGAACGTAGCTCGGTATGTCGGAACGTTTGCGTAGACACGCTCGAGCGTGCCCTGAAGCCGTTCGAGCTGCAGCGCCTCCAGGTCCGTGCGAGACATTGCCTCGTAGTCCGGCTGGAACACCGATGCCCCCTACTCCGGCGTGCCTCGCGGCGACGCCCCTACGGTGTCGGAGTCGCCGACGTGGACGGCTTCGACGGGCTTACTGTCTTGGTGCCTACCCGCACGACCTCGGTTGATGGCTTGTACACCGACTTGAAGGTGTCAGTCCTGATGACCTTGCCGTTCTTGGTGACGGTTCTTGTGACCACTACTGTTCGACCTTTGACGCCCTTTTCCTCGATGACGCGTGTGCCCTTTGGCAGCGTCGCGTCCTTGATCTCCTCGACCTTGTAGTCAGTCAGGTTCGTGAAGTCGCTGGTCTTGTAGTCCACTTTGTATCCTGCGTCGGTTCCATACAAGGATATCGTGAGTGTGGAGTTGCTGTATGCAGTGGCGATAAGAACCCAGTTTTCCGTGTCGTTCTTGAACTTGAAGTCGGGTCCGCCCCACGACACGGTCGCATCGCGACCCTTTGGATAGTGGCTGATGTAGAGCGAGTGATTGTGCCGCTCGACCACAGGCAGACCCGAGAAGAAGACCGAGTTGAAGATCGTCGTGCCGACCTGACAGACACCGCCGCCAAGCTGCGGGACCAGCTTGCCGTTGACGATCGCATTGGCCTCCTGGTAGCCCTTCTCGGCGGTGCGGGGACCGATGGTCTCGTTGAACGAGAACACGCCTCCCGGTGGGATGAGCGTGCCGTCGAGCGCGTCCGCGAGTGTGTGGATGTTGTTCACACGTGGCTTGTTGGACGCGGCGTAGTCGGTCGTGTAGGTGGAGAGGCGCTCCTTGATGCCCATGGTCTTAGCGTCATCGGTGGTGATCGCCGGCTCCACCCGCATCATAGCGAGTTCGACTGTACGCTCACCGGTACCGGTGAGC
>JBASNZ010000029.1:0-4290 GCA_049657775.1 Coriobacteriia bacterium | reverse complement strand
GAGCCCACCGCGGAGCCGGCGCCGCCCGCGGCAGCGAGGACCTCATCGGTGAGTTCGACGACGTGCGGCACCAGGTGCGCGTCGGCGTCCGCACGCGGATCGGCGTCGTAGAGGCCTTCGATGTCGGTCAGCAGCACCACGAGATCCGCGTGCACCATCATCCCCACGAGTGCCGCCAGCTGGTCGTTGTCGCCGAGGCGGATCTCCTCGACAGCCGTGGTGTCGTTCTCGTTCACAACCGGCAGCACGCCAAGCTCCAGCAGCCGGTTGAGCGTGTCGCACGCGTGCAGATACTGCTGGCGATGGCCGATGTCGTGCCGGGTGAGCAGCACCTGCCCCACGCGGATGTCGTATGCCGAGGCGAACTCGGCATACGTCGCTACCAGACGGACCTGGCCGATCGCGGCAGTCGCCTGAAGCGTGGGCATGTCGCTCGGGCGTTCGAACGAACCGAGCGCCTCGAGTCCGGCGGCGATCGCGCCGGACGTCACGAGCACAACAGCATGGTCGGCCGCGCGAAGAGCCGCGATCTGCGCCACAAGCCCGCGTACATACTCGCGGTCGATGTGACCGTCAGCGTCGGTGAGCGTGTTGGAACCCACCTTCACGACCACGGTGTGTTTACTCATTGTCGTCCGCCCACTCGACAGGTGCTTCACCGACCGCCTCGAACTCGAATGATACCGGCCCGATGCTTACCGTGTCGCCATCAACCGCGCCGGCCTCGGAGAGCGCCTTCTCCACGCCGGCGCGCTGCAACCTGCGCTGCAGGTACGCGACGGCTTCTTCATTCGCCATGTCGGTCATGATGACCATGCGCTCGATGCGTCCGCCTTCAACGCGGTACTCGCCCTTGCCCACGCGCATGACCTCGATCACACGCTCTTGCGGAGGCTCGTACACGTACGTCGCCTCAAAGAGCGGCTCGTGCTCGACGGCGGCCGCGCGGAGCTCGTAGACCATCTCGGCGACAGCGCGCAGCATGGGCGCGATGCCCTCGCCGGTGGCGGCCGAGACCTCAAAGTACGGGCGACCCGCCTGCTCGCACCACTCGGCCACCCGCACCGAGTTCTCGTGCGCGCCTTCAACGTCGCACTTGTTGCCCAGAACGACCTGCGGGCGCTCGGTGAGCTCGGCGGCGTGTGCCGAGAGCTCGTGGTCGATGATGCCGATGTCCGCCACCGGATCGCGTCCCTCATAGCTGCCCGAGAGATCGACCACGTGCAGGATGAGCGCCGTGCGCTCGATGTGCCGCAGGAACGCGTGACCGAGGCCGGCGCCCTCGCTTGCGCCCTCGATGAGCCCGGGGACGTCCGCGACCACGAACGAGCGCTCGCCGCCGGCATCGACGACGCCCAGGTTGGGCACGAGCGTGGTGAACGGGTAGTCGGCGATCTTGGGGCGTGCCGCGCTCATGCGCGCGATGAGGGAGGACTTGCCAACGCTCGGGAAGCCCACGAGCGCTGCGTCGGCGAGCAGCTTGAGTTCGAGTGAGATCCAGCGCTCCTCGGAAGGCTCGCCGAGCTGCGCGAAGGACGGCGCCCGGCGCGTGGCGGTGACGAAGTGTGTGTTGCCCAGGCCGCCGCGACCGCCACGGGCCACCACGACACGCTGTCCGTGGTGCGAGAGGTCGGCGATGAACTCCTCGGTCTCGCCCTCGCGCACGACGGTTCCCACGGGAACCTTGAGCACGGTATCCTTGCCCACGGCCCCGTCGCAGTCGGCGCCCTTGCCGTGCGTGCCGCGCTCGGCCTTGAAGTGGCGCTTGTAGCGGTAGTCCAGCAGCGTGGATATGGCCGCGTCGGCCACGAGGACCACGTCGCCGCCCTTGCCGCCGTCGCCGCCGTTGGGACCGCCCTTGGGGACGTGCGCCTCCCGGCGGAACGAGGCGCTACCTGCGCCGCCGTCGCCGGCTTTCACGTGAATCCTGACTTCATCTACAAACATCTTGATACTCCTGGCTAATGAGAGAAAAAGCCCCCCACCAGCTGGTGGGGGGCTTTCGCACGTTTGCTGTGCGTTCGCGCCCTGCTAGCCGACGAGCGGTCGGACATGAACGCGACGGTCCTTGCCGTGGGTGAACTCCACGACGCCATCGGACTTGGCGAACAGCGTGTCGTCACGGCCGAGGCCGACGTTGACGCCGGGCTTGAGGCGCGTGCCGCGCTGACGCACGAGGATGGATCCAGCGGTGACTGTCTGGCCCGCGAACCGCTTGACGCCAAGTCGCTTTGACTTGGAGTCGCGTCCGTTCTTAGTTGAGCCAAGACCTTTCTTATGAGCCATGGTCGACTACTCCTTCGGTGCTTCGGCCTCGTCGGCCTTCTTGGCGGCTGGCTTGCGAGCCGCGGGCTTCTTGGCAACAGGCTTGTCCTCGGCAGCAGCCTCGGCCTTGGGTACCGCAGGCTTCTTGGCTGCAGGCTTCTTCGCCGCAGGCTTGGCCTCGGCGGCGGGAGCCGCAGCGGCCTCGGCCTTGGGGGCTGCGGGCCTCTTGGCAGCCGGCTTGTCCGCAGCGGCGGGAGCCTCGGCCTTGGAGGCTGCGGGCTTCTCAGCGACCGCGACCTCGGTGGCCGGGGCCTCGACGGCCTTCTCGGCCTTCTTGGCGGCCGCCTTCTTGGGGGCACCCAGCACAACGTCGGTGATCAGCAGCGCGGTCTGCGGCTGGCGATGACCCTTGAGGCGCTTGTAGCCCTTGCGCTTCTTGAACTTGACGACGACCTGCTTCTCGCCCAGGAAGTGCTCCATGACCACTGCGGTCACGACGGCTGCATCTGCCGCCTCGCCGTACAGAACGGTGTCGCCGTCTGCAACGAAGATCGCGGGCAGCGTGACGGACTCGCCAACAGGCGCGTCGATCTTCTCGACGACCGCCACTGTGTCCTTCTCAACGACAAGCTGCTTGCCGCCGGTTTTCACGATTGCATACATGGATGTGTACTCCAGTCTTAGGGATACAGACGCGAGGAAACATGCTAACAAACGCCCTGGTTAAGGTCAAACCCAAGTAGCGGGAGACCGCACCGTGTGGGCGAGGGAGTGGGGTGGCTCCGGGCAGAGCAATCGGATGTCGGGATTCCGTCTCGCTGTCGCTGACGCTGCTGCGCCTTCTGTGCGCATGAAGCGACGAGACCCACTCACTATCTTCGGCGCAACACACTATGCGGACGGCGACAAAACCCACTCACGCTTTTTCAGCGCAGACCACGATTCTCGGCGCGCTCTAGGCGCCGTTCCAGGCTCCACGAGAGCAGCACGTTTCCGCCCGCAACGCCCGTCGCGATGACGATGACCGTCATCGCCGGGAGGCCCAGAACCCACCCAATAACGAGGGCAGGCGCGCTGCCGAGGACTGCGTAGACAGCGGCCAACCGTATCGGGCGGAGCCGCTTCCGTAGCTGGACAGCAAGCGCGACGGTTGCGCAGGCTACGTAACCGCCGAACACGAGAAGAATGAAATTGGCGACCCCAAGTTCATCAAGCAACCAATCTTGCACTGCACTCACCTCCTAGTCGGCCCATTCCAGCGCCGCTCCGGCGACACTGGCGTTGCTGCTCAAGACGGACATCCCCGCAGCCAACCCTCCTGCGCCGCAGGCGGTTGCCCCCAGCGAGAGTCCGTTCAGGGTTTGAGTCGCCAACCGCTGATTGCGGTCAATGAACCCTGTGCTGTGTCTGTACTCAGTGATCACCGCGCTCACCCCGGTGGCAGCCATGGAGATTCCGCCTGCCCACAAAGCGAGACCTGCGAACGTCAGTCCCCCAAACACGGTCTCGCTCGTCACGCCAGCCATGATCCAGCAGCCAGTGCTGGCCACGCCGAAACCCGCCGAGACACCTGCCAGGACATCTTGCGCTTGCTCAAGGTCGTCGTCGAACTCGGCCGCCTCATCATCCGGACCCCGCAGGTGCTCGTCCGTCCGCATATGAGCCATCGCAGAACCGTATTCCTTTCGGGCCCGGTCCTCATCGCGCGCAGCCGCCCACCGCCGGTACGCCGCGCCCTGCTTGAGCTTGGCGAGATACGCGTTGGCATGATGGCGCCCCAGGTTCCACAGCTTCAGAGCGGGCACCCCGCGCTCGATATCCTCAGGGGTCCATCCGCCACCCCCGCCTTCGACCATGATCGCGCCTGACGGATCGCTCGCCCCCACCGGGTCCCCCAGGCAGTACGCGTACGCGTTGAGAGAAAGCGGGTCTCCTGCGCTCGGCGCTGCGGGGTCTTGCGAGAGGAACCTGTACGTAGCCGGATCGTAGTATCTCGCAGGCAAGTAGAAGAGTCCCGTCTCGGCA
>JBASNZ010000028.1:0-6285 GCA_049657775.1 Coriobacteriia bacterium | reverse complement strand
GTGAGAACAGAGGCACGCTCCGGCAGGCATGTCTCGCGTGTACTGATCGTCTTGGGGGCCCTCTTTGCGGTGGCGCTGGTACCAGCGGCCTCCTCGGCGGTCACCATCGACATCGGTGGCGAGGTCTTCAAGGACAAGTGCACCCCATGCCATGCCGATATCTCACAAACCCAGGACTTCGCAGTCACATTCACACACGGCAACCACATCGGGTGGGCCTGCACCTCATGCCACACCGAGTTCCCGCATCGTCCCGAGGGTGTGCTGCGACCCACGATGAAGGACTGCTTCAACTGCCACGCGCTCAACCACGGGCCGCAGGGCGAGATGGCCAGCGGCGAGTGCTACGACTGCCACAAGGCGGGACCCGTTCCGCTCCGGCCCAAGTTCCACACCGCCGACTGGGCCGAGAAGCCGCACGTGGCGCCGGCACTTGAGAGCGCCAACACCCAGTGCGCGATGTGCCATACCGTGGCCGACTGCAACGATTGCCACCTTAAGACCGGCGTGCAGTGGACCCCGGCAGTGCCGTTCGCGTATGACGTCAAGAACGGCTGCCAGGCATGTCACGGTAACGCTAACCTGACCAAGACCGTCGATGGCAGGCTCAAGTCGTACCAGGTGACCGGCGTTGACGCGTCAGCGCACCGCGACATCACCTGCGTGCAGTGCCACTCGGACTTCACCTATCTCGATGGTGTCAAGCAGCCCACCAACCTGTGGTACGTGAACGCGGGTATGGCGTGCGGCGCCTGTCACGATCACGACGCGGCTGCCAAGGCGTACGCGACGTCGATACACGCCGAGGAGATCGCCAAGGGCAACTACAAGTCCGCAACCTGCGGCTCGTGCCATGGCGGGCACGACATCATGCTCTCCGACACCAAAGAGGCGAGCGAGACGATCCACGCATCGGCGGAGAAGATGTGCGCCAGCTGCCATCAGGACTTCTACGATTCGTACTCCGACTACTACCATGGCGCTGCCTATAAGGCCGGCGCATCGGATGCTCCCGCATGTTGGGACTGCCACGGCTCGCATACCACCCAGCCAGCTGCCGACAAGGCCTCGTCCGTGAACAAGGCGAACCTGACCAAGACATGCGCCAGCTGCCACGACCAGCATGGTGACGCCACCGAGGGATTCATCCAGGCCTCGGCCGACATGATCCATGGCAAGGTGGCCGCGCGCGAGGACAACCCCGTCTTGGGTATACTCAGCGGGATATTCGGAGGCCGTCAGTAACGCGATGCGATTTCGCATAACACGACGAATCTGGGTACTGGCGGCGGTCGCTGCGATCTTGACCGCCGCCTTCGTCGCCATTCAGGCCCAGCCCGCCAGCACGCAGACCGATACACCACCCATCAACCTCACGGCAGACGTCGAGGCGCGCAACTGCACGCCATGCCACCCGGTGATCGGCGCAGCTCGCAAGCCCGGCATCATCTTCAACCACGCCGCCCACCTTATGACCGAGTGCTCGGCGTGCCACTTCGTGAACGCCCATGAGGACGGCAAGCGCACCACGCCGACGATGGCATCGTGTTTTGCGTGCCACGGTCTCACCCACGGTCCGTCGGGCGTTCTGGCAAGCGGCGAATGCACCGATTGCCACACAGCCAAGTTCACCCTCCGGCCGACCAGCCACATCAAGACGTGGAAAGCGGCGCCGCATGCACGCGCGGCCAAGACCAACGTGAACGACTGCATGCTGTGTCACGAGGCCGCATCGGACTGCGATGAGTGCCACCGCGACGAGTATCTGGACGTCGAGCCGATGCCTGAGGTCTACCTGCGCACGGTACCGGTCAAGCCGCAGGAGGACCCGGTCCTCATCGACGTGGACAACGACACGACCATCAGTCAGTGCGCGTTCTGTCACCCCAACATCAACGGGTTCAACGACGACCGCATCATCTTCACCCATGCGGATCACCTCGAGCGCGACTACAAGTGCACCGCGTGCCACCCGCGTTTCGCGCACCAGACCTCGGGCACCGACCACAACACCATGCAGGCGTGTTACCGCTGTCACGGTCTGGTGCATGCAGCAAGCGGTGAGGTGGCTCCTCAGAAGTGCGACGCGTGCCACCCCAAAGAGTTCGAACTCGTGCCGGCCAATCACACCGTCAAGTTCAAGAGCGGCGAGCACAGGGACCTCGCGCTCAAAGACAGCTCGTACTGCTCGATGTGTCACACGTCGGATTTCTGCGTGAAATGCCACAACGGTGGCGTGAAGCTTGCAGACGGACGCAAGAGCGGCAAGGTTATCCCTGCCGATCACAGGAAGCCCGACTGGACTTCCAAGCACGGAGGCATCTTCCTGGCTCAGGAAGGGAACTGCGCGGTCTGTCACAACTCGACGTCGTGCGAGCGGTGCCACCAAACCCCCATGCCACACCCGACGGAGTGGCTGGCGCAGCACAGCAAGATGAACGGGTCGTTGCCGGACGACTGCAACGTGTGTCACAAGGACCGAGAGACGTGTCAGGAATGTCATCACAGCTCGGTCCGTTCGACAGAGCTTGTGCTCGCGAACTGTGTGAAGTGTCACGAAGAGATGCGGACCGAACCGGCGACCAAGATCAAGAACTCCGGACTTGCGGAGCATGCTGTGCACTTCAACGTGGCCAAGAAGAAGGGCAAGCCGTACGTGTGCGATGACTGCCACATCGGTTTCGGAACCGCTCACATCCAGGTGCAGAACCCGATCTCGGGTCCCCACGACCTGCGACTATGTTACGACTGTCATGGTAACCTCGACATCCAGAACATGCTGATCGCGCCGTGGCCCGGAGCCGAGCTCTGCCGACGCTGTCACGCCGATCTCAACATCTGACCCGGAAGATGGAGTGACTCCCGAGTGAAGCCAAGACTGCGCTCACGATGGCTCGACACCGCTCTCAAGGTCGTCGCCGTCCTGGTCATCGTCTCGATCGTGTACCTGGGGTACACGATCTGGGACGCCCAGCGTCAGACCGAGCAGGGCAAACTGACGACGCGCGCGATCGACAGCCTCGTGGAGAAGGTGAAGGAGTCGCCAAAGGATCCCGGCGCCCGTATCCTCCTTGCGCAGGCGCTTGCGGCTGCCGGTCGCACCAACGAGGCGGTCGAGCAGTACCAGAACGCGCTCAAACTCGACGAGAACAACCCGACCGCCCTGCAGGGCCTGGGTCTTATCGCCATGCAGCGCGAAGAATGGACCACGGCAGAAGGCTACTGGCGCCGGATACTCGACGAACTCACGAGTGGTCAGTACGCGGGCGTGGACGAACGGGTCGAGCAGGCGGATTACTACCTGGGCCTCACCCTCATCGAGCTCCACGACTACGAAGAAGCGGTGCGCTACCTCAAAGAGGCGATACGCATCAGGCGCGATGCCTCCGACACACACTACGCGCTATCCATCGCCTACAGAGAGCTCGAGTCCAAGGACAATCAGCGCAAGGAGCTGGAGACCGCGCTCGCGTTCGATCCGCTCATGCCGGAGGCCAACTACGAGATGGCGCTGCTGCTGCTCGCCGATGGCGACAAGGCTGGCGCGGCCGAACTGCTCAGGCGCGCCGTCGACAATGCGCCGGGGCGTCCGGAGCCGCTGGCCGAGCTTGAGAAGCTGGGACCCTTCGCCGATCGTCTCGCGGCGGCCAAGAGCCTGCTCGCAACGGACAAGGAGAAGGCACTCCTTGAGGCGCGTATCGCGATCGCCCTCAAGCCCACCGATCTCGAGGCCGCGCGCATCGTCGCACGTCTGCTGGACGAGATCGGCAAGCCCGAGGACGCGACTGCGGCCTGGGAGCGCGTGATCAAGATCGCACCAAGTGACACCGAAGCGTCGGACGCGCTCGCGCGACTCGGCAAGAAGTAGGAAAACCGACCTGTGGAGCGTGACGCGTGACCGCACCAGACAACAACCAGGAGCTCTCCAAGTTCATAGCGGACAAGGAGAAGCGCAGCCGTACGAAGAAGATCATCGCCCTCGTGCTGTTGGTCTTGCTTCTCATGCTGCTCGCCTGGGCCGGCATGTACTACTCGGCTAACCGCAGGCTGCCGATCCCGTTCCTGCAAGGCGGCAGGGCAGAGGTACAGCCACCGCAGTTCCTGTACGCGATCAGCGGCCCCGAGGGCGAGAACGCGCTCAGCAAGCCGATCGGCGTGTGCGTGACCGAGGACGATCGCGCGTACATAGTAGACGACCGGATCCGGGCCGTCCGCGTCTACGAGTCCGAGGGCCGTTACCTGTTCACGTTCAACGCGGTCGAGAGCGCCGAGACCACCCGTCTCATGCTTCCGTCCGACGTGGTTGAGTCCCCACAGGGGGAGATCTGGGTAACCGATCGCCGCCTGCGGGGCATCTTCATCTACTCCAAGGACGGGACGTTCCTGCGTGAGTACGTGCCGGAGGGCGACGGCCCCGAGTCGTGGGGTCCGATCTCGGTCAGCTTCGACGATCAGGGCAACGTCTACGTTGTGGACATCGGCACCGCCGAGAAGCACCGGGTCTTCGTATATGACTCCAGCGGCGCCGAGCTGGCTCGATGGGGAGAGACGATCCAGGCCGACAACCTTGAGGCTTCGCCGGGTGGTTTCTACTATCCCAACGGCACTGCCGTCAGTGCCAAGGGTGATGTGTTCGTTGCCGACAGCAACAATCGTCGCATCCAGGTGTTCAGCAAGACCGGCGAGTTCCAGTACATCATCCCGACCTCGGGCACGCCGCGCGGCATCGTGATCGACAGCGAGCAGCGCCTGCTCGCGGTCGACGCGCTCGCGCACACCATCGACGTCTACACGCTCAAAGGCGAGCGTCTCACCGCGTTCGGCACCCCGGGCGTGGCGCTCGGCCAGTTCCAGTTCCCCAACGACATCGCGCTCGACAAGCGCGGACGCATCTACGTCACCGATCGCGAGAACCATCAGGTGCAGGTCTGGGGATGGCCCACAAGCGTGATCCCGCCGATCGAGGCGCCCAACGAGCCGGCCGAATGGGCCATCTGCCTCTCGCCGCTCCTGTTGCTCCTCATACCGCTCTTCCGTCGCCGCAAGTCGTTCCTGGTGACAGGAGACTTCGTCGAGGGCATGGCACTAGCCGAGAAGATGGACGTCATGAATGATCGGCGATTCCACTGGGCGGTACCGCGGACAGAGTTCGCCAAGTACGAGGGTCGCACGCTCGGCGGCGTTGCGCTCGATGATCTGCTCAAGCCCGAGTCCTTCTCTGAATCGGATGTGAGCGAACTCGTGGAGAAGACCGGCGTGGACCGGGCGACTGCGATCACCCTCACGATGGCGCAGCGGATCGGGCGTTTGGCCACCGAGTCCCAGGACCTGCGCCAGCCTGCCGAAGCACTTGGCGTTGAGGTGCTTGACCGCGCGACCTTCCTGGAGAGGTACGCGAGCGGCGTTAGTGGGAACACGGGACGTAGCAGGAAGTAGAACCCGCTCGGCGAACGGTACCGATGTGGGGTATGAGCAACATTGACACGGATGTGACCTGCCGGTAGGCTAGTATGTACGTGATTGTAACTACAGTTACAAACTCCGATCGAGTCCCGGCAGGCGACATCGGAGTAACAGAATAGAAGGCCGTTCGTCTCCGAGCCCTCCTGACCTACAGCACTAGCCAGGGCCACTGGGCCGATAGGGTGCCTGAGGGAAACCCGGGCGCCTCCCGATTGGAAAGGAGACGATGTGCGAGAGCCCACCGGCATACGGGGTTCTATGCGCGTCGTGTTCTGGGTAAGGGAGGCGAAGTCATGAACTAACCGATCGAAGACGCACGCAAGACGCGTCGCTAGATCGGTTTTTTCGTTTTCCCCCCGATGACGGCCAGGTGAAAGGAGGTGGCGCGGCAGCAGGTCGAGTGTGGACCGGAGTACCCGTCGGAGCCGGATGGCTCCGAGGGAACCCACGGAACGGAGAGGGAAAGGTATGGCTACACACGACAAGGATTCAGGAGGGAAGTTCGAGCTTTCACGCCGAGACTTCCTGAAAGCCGGCGCCGCAGCGGCCGTCGCGGGGGCGGTCGGGGCCGATCTAGTGGTCACGCCGTCTTCGGCGAATGCTGCTGACGTCGCCGCTACTTATGTCACCACCTGTCCGTACTGCTCAGCGCAGTGCGGCCAGCTCGTCGATGTCGACGCATCCGGAAACGTCCTCGACATCTACGGCGATCCGAACAACCCGAGCAGCAGAGGTGGCCTGTGCGCCAAGGGCGCCGGCTCCTACCAGCTGGTCAACAACGTACGGCGCCTCGGTGTGCCGGAGCACCTGGCCTACGTGGAC
>JBASNZ010000027.1:0-13187 GCA_049657775.1 Coriobacteriia bacterium | reverse complement strand
CGTCGCGAGTGAGCCGAACACCACGTCGAGCAGAGCGAAGGGACCGAACTGGGCCAGCATCGCGGCGTTTGCGATCGCACAACCGAGCACGAGCCCTGGAATGGCGGCAGGCGTGAAGACGGCGATGACCGTCACCACCTCGGACAGCCGCAGCTGAATGGGGCCGTAGCCAAGCGGGTTCTGTATCACGATGAACGTGAGTGCCGCATACACCGCGGCGATCACACCCGCCTGCGCTACATAGCGCGCTCGGTTCACTGTGCGTCCTTTGTCTCTCTGGGCTTATTGCGGGCAAGCGAGATCAGGAAGGTCGTGCCCGACCCTTCCTTGCTGCGAACCCAGATCATACCCCCGCTGGCGTCCACGATGTGCTTGGCGATCGAAAGGCCCAGACCGAATCCGCCGGTCTGTTTCGATCGCGACACGTCGCTGCGGTAGAAGCGGTCGAAGATGTTGGGGATGTCCCCCTCGGCGATGCCGACGCCCGTGTCCGCCACTTCGATGATCACCCGGTCTCGATGACGCCTCGTCGATATCTGTACACGCCCGCCAACGGGTGTGTACTTGCATGCGTTATCCACAAGGATGCCGAGGGCCTCCTCTATGCGGTCCGGATCGCCGTAGAGCCACAGCGGGCCTTCGTCGGGGCCGATGAACTCCAGGCTCTTGTCGAGGTAGCGCGTTGCGCCACCCGCGAGCACCTCGCGGCTGATCGCGTTGATGTCATAGCGAATGCTCTTGAACTCCAGGACCTCCTCACTTCGAATCATCGAGAGGAGGTCGGCGGTGAGCCGCGCCATCCGTCGCGATTCGCGGTCGATGGCCGAGATCGCTTCCTCGCGCATGGCCGGGTCCTCGGCACCCCATGCACGCAGGATGTTCACGTACCCCCGGATGCCGGCTACCGGCGTCGCCAGCTCGTGCGACGCGTCGGCAATGAACCGCGTCTGCGCCTCGGCACGTCGCCTGAGCCTGTCGACGAGTTGATTGAGCGAGTGCGCGAGTTCAGCTATCTCGTGCTCGCCCTCCTCCGGCAAGTGCACGTCAAGCTGTCCGGCGTCGATGGAATCCGCCGCGATCTTCACGTTCTCTACCAGCGAAAGGACCCACCCCGTGATGATCTGCATAGTCATCACGGCCACGAGCAGAGCGAACACGCCAACGATGAACATCGGGCGACGGGCGGAGTCGAGGATGCCCTCCTCTCGGACGGGGTAGTAGACCACGTCGAGAACGCCGGTGGTGTCGTCTGGCAGAGCGAGAGGGATGTGGATGATGTACACGCCAAGGTCGGCCTTAACGAACATGCCGGCCAGGAGCTTCGCGCCGATGGGCCCGAGGTGCATGGGTTGCCGGTTCACTACCGCAGTCGCACGGTCGGCGCTTGATTCGACGATCGCCCGTTCGTCACTGAACCACGCGAGCGCAAGCGGCCCGTCCGGCTCCTCCTGGATGTAGAGCGCATACGCGCCCTCGTCGGGACCGGCCGTGACCGAGAACATCTCCCTGACGCTGCGCATCACAAGCCGCTTCGCTTCGCGCTCGCGCTCGTCACCTTCAAGGCCCGACGCCTCGGCGTCGAGCTTGGCATCGGTGATCGCTTTGGCGATGGAGCTGCTCGTAAGGTGAGAAAGGCGAAGCGCGGTGTTCTCGGCAGAGCGAGACATGCCATCGGCGACGAAGAAGTACGTCGCCAACGTCACACTGCCGACAAGCATGATCGCGAAGACGATTGACAGGTACAGGACGCGCGCACGTATGGAATACGGGCGCATCTAGACGCTACCCCCTCGCAAAGAAGTAGCCGACTCCCCGGATCGTCTGGATGACCTTGGCTTCCTTGTCACCGATCTTGTTTCGCAAGTGACACACGAAAACCTCGATGACATTGCTGTCCGTGGCGTGCTGGCCGCCCCAGACGGACTCGAGGATCTCGTCCCTTGAGATGACGCGACCCGCGTTGCCCACAAGGTACGAGAGCAGGTCGAACTCCTTGGCCGTGAGGTCGAGCGGAGAACCGCCCTGCACGGCCTGGCGCTTCTCGGCATCGATGCGGATCCCCGACGCTTCGAACGGCGCCGAGGGCACCGCTGCGCGCGACCGCTTGAGCAACGCGCGCACTCGTGAGAGTAGTTCGGGGATCTCGAAGGGCTTGCGCAGGTAGTCGTCCGCGCCGGCCTCGAAACCCGACACCACGTCGTGCGTCTCGGCGCGGGCGGTCAGCATGAGGATAGGAACCGCGATGCCCTTCTTGCGGATATGTCGGGCCACATCGAGACCGTCGACACCCGGGAGCATCAGGTCGAGGATGACCAGGTCCACGTCGTTCGCCTCGAGCAGGTCGATGCCCGAGGGACCGTCGCCGACGCGGAGCACGCCGAATCCGGCATGCTCGAGTTCAAGCTCAACGAACCGGGCGATCGTCGCGTCGTCCTCGACGATGAGCACGTTGGTCTCGGCCATGGGTCTCCTCCTGCTGCGCCGCAAGACGTGGTGGGACCGCGACCCCTCCTCGCATCCCTCAATACTAGCGCGGCAACAGCAACTCCGCTATCTGAACGGCGTTAAGGGCGGCGCCCTTGCGCAGCTGGTCAGCAACCACCCACATCTGGAGACCGTGCGCCACGCTGGAATCCTCCCGCAAGCGCCCCACATACACGTCGTCGCTACCCTCGAGGAGAGCGGGCATCGGGTACGTCTTGCTCTGGGGATCGTCCATCACGGTGATGCCGGGCGTCGCCGCCAGCGCGGTTGCTGCATCCGAGACGCTCACCGCCGAGACGAACTCCACGTTGATCGCCTCCGAATGGCAGCGCAGCACCGGGACGCGGACGCATGTCGCGGCGACCTCGATTCCGGGCGCGTGCATGATCTTCTTGGTCTCGACGACCATCTTCCACTCTTCTTTGGTGGAGCCATCGTCCATGAACACATCGATCTGCGGGATGCAGTTGAACGCGATCCGGTGGGCGAAGTTCTGCACGGTAAGCTCGTCGCCGCGCAAGAACTCGCCAGTCTGCTCGTACAGTTCATCCATGGCCGCCTGGCCTGCGCCGCTTGCCGCCTGGTAGGTACACACCACGACGCGCTTGATCGGCGCAAGATCCGCCAGAGGCTTGAGCGCGACGACCATCTGGATGGTGGAGCAGTTCGGGTTGGCGATGACACCACGATGCCACGCGACGTCGGTCGGATTGACCTCGGGAACCACAAGCGGCACGCCGTCGTCCATCCGAAACGCCGATGAGTTGTCGATCATCACAGCGCCCGCACCCGTGACTGCCTCGAGGAACTGCTTGCTCACACCCGCTCCCGCCGAGAAGAGCGCGATGTCGACGTCCGTAAACGACGCGGGCGTCATCTCCTCGACAGTCAGCTCGCCACCAGCAAAGGGTAGCCGCTTGCCCGCAGAGCGGGACGACGCGAGCGCCAGGACCCGCGACGCGGGGAACGCGCGCTCTTCGAGCACCTTCAGCATCTCGATGCCGACGGCTCCGGTGGCGCCGGCAACGGCAACGACCGGTCGCGCCGACATATCCTTGGTCCAGGTCACCCTACTCCCTCCCCGTGCAACCGGGCGACACTTCAGCCAGGACCGATCCCTCATCCAGGCCGAAGCTCGTGTGAAGCGCACGCACCGCCGTACCGACCTTGTCTCCCTCGACCACACACGAGATGCGGATGGACGAGGTCGAGATCATGTCGATGTTGACTCCGGCATCCGCCAGCGAGCGGAACATCTTGGCCGCGACTCCGGGGTGGGTCTTCATACCCGCGCCCACGAGCGAGACCTTCGCGATGGACTCGTCCACCGACCAGGTACGTGCCTCAAGCTCGCCGACGACACCCTCGGCGGTCTTCTTCGCGCGGACGAGGTCGGTCTTGGGCGCCGTGAAGGATATGTCGGTCGACCCGTCCTCCGAGACGTTCTGGATGATCATGTCCACGTTGACATCGGCCTCGGCCATACGGGTGAACACCGTCGCCGCAACGCCAGGCCGGTCGGGAACGTCCCGTATGGTTATCTTCGCCTCGGAGGTGTCGTGCGTGACACCCGAGATGATCGCCTGTTCCATGGTCTCATCGGCCTCCTTGACGATCGTGCCGGGGATATCGCTGAACGATGAACGGCAGTGGATGACCACGCCGTGATTACGTGCGAATTCGACGCTGCGGAGCTGCAGGACACCAGCGCCGCTGGCAGCCATCTCGAGCATCTCGTCGTAACTGATGGCGTCGATCTTGCGCGCCGCGGGGGCGATGCGGGGATCCGCCGAGAACACGCCATCGACATCCGTGTAGATCTCGCACACGTCGGCGTCGATGCCGGCCGCCACGGCGACGGCGGTGGTGTCCGAGCCACCCCGGCCGAGAGTGGTTATCTGACCGTCCTCGGTCACGCCCTGAAAGCCCGCGACGATGACGATCTTCCCGTCAGCAAGCGCATCGCGCACCCGGTCTGCGCGGACCGCCTGGATCTTGGCTTTGCCATGCACCGGATCGGTCACAATGCCCACCTGGGGGCCCGTGAAGGAGACGGCGTCGTAGCCATCGGCGTGGATGGCCATCGCAAGGAGCGCGATCGACACCTGCTCGCCCGTGGAGAGAAGCATGTCCATCTCGCGATCTGGCGGATCGGTGCAGATCTCGGCGGCAAGCTCCACGAGCTCATCGGTCATCTGACCCATGGCGGATACCACAGCGACCACGTCGTCGCCGGCGGCCTTGCGGGCGATCAGCCTGCGCGCGACCGCGCGGATTCGCTCGGTCGTCCCGACCGACGTTCCTCCGTACTTCTGAACGATGAGCGCCATGCGACCTCCCGGCGCGCGGGGAACCCTCCCCCTGCGGGCGGGTCGTGAAGATTGGGAGATAGTGTACAGCAATCAGGAGCGCGTGGAGACCGCCGTCAGTTGTCTGACACGTGGAGGCCGAGAGACTCGGCGCTCTGGCGCATCCGCTCGGGCAGCGCCTCGAGCGCCTCGGCGTAGAAGTGTGACACCAGGCTCGCTCCGGACGTCCGCTCGATAAAGGTGCTGATCGCCCCCATGGCACGGCGCATGCGCTCGATCCGCACCTCGGTCGTGAACTCGCCATCGTCGTCTGCGACGAGATGCCCCGCGTTGAGCGAGTACGGCAGTCCCTCCACGGCGAATCGAGCGTTGATCTCCTGCTCAAGGTTGGCCGCGAGCCTGGGGCCGCCAAGCTTGCGGAAGTTGCCGAACATCCCGTCGCAGAGTGCTACGAACACCGCGCGCATCTCTTCCGGTTCGAGGTCTCGGATGCGGGAGTCGTCGCCCTGGATCAGGATGTCGGGCTTCTCCTCAAGGACGTGGATGAACGCGTCGACGACCCTGGGGTCGAAGTGCGAGCCCGAGCAGCGCCTAAGTTCGAGAACCGCGTCCTGCTCGGAGCGGCCACGGCGATACGGACGGTCCGCGATCATCGCCTCGTAGGCGTCCGCAACCGTGAGCACGCGCGCGAGCATCGGGATCTCTTCGCCCTTGAGGCCTGCCGGGTAGCCCCGGCCATCGTAGTGCTCGTGATGGTGCCTCACGACCGGCGCGATCGGCCACGGGAACGCGATCGGCTTGAGGATGTTGGCGCCGATGAGCGGGTGATGCCGCATCTGCCCCATCTCTTCATCCGACAGCTTTCCCGGCTTGAGGAGGATCTCCTCGGGAATGCCGATCTTCCCGATGTCATGCAGGTACGCGGCCATCTCGAGCGCGGTGCGCTGCTCGAGCGACAGGTTCATGCTCTCGCCGATCACGAGCGCGAACTGCGCCACCCTGTCCGAGTGGCCCCGGGTGTACGGGTCCTTAGCATCGACGGCGGCGGCAAGCGCACGAACGGTGGCCAGGTAGGCGTCCTGCAGGCTTGAGAACAGGTCGATGTTGCCGATTGCGATGGTCACGTGGTTCGCGATCGTCGCAAGCAGCCTGACGTCGTCGCTCGTGAAGCGCTGGCTCGCGTCGCGGCTGCCGACGGTGATCGCCCCGATCGTGCCCTCGCCCGAGATGAGTGGCACACACAGGGCAGCCAGAGCGCCACTGACCGAGTCGACGCGAGTCGACGCCTCCTGGCTGTCCCGGGGCGGGTTGAAGATGAGCGGCCGGCTCTCGCGAATGACCCATTCGGACATGGAGCTTCGCACAGCCGCCTCGTCCGGGCGCGCCTGCTCGGCTCCTCGCCATGCCCGCACCTCGATCGCGCCGGACTCCCGGTCGAGCAGGGTCACGTAGCCGAGTTCGACGTTGAAGATCCGCATTGCCGAGTCGAGCACGGAGTCCAGCAGCAGGTCGAGGTCGAGCGTGGCACCGAGCGCCCGGCTCATCTCGTAGAGCGTGGCGAGTTCGAGCACCTTCTTGGTGAGACTCTCGGTTCGCTCACGGAGCGAGTCGGTCATGAGGTTGAAGTTGTCCGCCAGCTCGGTTATCTCGTTGTCGCCGCTGAACGACACCTTTGCCGAAAAGTCCCCATCCGCGACACGGCCGACGCTGGCCGACAGGCTGGCCAGCGGCTGGCTGACCCGCCGCGCCATGTACCAGTTGAGCATGACCAGGAACAGGACAGCGACGACCGACCACATCGAGATGAGGTTCGTGGTTGTGGCTCTCGCGTCCTCGGAAACGGTGGTGGGCATGGCCACGGCAAGATACGCTTTACTGCCCGTCGGATCATTCTCAAAGCTGATCTCGGTCGCCTTGATGCGGTACTGCGTACCGAGAACCCGAAGTGGCCGGGTACCATCAGAGGGCAGTCCAGTGATGGCCGAGAGCACGACCGGATCGGACTTCCGGAGCGCGGCCCGCAGGTCCGCCGCCCCGCGGATGTCGGGAACCGATACGGCGATCGGCCGCTTGTTCGCATCTAGAAGGCACACCCCCGCCTCGGCACCCTCAGAGATGCTCGCCACGAAGGCGTCATCGACGACCGTGGACACCAGCAGCGTGTACTTACCGTCGCCGGGTCCCTTCACGGGGTGCAGCGCCGTGAGTGTGTAGTCCTCTGCGACACCGAGAAGGATCGGGTGGCTCATCGAGATGGTGACCCAGTCCCGGTCGCCCTCCCCGAGTGGGAAATCACCGGGCGCAAGCTGTAGCCGCCCCGTCGAGGCGATGACCGCTCCCGAATCATCCAGAACCAGAACGTTGTCGGCCGCGAGCGACTGGTTCATGAGGACGAGCATGCCTGAGATGGTCTGCACGTCGCCGGTCTGAACGGCCTCTTCGAAGCGCCGGTCTTCGGCGACCATCTTGATGCTGCGCTCCATGTCGCTGCTTGCCTCGTCCAGTCGCGAGGACACGTTGACGAGCGTCGCCCGCGCGTTCTGGTCGATCCACCTCTCGATGACCTGACCGATGAGTGTTACCGCGACCACCACCGCCACGACGCCGACCGCCACCAGCGCCGCAAGTAGCGGGTAGACGATCTGGTTGTGAAGATGGCGGCCGAACGGATTGGAGGTCATTACACGTCGCCTATCGCGCCGCCGCGTAACCTTGGCTCTCGATGAGCCCGACCGCAGCGTCGCTGGTAACCCAATCGAGGAACGACTTGACCTGGCCCGAGGACCCCGTTCGTGTGACGACCCCGAGTGGACGGATCATCTTGTACGTGCCGTTGTGGATGTTGGCCACGGTAGCCTCTACCCCATCCAACTTGAGATAGCGGACCGGCACGTCTTGCGACAGGCCATAGCCCAGTGAGAAGTACCCCACCGCGCCGACAGTAGACTGGAGACCCTCGATCATGTCCGGCTCGTAGTAGAGGTTGACGGCCTTGGGTGTGATCTTGAGGTCGGGGCCCAACACGTACTGCCTGAGGATGATCTTGGCAGACTCGTCCTCGTTACGATCGAGGATGGTGATGGGAAGGTCGGGCCCGCCTAGCTCGGTCCAGTTTGAGTACTTGCCCGAGTAGATGTCCTTGACCTGTTGCGTGCTGAGCCCGTTGATCGTGACCGACGGGTGGACAGCGAGGACGAGCCCGTCATTGGATATGAGCGTGTAGTCGAGCCCGAGCGCGCTCTCCTCGGCTGTAAGCTCGCGCGATACCGCGCCGATCTCAAGGTCCCCGTTCGCGACGCCCTTGATGCCACCGCCCGAATGCAGGCCCGGCAGATAGACGAAGTCCGCAGCGTCGCCGTATTCGGTCGTGAGAATCTCAAGAAGCGGCAGACACGTGCCCGATCCGGATACCCGGATACGTTCGGTGTCTGCGGCGCTATCGGTCGTGCCAGGCCGGTCGGAACTGGAGCAGCCCACGGTCGTCAGCACGACGGCCAGCGCGAGCGCGCCGATCAGGCGGATTCGTCCGGGCCTCATAGCCGTCCTCTCGCGTGTGCGGTCGCCGCCATTCTAACACTCAGGGGGCCCCGGACAGGCGGGACCCCCTGGAAAGCGCATGAACGGTTCTTGGCCTCAGCCGACGCTGAAACGAGCCTGCAAGCTGTCCCAGACCTTATCCACATCGCCCTGGATCTCGGCCAGAAGTTCAGCGTTCTCGGGCTTGAAGAGGTGCCTGAAGCGACCTTGTGGCTTGAGGAACTCCTCGACGGGCTTCTTGTTGACGACCTTGACCGTCTGGCGCCAGACACCATCTTCTACCTCGTAGAGCGGCCAGTAGCCGGTCTGCACCGCAAGCTTGGAGATCTCGACGGTCTTGTTGTAGGGGATACGCCAGCCACGGGGGCAGGGTGCGAACACGTTGAGGAACGCGGGGCCCTCGGTCGCGAACGCCTTCTCGGCCTTGGTGGTGAGGTCCTTCCAGTGGCTGATGGACGCCTGCGCGACGTAGGGAATGCCGTGTGCGGCCATGATCTGCGTGAGGTCCTTCCGGCGCTGCTGCTTACCTTGCTGGGCGGAGCCGATCTGCGCGGTGGTCGCCCATGCGCCCTTGGGTGTGGCCGAGGAGCGCTGGATGCCGGTGTTCATGTACGCACCGTTGTCGTAGCAGACGTACACCATGTCGTGACCGCGCTCCATCGCACCCGAGAGCGACTGCAGACCGATGTCGTACGTACCGCCGTCACCGCCGAACGCCACGAACTTGATCTTCTTGTCGGGGTCGATCTTGCCTGCGGCCTTGAGCCCCTTGAAGGCGGCCTCGACGCCGGAGACGGTCGCGGCCGAGTTCTCGAACGCGTTGTGGATGAACGGGGTCTTCCACGACGAGTACGGGTAGATCGTGGTGGACACCTCGAGGCATCCAGTCGCGCAACCGACGACGACCGGGTCTTCGCCTGCTCCAAGAAGTACCTGGCGCACGGCGATCGAGGCGCCGCAGCCGGCGCACAGGCGATGGCCGCCTTCGAGGCGGTCTTCGCGATGGGTGAGTTCCTTGAGCGTTGCCATCTGCGTCACCTCCTAACGGGTACCGAGGTACACGAGGCCAGCGGGAGCTTCCGCACCCGAGGCTATGTCGGACATATCCTTGATCACGCTCTCGATGAGCTCAAGGCGAACGTCGCTGCCACCGAGGCCGTAGATGTAGTCAACGACGGCCGGGCGGTCGGTCGAGTCGTACAGCGCGCTGCGAACCTCCAAGAAGAGCGGGCCACCCTCGGCACCGAAGGACTCGGCGCGGTCGAGAACCGCGACGGCCTTCACTCCGGCGAGCGCTTCGGCGATCTCGCCGAACGGGAACGGTCGCCAGCAGCGGATCTTGACGATACCGACCTTGACGCCGTTCTCGCGAGCCTGGCGCGCGACGTGCCGGACGTTGCCGGCAGTCGAGCCGATGACGATGATCGCGACATCGGCATCATCCATACCCCAGGTCTCGATCATGCCAAAGGGGCGACCGGAGAGCTTGGAGAACTCCTCGCCGACCTGGTTGACGACCGCACGCGAGCGCTCGATAGCCTCACGCTGGGACTTCTTGAACTCGAAGAACGGCCCGCCAAGACCTGCGAACGAGCCGTGCGTCACGGGGTTCTCAAGGTCGAGAAGTGCGTTCTCGGGCTTGTACTCGCCCACGAACGCGGCGACCGACTCGTCGTCCATGACGGACACGCGATCGATGGAGTGCGTGGTGATGAAGCCGTCGAGCGTGGTCATTACCGGAAGGAGCACGTCGGGGTGCTCGGCGATGCGCACCGACATGATGGTGTTGTCGTACGCTTCCTGCGCGGTCTCGGCGAACAGCGTGACCCAGCCGGTGTCGCGGGCGCCCATGATGTCGCTGTGATCGCAGTGGATGTTGATCGGTGCGGAGAGCGCCCGGTTGGCGTTTGCCATGACGATCGGCAGGCGCATGCCGGAAGCGATGTGCAACTCCTCCCACATGAGCGCAAGGCCCTGGGACGAGGTCGCGGTCATGACGCGAGCGCCGGCGGCCGATGCGCCGATACACGCGCTCATCGCGGAGTGCTCGGACTCGACGGTGACGTACTCGGTGTGAACGCGGCCCTTGGCCACGAACGCCGCAAACTCCTCGACGATGGTGGTCTGGGGAGTGATCGGGTACGCCGCCATAACGTCGGGAGCGCACTGCCGCATGGCTTCGGCCACGACGGTGTTACCGGTGGCGGCGATGGTCTTGTGCGTTGCCATCTACTTCACCTCCGGCAGGTCGCAGCCCTCAGGCACCATGGTGATGGCCTCGACGGGACACTCGTTTGCACACACGCCGCAACCCTTGCAGTGCGCGAGGTTGAACGTGGTGATCTTCTCGTTCTCGGCGTTGATGGCCGAGTCGGGACAGACGATCCAGCACAGCAAACACTGTGTGCACGTGTCGTCATCTCGCTCCGGGCGCTCGCTTCTCCAGCCGCCGGTGACGTACTCGCTCGAGTTGCCCGACTCCGGGATGACCGCGCCACGCGGGAACTCATCGGACTTCCACTCGTTGATGCGTGAGATGTCCCACTTCATCCGACGGACACCTCCTCGTATGCGCGCGACACCGACGCGATGTTGGCGTCGATGACCTCTTGCGTGAACTTCTTGCTGAACGTCTTGGTGAGGTGCTCGATGATCGGCGTGAGCTCGAACAGCCCGGTGACCTTGGCGAGCGCGCCCACCATCGGTGTGTTCGGGATGTCGCGCTTGAGCGTCTCGAGCGAGATGCCCGAGGCGTCCACCGAGCAGACCTTGACGTCGGCGCGGCCGTTGAGCTTGAGCTCGGTGCGCAGGTCCGCCGGTGTCTTGCAGGTGTTGACGATGACCGCGCTACCCTCGGCCATGCCCTCGGTCACGTCCAGGATCGAGAGCAGGCTCTCGTCGAGTACGACGACGACGTCAGGGTTCTCGATATTGCAGTGGATCTCGATGGGCTCGTTGGAAATACGCGTGAAGGCCTTGATGGGCGCGCCCATTCGCTCGGGACCGTACTCAGGCATCGCCTGCATGTACTGGTCGAGCTCGAGCGCTGTCTCGGCCACAAGCTTTGCCGCCGTGACCGCCCCCTGGCCCGCACGCGCATGCCAACGGATCTCCGTCAGCTGCTGCATGGTATCCCCTTCCTCGGGAACTGTGCCGACTCCGGTCCGCGTATGCGGGGTCACAGGTGCTGGGGGACCGAAGGTCTAACTAGGATACGGGCGCACCACCGGTGTGCGGATGGTATCCGGCGGTCGGCGGTGAGATTCATCGGTGAACGGTAGGAAGGCGTTTCCAGTTGCTACATCTCGCGGCGTGCTTCGAGCGCTCGACCAAGCGTGACCTCATCGGCGTACTCCAGGTCACCTCCTACCGGAAGCCCCGACGCGATCCGGGTGACCTTAACGCCGAGCGGCTTGACCAGACGCGCCAGGTAGAGCGCGGTGGTCTCGCCTTCGACGTTGGGATTGGTGGCAACGATGAGCTCCTCGATGCCCCCCTCGCCGATCCGAGCGATGAGTTCCCGCACGCGAAGCTGCTCGGGACCGATACCGTCGATCGGCGAGATCGCGCCCTGGAGCACGTGATACAGCCCACGGAACTCACCGGTCCGCTCGATGGCGACCACGTCGCGAGGCTCCTCAACCACGCACACGACGGTGGCGTCACGCTTGCCGCTGCCGCAGATGTCGCAGAGCTCGCCTTCGGCGAAGTTGAAGCACTTCGCGCAGAAGTGAATGGAGCGCTTGACCTCCACGAGCGCCGCGGCAAGCCGGTCGGCGACATCGGCGTCCGAACGCAGTATGTAGTACGCAAGCCGCTGGGCGGACTTGGGCCCGATTCCGGGCAAGCGCTCGAGTTCTTCGAGAAGGCGTGCGATGGGTGGCGCGTACATCGCCATGGCTACATGAGGCCCGGGATGCCCATACCACCGGTCACGGCAGACATCTTGCGTCCCGCCACGTCCTGCGCCTGGCGAACGGCCTCGTTCACGGCAGCGGTGATAAGGTCCTGCAGCATCGCAACGTCGTCGGGGTCGGCTGCCGCGGGATCGATGATGACCGAGTCGACGACGAGTTCTCCGGTCATGACAACCTTCACTGCACCCCCACCCACGGAGACTTCGACGCGCTCGTCCTTGAGTTCGTCTTGTACGCGCGCCATCTCGGCTTGCATGCGCTGTGCCTGCTTCATGATGCTGGCCATGTTCGGCTGTGGCTTCATGGGGATTCCTTTCGGTTGCGTCAGCTGTCTGATTCGTTCGTGCGTTCGTCGACCACGAATGCGCCGAGCTCGTTGATGAGCCGCGACTCCAGGTCGTCTGTGGGTGTCTGGGCAGCATCGGCGCGTCCGGGTACCACATGCGTGTCGACCGGATGGGCCGTCGCCGGTGACTCGTCGAGTTCTGCTGTGGCTGGCGGCACGTCAACCGGGTCCGGCGCTTCGGCGGCGACCGGCGCGGCGACCGGCTCCGATGAACCCTGGCGACCCAACCGGAACTGGACCGGCGGTTGCATCCCCAGGACCGCGCCTATGCTGCGTCGCAGGATCTGGTGGGTATCGGGATTACTCGCAAGGTCGATCGCGAACGCCTGGTTCTTTGGGAACTCGACCACGAGCGTGTCGCCGGAGATCTCGAGTTCTGTGGAGTCGAAGAGGTGCGACCGGGACGGCTTGAGCTTCTTGAACTCGGCAACGACCGCGGGCCATGCCCGGCGAACTGACGCCAGGTCGAACTGCCCGGCGGCCGCGGGCGGAGACGCACTCTCGCTTGTGGGCGTCAACGCGGCGACGCCCGGTCGGGTCGCCGATGCGGGTGCGGCCGGCTCGCCCGTGGCTGCTTTAGGCGCGGGCTTGCGT
>JBASNZ010000026.1:0-24923 GCA_049657775.1 Coriobacteriia bacterium | reverse complement strand
CCGCAAGCCTGATCATCGCTTCGGGTCCCGTCTTCACGGCGATACTCGCGCACCTGAGTCTTGGCGAGCGCTTGACCGGTTGGGGGTGGCTGGGTATCGCCATCGCCTTCTCCGGTGTTGCGGCCATCACGCTCGGGGAGGGCGGAGGACACCTCTCCTTTGAGCCAGCGGCGTTGCTCGTACTTGTCGCGGCGATGTCGACCGCGGTGTACTTCGTCATCTCAAAACCGCTGCTCGATCGCTATAGCGCGCTCGAGTTCACGGCGTACTCGATCTGGCTCGGGACCCTGCCGATGCTCGTGTTCCTTCCAGGGCTGGTTCAGCAGCTGCCGGTCGCACCCCCGGGCTCGGTCTACTCGGGACTGTATCTTGGGGTGTTCCCGGGTGCCATCGCGTACGTCTTGTACTCACACGCGCTCTCCAAGCTGCCGGCATCGGTGGCATCGAGCTTCTTGTACGTACAGCCGGTCAACGCCACGATCATCGCGTGGTTCTGGATACACGAGGTTCCGGCGCTCATGACGATCGCCGGAGGCGCGCTCGCGCTGGTCGGCGTAGGCCTGGTCACAACCAGGGGTCGCCGTCCGGCTACCCGTTGAGCCGGAATTCCTTCTCGCCCAGCGGATCCTCCCGGATGACCTCAACGTGTTCGACGATCGCCCGTGGGGGACCCACCCGGATCCAGGCGAGCGTTTGCTCGACCGCGAGCGGGTCGCCCTCAAAGACCGCCTCGACGCGCCCGTCCGGCAGGTTGCGAACCCACCCGCCAACGCCGTTCGCGGCGGCGGTACGTGCGGTGGCTCTCCTGAAGAAGACGCCCTGCACGACGCCTGATACCCACACGTGCGCTCGCACTTGAGGTTCCAAGGGGGTGTCCCTCCGGATTGCATGAAGCCTACGGTCACGTCATCATCAAGGATACCCATCCAGGCACACCGAGGAGAACGTGTGAACGGCTCTTCTGACGAGGACCGCTCCGGGCACGACAGTGGTGACGCTCGCGGACCGCTCGCGTTCCTGAGCGCCCTGACCGAGACGATCTCGGTGCCCGTGATCCAGTACGACCTCAACGGCCGGATCACGATGTCCAACCGTCAGGCCGAGCCGCTCCTGGCGGAATCCGCGGACAGCCCGGACCGCAGGCTGCTTACGTTCGACGGCCTGGACGTGTGGGAACTGGTCGTGAGCAAACTTGACGATGCACGACCGTTTCTCGCGATCACGACGAAGGTGCGTTTGGCCCGCGGCGGAGTCACGGAGGTGTCGTTCATCGCGGTGCCGATCATGTCGGCCGGCGGCGCGCTGGGTGGAGCCACACTCTACGCCTACGACCACCCCGACGACCGGGCACTCGCTCAGGAGCATCTCCACCCGCTCGACCCCGCTTCGGCCGACGACGACGCATCATTCGCGCGGCTCCTTGCGACGCTCGTGGATGTCATCGGCGCTGATGCGGGCGTTCTGGCCGAGGTGGAGCCGGACCGACCGTCGCGGGGCCGCACGATCGCCGCCGTTCTGGACGGAGAAGTCCTCGAGGGGTTCGAGTGGCAGCTGGTAGGAACCCCCGCAGCCTCGTCACCGGGGCGGCGAACGGTCTGGTACGCGGGTGACATCGCACAGTCCAACCCCGAGGACTCCTGGGCCGAAGAACAGGGATTCAAGGTGTTCGTCGGGTGCCTCCTGTACGACGCGGCCGGCGGTCGCGTGGGCACACTCGGGGTGTATGCACGCCATGACATGGGCGACGCGTCGTTCGCGCGCGGGGTCACCCGGTTATTCGCGTCAAGGATCAGCCCGCTTCTGCTGCACATCAGGGCGGAGCGGGCCCTGCGCGAGAGCGAGGAGCGCTACTCGGCTCTGTTCGAGCACAGCCACATGCCGATGCTGCTGCTGGACCCGGTGTCGTCCCAGATCGTCGATGCCAATGAGGCTGCGTGCGATTTCTACGGATACAGTCACGACGACATGACCACCATGAGCGTGCTGCAGCTTGACGTCGGTGCGCCGGAAGACGCACGAGACGAGATCAACCGCGCGGTCGTGCGCTTGCGCGACTACTTCCAGTTCAAGCACCGTCTCGCTAACGGCTTGGTCCGCGATGTCGAGATGCACGCGGGCCCCATCACAGTCCAGGGGCGCGATCTTGTGTACGGCATCGTTCACGACGTGACCGAGCGCAGGCGGACAGAGTTCGAGCTCCAGCGCTACAAGCAAGAACTCGAGATCCTGGTGCAGCGGCGGACCGCAGACCTTATGCGCAGCCATGCCGAGCTGCAGCGCACGAGCAGGGCGAGCGAAGCCTTCTACGAGAACATGGGCACCGAGCTGCGCACGCCGCTTCAGACCGTCATCGGTTTCTCGGACGCACTTTCGCAGGGCATGGCGGGTGACCTCAACGAGGAGCAGCGCCGACAGATAGCGATGATCGGTGATGCGGGACGTCAGCTGCTGGAGCTGACCGGCGACATCCTTGAGTTGTCGAGGCTGGACATCGGCGTCGAACGATGCAACTCCGAGCAGTTCGACGTGTGCGGCCTGATCGAATCGGTCGTCGTCGGTGGCCGTCAGCTGGCCGAGGAGCGCGGTATCGAGCTCGACGTGCGGCCGCAGCGGACCGCCATCAACGTGTTCACCGACCGTAACAAGGTGGAGCAGGTGCTGTTGCAGTTGCTCTCCAACGCGCTCAAGTACACAGTCGAGGGTTCGGTCTGCATCGAGGCCGATGTGGTCGCGAACGACAGGGTGATGGTCCGGGTCAAGGACACGGGGGTCGGCATCGACGCCGACGAGCTCCCACACGTCTTCGAGGAGTTCCGCCAGGTCACGCGCAGGCGTGCCGGGACCCACGAAGGCACCGGTCTTGGCCTCGCGGTAAGCCGCAGGATCGCCGAGGTGCTTGGCGGCACTATCGAGGTCGAGAGTGTGCCGGGCGAGGGCTCCACGTTCACATTCATATTTCCCGCGCGGTGCGAGGAGGGCTCATAGCGCAGCGGGTGAGCGCAGGAATGGGAGGTGACATGGACGATCGTGAGGCGGGACGCGCATCGCTCGTCGTCATCGCATTCGGTGCCTACATCGCCTTCGGCCGACGCCGGTGACGGGCGACGGTCACCTCAGACTCGAGTGGCTCGACGCGGTGCCCGTGCGCCGTTCCCGGCGGAGCTTCGACGGGCGAGCATTCTCGGCGGACCTCGGCGCCGGGCTCCTATCGATGACGCGGGAGTTCCGGCCCTTCCCCGATTCGCGTGCCGTCTTCGTGGACGTGGCGCCGCAATCGCTGTTCGCGGGCATCCTGGGATCATACGGCGGGGTGTCCGGCGCACCGTCGGCGATGCTGTTCGTGGGCGACACCGCATCGCCATATGCGGCCGAACACGTGGGCTACATGGGAGAGGCGCTGGTGCTCGATGCGACCCTGCTCGGGCTTGCTACCTGCTGGATCGGTGGTCTGTTCTCGGGCGGGGTGGCCGAGCGTCTTGCGACGCTCGCGCCAGGCGAGCGGGTGTTCGCTGTCAGCCCGGTGGGTCATGCGCTCGTTTCGGTGTCCGGCAAGGAACGGGTGCTGTTTGGCGCGGGTCGCGAGAAGAAGCGCCTGTCGCTGGAGGATATCGCGCCGGGGTACCACAGCTGGCCCCCATGGGCGCAGCGCGCGATCGAGACGGTGCGGCCGGCGCCGTCGGCAATGCACGCCCAGCCCTGGCGTTTCCGCATGGCCGACGATGCGCTTATCGTTGCCTACCACGGAGCCGAACGCGTCAGAGTCTCCAAGCGGCTTGACGTTGGCATCGCGATGTTGCACGCCGAGCTGGGCGCGCTGTCGGAGGGGGCGCATGGTGTTTGGACGCCACTCGCCTCGCCGGATGTTGCCCGGTTCGAGGTCGACTGACGCGGGCGACTCGCCAGTCTTCGCGGCGGGAGCGGCTCCTACCAGTCGTTCGCGACTGTCGACGTAAGGGCCCTCTCGGAGATGGTGAGCGCGCCTGAGCCGCAGGCGGCGCGGCAGGTTCCGCATCCATAGCAGCGGTGTGCGTCGACAACGGCCCTTCGGCTGGATGCGTCTATCGAGGTTGCGCCGAACGGGCATCGTTCCACGCACAGACGGCAGGCCGTACACAGCTCGACGTCGGTCGCGGCCACATACTCGCCCTTCCACATGACCTTGATCCTGTAGTCGAGCGTGGTGCGCATCGCCATGCATCCGGATCCCAGGTTGCAGTTACATATGGCAGCGATGAAGGGCGACTTGAACGTCCACACCGAAAGCATCAAGCCCTCGGCCTCACACCGGCGGAGCACCGCCAGAGCCTCGGCCTTGGTCAGCTTCTGGAACGTGGAGGTGTCCAGACCGTCGGCGTAATCCGCAAACGCCTCCTCAAGTGCGCCGTCGGCGGGATTGACGGTGATCGCGAGGCAGTATCCCTCCTCGGGAGTGCCCGAGAAGTGGCGGCAGACGCACGGCAGCTGGGCCACGCTCGTGGCGATGCCGAGTACGCGCCCGCAGTCCTCCAGTGGGATGGGCTGACCGAAGTGGTCCCGTTTCATGCGACGATGCGCAACACCCCGGATGATGTCACCGACCGGCTTCGGTGTGGCATTGAGCAGGTCCATGAGACGCACGGTCCGGACCATGCGGTGGTCGAACCCGCGGACGAAGTCCACCATGTACCCGCGACGTTCGAGGTCGCTCTCGAGGTCGGCGGCATAGCTTGAGGCCTCAAGCTACCAGCGCTTGCCGTCGCCGTGCTGCGTGCAGAACTCGCACATGCGGTCTCTCTCCGTTCGTGGTGGATGGGCACAGCGTACAACGGCCACGTGCGTGTGGGCCGACACGGCTCTGTCGACCGCGCAATGGGGTACAGTGAGCGTCAGGGTGTTCATCCCGCCGATCGCTCCTGGACAGGCGGCACCCGCGGGTCATCTTCCGGGTTCATGTGGCGCGTGCCACATGATCATCAACAGTGTGGAGACGATAGATGTCAACGAATGACACGGCTGCGGCGAAGGTGCCGAAGCCCAAGTCCCACTCGCGCTCGTACACCCTTGGCGAGGAGATCGCCAACGCGATCACCCACGGACTCGGCGTCGGCCTCAGCGTAGCGGCGCTTACCCTGCTCGTCGTGTTCGCGGCGATCTGGGGCAATGGCTGGCATCTGGCTAGCGCCATCGTGTACGGCGTCACGCTCGTAGTCCTGTACCTGGCTTCAACGCTGTACCACAGCATTCTCAACGACCGTGCCCGGCATGCTCTCAAGGTCATCGATCACGCAAGCATCTACCTGCTCATAGCCGGCACGTACACGCCGTTCACGCTCGTGACCCTGCGTGACAGTGGAGGCTGGTGGCTTTTCGGGACCGTCTGGACGCTGGCGATCGCCGGCGTACTGCTCGAATCGTTCGCGGTGGACCGGCCAAAATGGATGTCGGTGCCGTTGTACCTGGCGATGGGCTGGCTGGTGGTGGCTGCGCTACGACCACTGCTTGAGAACCTACCTGCGGGCGGCATGTGGCTACTGGTCGCCGGAGGTCTCGCCTACACCCTGGGGACCATCTTCTACGTGCTGAAGAAGATCCCGTACATGCACATGGTGTGGCACCTGTTCGTTCTTGCGGGCAGCGTGTGCCATTTCCTCGCGGTGATGCTCTTCGTACTGCCCGGGCCCTAGATCTCTTCGTGCCTGCAGTTGGGCGGGATCAGCAGCACGGGGGCCATGGTGGACCGCACCACGGCGTTCGTTACGCTGCCGAGAGGGTATTCGCCGGTCGTAGAGCAGTGCGGCGCCATCACGATCAGGGTGTGCTCGCCTCGGGCCGCCCGCAGCGCCGCCTCCCGGTCAGGTGACCCGATGACCACATCGGTGTTAACGCGCACGCCGGCGTCGGTAAGCGCGTTTGCGAACTCCAGGAGTCTCTCCGTCGCGTCGCGGCGTCGGTGCTCCGCCCCGTTCTCGTAGCTGTTGTCCACCACGTGAAGCAGGTCGACCGCAGCAAGGCCCTTCCGGGCCATGGCGAGCAGGTACTCGCTGACGATCGACGAGCGCTGCGACAGGTCCGTCGGAACGAGTACTCGCTGCAGAAGGCGCTGGCAGACGGCCTGACTCTGCTCCGCCGAGCCGAGCGCCACGAGCACCGCGAGCAGGACCGGGCGGGTGCTGATGCGGACCACGTCGGAGGAGACGCTCCCCGAGAACGTGGTAGCGAAGATGCCCTTGCGATGCGACCCGATCACGATCAGCTCGGCGTTGTGGCGCTGCGCGACCTCTTCGATAGCGTACGAGGGATAGCCGACCGAGGTGTCGACACGCACGCGGATACCCGCTGCTTCGAGGTCGGCCGCCTGGCGCCCGAACAACGCGTCAACGTCGCGGCGTGAAGAAGACGGCGTCAGTTCGCCGACGTCGATGACGTGCGTGAGCACGGCCTCGCGCACGCCGAGCACCCCGAGTGCGCCGGCGCAGGCCACGATGCTGTCTGATGACGGAGACAGGTCAGTGCATATGATGGAGCGAGAGAACATCGGACTCCCCCGATACGGTGCCCGCAGTCACATGCACCGTGCGCGCCAGTATATGCAGCGCGCGGGCCGTTGGGAAGTGGCTTGGACCAGGGGCTAGCACGAGTTGCCGCTTCCGGCTGCAAACGGTTCAGTCGCCGTAGTAGTTCTTATCGCGTTTGCCCGAGTTCGAGTAGCCCCTACTCTCCCAGTAGCCCCTGAACGCGGGGTCGTCGGTGACCTCGATCCCAGTCACCCATTTGACCCACTTGTAGCCCCACCGATCCTCGGCCACTACCTGGAACGGAAAGCCACGCTCTTCCGGAAGCGTGACGCCGTTCATGCGATAGGCGAGCAAGATGTCGTTGTCTCTCAGGTACGCGAGGGGAAGCGACGAGCTGTAGCCGTCAGCCGCCCGGAACACGACCGTGTTGGCGCTCGGGTCAACACCCGAGGCATCAAGGATGTCCGAGAGCAGCACTCCGCGCCACAGGACCTTGGCGCTCCAGCCCTCGACACAGTCGAGCTGAACGACCTTCTCGTACGCGGGGAACCCGCTCGTCACCTGGGAATACGCGTACGTCTTTGGTGACTTCACGAGACCATCGACGGTGAGCTTGTAGGCGTCCGCCTCGATGCGTTGCACGCCCTTGATCGAGTTCTCCCGGAAGTCGTTGACCGAGTCCAGTCGCTCGCCCTTGTACTGTCGCACCTCGACGCCGTCAAGTCTGATGGCACCACTATCGCCCGCTCGTCCCGGAGCGATCGAGACGTCGGGACCACCGCATGCCGTTGCGAGTAGCGATACTCCAAGCGCCAGTGCGACCAAGGCGGCACGCGTGCTCATCTGACGTCCCTTCGTGTGGCTCGCTGCAAAGTATCTACCCGGGTCGTGGTCCCGGCGTCGTGTAGGGTACAAACGGTCCAAGGACCGGAGGTATTCGACGTCGGGAGGACAGAGGTGGATGTGACCGCCGCAGGGGTGCGGGTGCGCTATCTCGGCCAGGTTCCATGCGCCGAGGGGATAGCGACGTTCCGGTTCGCCAAACCGGAGGGCTACATGTTTACCGCCGGACAGTTCTTTACGCTCAGCCTGAACACGCGGGACGGTGAGCAGTCCAAGCACTTCTCCCACGCGAGCGCCCCGGAAGATGCGGACATCGAGCTTACGACCAGACTCACCGGGTCGGCGTTCAAAGACGCTCTCCTGGCACTCGCTCCCGGAACGGAGGTGACGCTCACGGGCCCCCGTGGGAGGCTGGTCCTGCCAGCGTCCGCGCGCAACGTCGGGTTCCTCACCGGCGGTGTCGGCATCACGCCCGCGCGCAGCATCATCCGTCACCTTGTGATGAGCGGTGCCGCAACAGGCATCGCGCTCTTCAACGGCAACCGAAGCGACGATTGCGTTCCGTACGGGGGGGAGTTCAGAGCGCTTCGCGACATGCGAGAGCGGTTCACGCTGGTGGAAGTCATCGAACAGCCGACACTCGCATGGGAGTCCGAGGTGGGCCGGATCGACGCGGGACTTGTGCGGCGGTACCTCAGTGATCCCGAGGACTACTACTGGATCGTGTCAGGGCCACCGCCTATGGTCGGGGCGATGCGGGTGGTTGTGGACGAGCTGGGCCTGCCGGGCGAAGCGGTCGCATTCGAATCGTTCGCCGGGTACGCGAGCTGATGTTTGGGAAAGTATGTAGTATTGATGAATGACCGCACGTCGCGCCATTCGTCACCTGCACGGACCTTTGGGGAGGCGATATTGCCCGTTTACTCCGACGGGATGGAAACCATCAGGTGATGCGCTAAACTTTGCTATGGATACCTGTGCACAGACAGGAGCATGGTTCGCTCGCCGAGGGGGGCACTCGTCGCGCAGCGCACGGTATTCGCGGCGCTATCGGGCGAGAGTCCAGGACGGGAAGGGCGACGGGTGTACGATCTCGAGGGGGTCCTCGGACCTTCGGTGATGGCATTTGTAGACCGTCATGTCAGGTCACTTCTGACCTGGGATATCCTGGTGTTCTTCCATCGCAATCCCGATGCCGTTCTCGACATCGAGGGACTGGCGTCCCGGCTCGGTCGTAGGATCGAGGAGTTGGAGCCTGAGGTCGACGCGCTCGTCGAAGGCAAGATCCTTGCGCTGGCCGGTGGCCTGATCCGTTATCGCCCCTCCGCCGAGATGCGCGAGACGGTGGCCAAGTTCGTCGAGAGTTGCCAGGAGCGCGGTCGTAGACTCGCGCTCATCGCTCTCGTTCTGCACAAGATCAATCCGCACGCCGGTATGTAGATCGCGGGCATCGACCCGCGGTCACAGGTGATCGGAAACGGTCAAGGCCAGGTTCTCCGGCGCGACGATCTCAACGATGGTGACCTCTGAGCCGGACGTGTCCATCTCCAGCGGCGGGTCGAGTTCCATGCCGCCCGCGTCGTAGATCAGTCTCACGCGAGGATGCATCGGCTCCGGCCCGGGCGCGCACACGACTCCGACCGAATGATCGGTCAGCCTAACGAGACAGCCGATCGGAAACACGCCAAGCGCCTTGATGAACATCTTCGTCAGCGTCTCATCGAGCAGATCCGGCGTGTCCTTGAGCAGCTGTTGGATCGCCTGGTCGGGGGTCAGCCCGTAGCCGTCGGGGCGCGTTCCCGTGAGTCGGTCGTATCTATCGGCGATACCCACCATGCGGCTGTAGGGGTGCGCGAAGTAGCCGGCCTCGCGCTCGGGGTAACCGCTCTCGGTGTCTGCGCCCATGTGATGCTCGTACGCGACCAACATCGGTGTGCGGTCCTGCTCGGGCAAACGCGACAGTATCTCGGCGCCCACCCTTGGATGCAGGACCCGCCCGCGTTCGGCCTGTTCGGGATCGTTCATGTCGAACGCTACTTTGCCGATGTCGTGCAGCAGCGCTGAGACGCCGAGCGTGGTGAGTCCCTCCTCGGGAATCCCTAGCGCGGTGCCGATCGTCAGCGCGTAGATCATCGTGTTGATGGAGTGAAACAGGCTCGACTCGCTCTGTCCGTTCATGGTAGCCAGCCCCAGGACCGCAGCACTGTCGTCCATCAGTCGCGCTAGGATTCCCTCGACGATCACGCCAGCTTCTCCGACGTGGGGCTCGCCCGTCTGCTGGATGCGGGCGGTCAGCGTCCGCATCACGCCGAGGAGCCGCCGGTAGAGCGCACGGTCCTGCTCCCGGACACGATCGCGCTCCTCGGCCTCGGCCGCGTCCTCGTCGACGATGGCGCAGACGGTGACGCCGGTGGCTCCCCGCTGCTCAAGTTCGACGGCGAGATCGAGCGTTGGAGACGGGCGCAGCCCGAGCACCTCGACGAGCGTGACGGCGTCGTGCTCGGACACCCCTGGCTGGAAGCTGAGGCTGTCCACACGGTGCGCTTCGAGAGTCTCGGCGATCGAGTGCAGACCGGGGGCGTCTGCCGGTAGCACCTGGCTTTCGTGATAAAGCCGACCCAGATGGAGGTTGAGCGTGAACGGGCCGGATTCAACGCATCCGCGAACCGCGGCCACCAGTGCGTCGACCGCCTCCTGGTGCTTGGGGTGTGTTGGCGGGTAGAGGTGCGTGGCCTTACGGGCAGCGGAGAGGGCGCCCACCATCGCGATCGCCTGTCGCTCGTCCATCAGCGCACACCTCCCCGGGTCCGCGCCGATAGCGCCTGCTTCGCAAGGTCGGAGAGCTCGGCAAAGTGTCCTCGCTTGATGAGTGCCTTGCGCGCCGCGATGTGCTCGAGTGCGGCCGTGCCTCCGGGATCGGCCGATCGAGCAAGGGCGCCGATGATCTCGCGACACGGGACGAAATCCTTGCCGTCGCAGTCGAGCTCCTCGAACCGTCGCTGAAGTTCCGCCGCAGCTCCCGGCACCGGGCTGCGCCCCATCGCACGGATCGCGATGAGCGCCACCTCAGGGCTGGCATCCCGCACCAGCGCTTTCAGGTGTGTCAGGGCGGTCTGTGTGCCAACGCTGGAAAGGCCCTTGGCCGCCTCTTGCCGGGACTGATCGTCGGAGCGCTTTGTCAGGCTCTCGATCGCCGATGACGAGCGGGGATCGGTCTCGGCGGCCAGCCTGGCGATGATGGGCGCGACATGGAACCACTGCGCCCGAGGGGCGTGCGCGATGAGAAGGTCGATGAGCCGGCGGCCCAGGACGTCCTCGGCGATGCCGAGGCCGTCCACGTCCTTGACGCTCAGCGCCTCCTCGACGAATGCTGCCTGCGCACCCCCGCCAGCTCGCCGCAGGATGTCGCGCGCACGTTCGGCATATGAGCCGTCGTCGATGACCGCGTGCAGGAGCGCCGCCATCGAGCGCTTTCCTGTGGCCTGGGCGATCGACGCCTGTAGCCGTGCAGCGAGTTCCGGCCACGGAAGGTCGGTCCGCCCCTCGCGGGAGGCCAACTCATCGATGACCTTGGACGCCAGATCCAGGTCTCGCCGCTCGAACAACATCGGGACGGTGGATGCGAGTCCGTCGAGCGTCTTGCAGTACAACGTGAAGTCGCGCTGCTGGTCCAGCAGCTGAAGCATGGTTGCCACCGACCGGCGATTGACGTGTGCCGAGGACGTTTGCAGTTCCCGACGCAGCTTTGAGACAGCGTCGGGGGTGACCTCGGCGGCCGCGGCGACCCTGGCGTAGTCCGTTCGCTGCTCCGTGAGCGGCCGCTCGGGCTCGGACCTGCGTCGCACTTCGAGCATGTGGTCCAGGAATGTGGTCTCGTTGTCCGCGTGTCCGTACTGCGCAAGCATCGGTTTCAGATCGGCCAGGACCTCATTGAGGCGGTTTCCCAGCGGGAGGTTGGAGAGCATGCTCGACATCGAGAGCATGTTCTTGCCGTAGAGCCCCCCGGCGAGCGAGGACGCGATATCCCCGGACCCCAGGTTTCCCAGGACGGCGCCCATGATGTCCTTGGCGTCGCCGTCTCGAACCGCCAGTCCGAGAAGCGCGTCCTTGCCATCGGGCTGCTGGCTGAGGAACGCGGAGGAGAGCGAGGCGATGAGCCTGTCCATTCCTCCGGGTCCCGATGCGGCTCCAAGCTCGGCGAGGCCCTCGGCCAGTGTGGTGGGGTCGCCGCCAGTCACGGAAGCGAGCCACAGGGAGAGCTTCTCGGGGTCGCTTGCGAGCTCGCGCAAGAACTCGTCGATGTCTTCTCCCGGCTGGAGCGCGTCCGCCTCGACCACGGTAAGCGACACGTCGGAAACGCGGACCGACTCGATGCCGCTTCCCGCGAGTACCGCGCCGATCCCGCCGGACACGCGAACCTCGTCGGCATCGCGCAGGACGGCGGACATGAACCCCACAAGATCCTCGGCGGTAACGCCGGGCATGAAGACGACCTCGGCGACGCTATGCGACGTGAGCATGTCCGCAAGATCGTTGGCGCCTGGCGATGTGATGGGCGTTCCGGCACACGAGAAGCCTTCGCGAGCGACCGCGAGCGGGACGACGTCGGCCGTGGCCAGCGCCTCCGCCAACGACTGCACGGCCGCCTCGGCTGACTGCCGGGGGATGGGGCTTGACGGCGGGTAGAGACGAAGCGTCTTGGCGGCGGTGGCAAGTGCGCGAACAACGTTCTCGACGGCGCGCATCGTCCGATCATCCGCCATCGTCCGCCCCCGTCCGATCCCGCTCCGATAACCCCTCTGATTCTGCTTGAACCAGTGCGGACCGTCCACCTGGCATGTCTCGGCAGGGGTTCCGCGCATCACCTCAGAAGCCGCCGGTTTCCCGTCCGCCTCTTACGGTAACCTTATCGGCATGGGATCCTACATCGCACAGATACTGCTCGTGGTAGTCCTGGTCATCATCAACGGGTACTTCGCCGCGGCGGAGATCGCGCTCGTGAGCGCGCGCCGCGCCGCGCTCAAAGCGGAGGCCGATGACGGCTCGCTCCAGGCGAGGGCCGTACTTCGGCTCACCGAGGATCCGTCGCGGTTCCTCGCGGCCATCCAGGTCGGGATAACGCTCGTGGGGTTTGGCGCCTCCGCGACCGCTGCCGTGACCCTGGCAGCCCCACTCGCTCAGTGGCTTCGTGGCTTTGGCGTTACCTGGGTGAGTAACGTTGCGAGCGGGCTCTCGGTGTTCCTCGTGACGCTCGTGATCTCGTATCTCACGCTCGTCTTTGGAGAACTCGCGCCCAAGCGGTTGGGTCTCCAGCGCGCCGAGAGCGTCGCCAAGGCGGTCTCGGGACCGGTCGGCCTTCTCGAACGGGTCACCGCGCCGTTGATCTGGGTGCTCTCGCACAGCACCAACGCCGCTGCGCGCCTGCTGGGAGTTCGCCCGGGCTCGGTCCGACCTGGCGTGACCGAGGAAGAGATCAAGCTCCTGGTGACCGAGCAAGGCACGCTGCTCGACGAAGAGAAGCGCATGATCCACGAGATATTCGAGCTGGGGGACACGCTCGCCAGGGAGGTCATGGTCCCTCGCGTCGACGCCGTCATGGTCGCGCATACCACGACCGTGGCCGAGGCGATCACGGTGTTCCGGGACTCGGGATACTCGCGCCTGCCCGTCTTTGAAGGCGGTCCCGACACGATCGTGGGGATCCTGCTGCTGAAGGACCTCGTCGGCCCGGCGTCGGCGGGGCATCTCAGCGAGCCGGTCACCGGGTTCGTCCGGCCGACGGTGTTCGTCCCCGAGTCGAAGCCGATCCTGCCGATGCTGTCCGACATGCAGGCCGCGCACAACCATCTTGCCGTTGTCGTTGACGAGTACGGCGGCACCGCCGGCATCGTGACCATCGAGGACATAGTCGAGGAGATCATCGGCGAGATCGCCGACGAATTCGACAAGGAGCGTCGGTACATCACCACGCTCGGCCCGGATGAATGGGTCATCGACGGGCAGTTGTCGGTGGAGGAAGGCCAGGAGATGCTCGGTCTCGATCTCCCGTCGTCCGAAGAGTACGAGACGATCGCGGGCTGGGTACTGATGGAACTGGGTCATATCCCGTCCCCCGGCGAGGTTGTCCGGAGAGGGGACCTCACGGTCCGGGTAGAAGCTGTACGGCGCAGGAGAATCGCCAGATTGAGGGTCACGAGGGATTCGTCACAGTCGCAAGCTGGAGGTTCGCATGGAGAAGAAGCTTTACCGCAGTAGGGCCGATCGCATGGTGGCCGGCGTGTGTGGTGGTCTTGCCGAGTACTTCGACCTCGATCCCACCGTCGTCCGCGTCGCCGTCGTCCTCATCGCCCTGCTCACCCAGGGAGGCATCTTCCTCGCATATCTGATCATGGCGATCGTCGTGCCCGAGGAGCCCCTGCCGGCGCAGGCCACCCCACCTGCGGCTGCCGATCCGTCGCCGGCCCAGATGCCCGCGACGACCGCGGAAGGAATCGTCATGCCCCAGAACGAGTCACCCGTCACGGGGGAGACCCACGCTACCCCTGAATCCGTCCCCACGCCGCCCGCAGTGGCACCGGCGCCCACCGCGGCGTCAGAGCCGACCCCGGCCTGGACGACCCCGCCGGCAGCTCCCGTTGAGCACCACCGGCCACGCGGCATCGGATGGGGCATCAGCCTCATCGTGATCGGCGCCCTCCTGCTCGCTCAGCAGTTCACGAACATCGACGTGTGGCGCTTCTGGCCGGTGATCATCATCGCGCTCGGCCTGAGCGCGATCATCAAGGGGGTGCGTCGCTAATGGAGCTCAAGCGTGCGGCCGAGGGACTTACCCTCGTCGCCGTCGGTGTGATCCTGCTCGCGAACATGCTCGGGTATCTGCCGTGGGGCGTGTGGTGGAACATCGCGTCGCTGTGGCCACTCCTGCTGATCGCAGCTGGCATCGACGTCATCGGCAAGGGCACGCAGAACACGTGGCTGCGGGTGCTCTCCAGCCTGCTCATCATCGGCGGACTTGCGTACGGCATCTTCGCGATGCCTGTCAACGGTGGCTGGGCCTCCGTGCCGCTCACCGTCGGCGTCAGCCAACGTGAAGTGAAGGCATTCGAGTACGTCGAGCCGCACGACGCCGCCGTGGACAACGGCACCGCCTTCATCAAGGGCGGAGTGGGCGAGCTCACCGTCAAGGCCGGTAGAGTTCTGGCCTCATCGGAGGGCAAGTCGCCGTTCGATCCCGAGTTCGATGTGGGCATATCCGGCGACGCCGCCAACGTCGTCATGTCCATGGGCAGCGGGCCGTGGGTCGCTCCCGCTTCGCCGAGCGGGGCGCGCCTTGATGCGATCCTCGATCGCCGGGTGGCCTGGGATCTTACGCTCGACTCGGGCGTGAGCGAGATCGACGCGGACCTGAGCGGACTCACGCTGACGGAACTCGATGTGAAGACCGGTGTCTCGCAGGGCACGATCCAGTTTGGAGAAGTGGACGGCGCCCTGGTAGACGGCGGTCTGCCGGTTACGATAGACACCGGCGTTTCCAGCGTGACGATCCGCTTCAAGGAGGACCAGGACGTTCGTGTCACTGTGTCGAGCGGACTGTCCAGCGTCAAGACGGGCGGTGACCTCTCCCTGGTCCGGCGCGACGGCGAAGACAAGGTGTACGAGACAGACGGATTCTCAGACAGTGCGTTTTGGGACGTCCGGATCGATGCTGGCATCAGTGACGTTACCATCGAGTTCTACTAGGAGGCTCACGTGAGCGACCCTCAGCATCCCGAGCGGAACAACCTGCTAGTCGTCATAGGCGTGGCGCTTGTCGCTTTCGGCGCCTGGATGATGGCGCTCCGCCTCGACCTGATACCGCGGTTCGTTCAAGACGCGTGGTACGAGGTGCGGGGAGCGAAGTCGGCCATCGCCCTCATCTTGATCGGCGTGGTTCTCATACTGCTCGCCCGGTCCGGAAGCCACCTGCGGATGCCCGAGAAGGGTACGCGTCTTTACAAGTCCCGTTCGGACAAGTGGGTGTTCGGGGTGCTCGGCGGATTCGCGAAGTATCTGGGAGTTGACGCAACGCTCGTTCGTCTCGGATATCTGGCTATCGCACTCGTGGTCGACTTCGGCACGGCACTCATCGTCTATGTCGTCCTATCGATCGTGATCCCCGATGAGCCGAAGAACGTGCCGGTCGCGCCGAGCGCGCCTGCAGCGCCGCCGGCGCCCCCGCCACCGCAGGATCCGATCGTGCCGAACCCCCCGGTGCCGCCCGCGCCGCCGTCTCCGCCGTTCGCATGAGCGGCCCGAAGGACTCCGTGCGCGCACCTGCCCCCGCCACCCGGCCAGGGCAGGTCGTCGACGCTCACGTACACATGTTCTCGTTGCCGCTGTTGCGCGAGTTCGTCGAGAAGGACCCCGACGCCAACCCGCGCTGGAAGAAGGCGCTCGAGGACGGCACGTGGGGGCGCCGCAACGAGACGCTGCCCGATCTTGAGGCCTCGGAGATGGCCGAGTGGTACGCGCGCCGACTGGACGACGCTGGGGTGGCCAAGGCTGTCATGGTCTCGGTATGGCCGGACTCGCAGTACACGCGCGATTTCGTACAAGCCGCCAGCGGTCATGTGGCGGCGCTCTGCAACATCGATCCACGGACACCCGATGCGCCCGAGCTGCTCGAGCGTGAGATGGCGGCCGGATTCAAGGGCGTCAAGCTCTATCCGGTGAACCGCTGCTTCCACCTGTCCGACCCGGCGTGTCGGCCGTTCTTCGAGAAGGCGGCCCAACTGGGGGCGGCCATCACGATCCACTACGGCGTTACCGTGGATCCCACGGGTGATCTGCGCTTTGCGGACCCCACCGATCTATCGCCGGTGGCGCGCGACTACCCTGAGATGTCCTTCGTGATCGCGCACTTCGGTGCGGGATACCTTCACGAGGCGCTCCGGCTGGGGTATCAGTGCAAGAACGTGTCGCTTGATACCTCAGGCACGAACAACTGGATGGACTACGACCCACACGGCTACACGCTGCCGCAGGTGTTCGACCGTGCGCTCACCGCGTTCGGACCGGAGCGTGTGCTGTTCGGCACCGACTCGGGCACGACTGCGCCGTATCGGAAGTGGATCAAGTTCCAGCAGATCCGCACCCTTGAGGAACTGGGGCTCTCAGACGGCGACCGTGACCTTGTGCTTCGAGGTAATGCCGTCCGGATCTTCGGCCTGGATGACTAGGAGTCCCGTGTGAGTTGGACCCGACACAACGACGAGCGCGAGTACGACGAACTTGTCGACTGGAACCGCCGACTCCAACGCGAGGGCGGGTTCTTCAGGGAACTCTTTACCGAGAATGGCGTGCGCTCGGTCGCCGATGTCGGAGCGGGGAGCGCACGCCACGCGATCATGTTCCGGTCGTGGGGTCTTGACGTGTGGGCCATCGACCCCAGCGAGGACATGCTCGAGCTGGCCCGCGAGAATGCGATGACGCTTGGCAGCGACGTCCGGATCGTGGAGGGTGGCTTCGGCCATGTCCGCGCCATCGTGGGAGAGCCGGTGGACGCCATCACGTGTACCGGGAACGCGCTTCCGCACGTGCGGTCTATCTCGGCGCTCCGTGACGCGCTTGCAGACTTCGCGAGTGCCCTCCGCCCGGGCGGAGTCCTCGTGCTGCACTACCTCAATCACCACCGGCTTGTGACGCAGCGCATCCGCACCATGTCGCCGGTCTTCCGCGAGACGTCGACGGGGGACAAGTTCTTTCTCCGGCTCCTGGGCTATACGCCCGCGGGAGACGGCGTCTTATTCGACTTCGTCACGCTCGTGCGTGATGCCGCAGTCCGCGAGACGCCTTACACCATCGAGAGTTGGCCGCAAACGCTCGTCACCGACCCCACGGGCGGATGGAGCGTGCGCTCGCGGCGCTCGCTGCACCTGGCGATGCCCTACGATCTTATCGGTCGTGAGCTTGATGCTGCGGGATTCTCCTCGGTGCGCTTCTTCGGTGATCACACGGGTAAGGAGTTCGAGCCCGATTCCGATGAGAGCCTCATCGTCGTGGCCGAACGCGTTTAGGGCCCCGCGCGGGTTCGCTACCGGTGCGCTAACGCTCGCACACGCGGGGACCGAGCGCACACGTCCTGCCGAGCGTTGCGTCGCACGCCTCCACCGGGCGGGTCAGGCCCTCCGGCAGGCCTCGGACGTCACCCTCGGCGAGCGCGGCGTACACGTGGCACAGCGGCAGGCCGGCGACGTTTTGGAAACACTCATCCACACCGACGCTCGCCAGGTGCCGTTCGATGTTGTAGGCGCCCGCGCAACCCAGACACTCGCCCTGGGCTATCCACGCGTCGATCTCATCGTGGGAGAGAGCGTGCATGTCGACGCGCGTGGTCACCGAGAAGGTCCGGATGTCGTTCGAGTCAGGCTCGCAGAGCGCGACTCCCGTGACGACCTCGTGCGCGCGACCGGAGAGAGCCCGGAGCATGCGCCGGGCATCGGTCTCGTCAGCGGGCTTCCCCAGGACCTTGTCATCGAGCACTACGATCGTATCGAAGGCCAGTACGAGCCGACCGTCCGCGGGTACCTCGAGCGCCTTCTCCGCGGCGATCGCCGCGGTCAGGGCGGCGGGTACGAGCGGGACGGCAAGGTCCTCCGCCGTCTCGACGCTGGTAACGGCCACATCAAGGCCGAGCCAGCCGATGAGCCGGCGACGCCTGGGCGAGGCGGATGCGAGTACTACCGCAGGTTCGTCGGGATTCATGTCGGCGATGATAGCACCGTGGGCCAGCTCACGGCATAATCGGATATGGAGTGTGCGGATGTCCCATCGGGCGGTGCGGTCACAGCCGCTCGCTCTAGGTCGGGGAGCTGCGTGGCGATAGGTCAGACAAGTGGCGATCATGCGCCTGCGGCCGTAGAGAGCCTGGTCAAACAGCTGCTCGTTACGCGCAAGGCGGTCAAGCTCTATCCCGCCGCCAGCAACATCCCGCGCGAGAACGCCGTCGAGGTCATTCGGATGTTGCGCGGCATGCTTCAAGTGGCGCCAACGGTTCGACTTGCGGTCACCAAAGAAGGCCTCTTCTACGAGACCATGCCGGTGCTGCCCGGCCGGCCAGCATTCGTGGCCTTCGCGCGGGAGTTCTACAGCTTCCACCTCAGCGACATCAGGTTCCACTCGGGCGTCACGCCTGAGGAGGTCGTGGCATTCCTCGCCGTACTCAATGAACCTCCCGAGGAGGTCGATGCCGCCGGGGGTTTTGGCACGCGGTTGTGGGACCGACAGGTGGACGGCGTCACCGTCGGCGAGATCGCCACCAAGATCGTCGACATCTCCGAACCCACGGCCGAGGAAACGGCGGTAGCAGGCGCGCCCGAGGTGAACGAGCAGTGGCCTCCTGAGAAGGAGCGGATAGACGAGCTTCTCAACGCCATGCGAGGGCTACGCCCACATGATCAGCGGATGCTCGCACGATTCGTGCAGAGCCCCAGACTCACCGCCGACTACCTCGAGGAGGCGACGCTCGGACGGCCCATTCGGGCCGCCGTTACGCAGATCGCCGACCGCATCGCGTCTCTCGCGCGTGTGGCATCGGCAGAGCCTGCCGAGGACCAACCCACGATGTATCGATCCATTGCCGAGTCCATGATGAGCCTGGACTCCGAGGTTCGGCATCGCCTTCTCGTGGATAGACTGCTCGCGGATGCACGGGTGGACGAAGGGCTTGCCGAGGTCATCCGCCAGATCGACCTGGCAGATGTGTGTACCGCACTCGCCGAGGGTCTCACTCCCGATCACGTCTCGCAGGAGGGGATATCGCGCGCGCTTCGCAACCTCGCGCTCATCACCTTGAGCGCGCGCGAAGATGTGGCAGATGCGGCCCGGACGGCTCTCCTCGACGCGGGCGCAGCTGAAGATGAAGCCTCGAGCATCCTTGAGGCAGCCATGCCCACCCGGCTGCAGATCACCCGCAGGGCCCAGGAGCGGCCCGAGACACCACTCGACGGCGTTCTCAAGCTGGTGGACCTCGCGTCTTCGGCGCGTCAAGAGAGCGATGCGGACGCTGACGTCGCGGCGCTTCGGGCGGAGGCGCGCGCGGGCGTGACCGATGCCGATGTGCTAGCGGCGCTCGTGACGCTCGTGACTCTGGAACGGCGTCCCGATGTATTCGGCTCGATGATGGCACTGGTGGAGGACAGTCTCGGCATGCTGTTGGAGTGGAGCGAGTTCGAGATCGCGGCGGATGCGGCGGCCGAGCTGACGAGTCTGGAGACGGATTCGGCGCTTGAACCGCCGGCGCGCGAGCGAGTGCGTGAGGCGGTCTCCGCGCTTGCCCGGCCCGATCAGATGCGTCTCATCGCCACCGCAATGCGCGTCTACCGCACCGGTAGCCCGGAGCAGGAGGCATGCCGACGCCTGTTGGTGATCCTCGGGGCGCATGCGATCGCTCCTCTCCTCGAGGTTCTCGCGGATGAGCCCGATATGTCGGCCCGCAAGGCGCTGGTGGAGCTCATCTCAAAGACCGCGCAACAGCACGTCAGTCAGCTCGGGGAAGCCGTGAACGACTCGCGCTGGTACTTTGTACGCAACGTGGTGAGCATCCTCGGCGCGACGCGGCGACCCGAGGCCCTCCCATACCTTGCCAGGACGATCCATCACGGCGATTCGCGCGTCCGCCGGGAGGCCATTCGCGCGTGCGCGGGCATCAGGGACCGCTACGCCGAGGAGATGCTGGTTGCCGCGCTGGCCGACGAAGATGCGCAGAACGTGCAGCTGGCGGCGCGATACCTGGGGACACTCGGTGCCCGCGGGGCGGTTGCGGCGCTGAGCATGGTCGCCAAAGGCGACGGTCGCGGCAACCGTGACGTCGGGTCGCGTGTTGAGGCCATCGAGGCGCTCGGGCACATCGGCTCGCCCGACGCCATCCCGGTGCTCGCGCAGCTCGCAGAGCAGCGGACGATCCTGCGAGCGGGACGATCTCGAGAGATCAAGGCGGCGGCCGAGGCCGCCCTGAACGTCGTGAACCCGTCGTGGCGAGGGGAGGCCGGATCGTGAGTCCCGAGGAGTTTGACACCGCGATCAACGATCCGCAGGTCTCGGCCGACGAGCCGCAGGTCCCCGACGAGCCGCAGGTCCCCGTCGAGCCGCAGGTCCCCGTCGAGGAGACCCCGGCCCCGGCCCCCGCCGAGGAGACCCTGGCCCCTGTCGAGGAAGTCCACGAGACGGCGGTGATCAACGTCGAGACCGCGTTCGCCGACACCATCAAAGCGACCGCATCCGGGCCGACGACCGGCGTCGTCTTCTCCGCCAAACAGGTCCGGCGGGCGCGTGACCTGCTCGCGCGACTCTACGCGCTACGGCGCACGAAACGCTTCTATCCGGCCGGGCACCCGGCGGTCGAGCAAGCCGCCAACGACCTTCTTGCGATCCTCGTCCAGTACCACGACGAGGGTGTTGACGTGCCCCTGGCCTTCTACGAGGACGAGCTGCTGCTTGGAGAGCAACTCCTGGCCGAGGACAGCATGCTGTTCGATCAGCTCATCCGGGACATGACGGCCATCGGGGCCGGGAGCATCGTGTTCTCCCGGGGCGTCACAGCCGACGAGCTGCAACGTCTCGCTGTGATCATCGCGTCCAATCCTGACGAGACCGTGGCCGCGGGTGGGATCCCGGCGATGATGGAGGCCGCCGAGGTACGGCATGTGACCATCCGCGAAGTCGCCGTCTTCAGCAATCAGGCGGCGGACATGAGTGAGGCGGACGCGCAGAAGCTGGCAAAGGCTTCGTACGCCGACGCTCTTGACCTGATGAGGGAACTAGAACGCCTGCTGCACTCGAGCCAGGTTGTCAACGTCTCTCAAGTCAAGGGAACGGTGCGCAGCCTCATCGCGAATGTCCTCAACAACCGCTACGCGATGTTGGAGCTGTCCGGACTCAAGAACTACGACGAATACACGTTCTACCACTCGGTGAACGTAGCCATCCTCTCACTGGCGCTGGGATCCGCGCTGTCCACCGATTTCCGGTTCCTCTCCACACTCGGCGTGGGCGCGCTACTTCACGACCTGGGCAAGCTCACCATCGACCTGGCAACGCTCAACAAGACGGGTCCGCTCAGCACCGAGGAGTGGACCGAGATCAGGCAGCATCCTATCCTGGGCGCAGAGAACGCCGTCCTCACTCCGGGACTCGACAAGGCATCGGTCGTGATGATCCTCGAGCACCATATGCGCCTCGACCTGACCGGCTATCCCCAGAGGGTCCAACCGCGTCCGCAGCATCTGGCGAGCCGGATCGTCGCGGTGGCCGATGCGTACGACGCCATGACCTCACGCCGGTCGTACAGCGCCGCCCGGCGGCAGGACGAGGCCATCAGCATCCTCGTCAAGAACGCCGGAACCGCGTTCGATCCCACGCTGGTGCGCTTGTTCGTGAACCTGATGGGCCTGTATCCGCCCAGGTCCGTCGTGCTCCTGTCATCGGGAGAGACCGGTGTGGTGATCGCCCCTGGTTCGAGCGACATCACGGCTCCGCGGGTCCGGATCGTGGCAGCGGCGGATGGGACGATGATCGATCCCGTGGACGTCGATCTGGAGGACGCGGCGCAGGCGGCTGGCCGTCGCATCGAGAGATGCTTGGACCCGGCAGGGCTCAACGTGGACGTCACCGATTTCTTGTAACGCTACCCGCACGCCGTGATCGGGTAGAATCCAACGACCTCCACTGGAAGGAACACCATGGCTGCTCGGGGCGAGTCCAGGAACCGCGCCATCGGCATCATCATCGCTGCCGTCGTCGTGCTCTTCGTGGTGGCTGCTGGGGCGGCCACCTTCTACACAGACGTTCTGTGGTACCAGGACCTCGGTCAGGAGGGGGTGTTTTGGACCACCCTCAGAGCCGAGTGGATCACGGGTGTCGTCGCCTTTGTCGTGTTCTTTGCAATCTTCTACGCGAACGTGGTCATCGCCCGGCGGATGACGCCGCGGGCCACGCTCCGCGCAACTGACGACGCAGGTTTTCGCTTTGAGATGGCGCTCCAGCAGGTGCGCGACGCGATCGACAAGGTGTTCGGCGGCATCCTCATCGCGGTCAGTGGCGTGTTCGCGCTCATCTCGGGCAGTGGCATGGCGGGTAACTGGGCCACGTTCCGGCTTGCGCTCGCCGGTGTCCCGTTTGGGGAGACCGACCCGCAGTTCGGCCGCGACCTCGCCTTCTTCTTCTTCACCACTCCGGCGCTTCGCATGGCCGCGAACTGGCTGATGGGAACGCTCGCGATCACGCTCGTCGCGACCGCGGTGGTTCACCTCATCAGCGGCGGCATCCGCCCCTGGGCCCGCCTCAAGGGCTTCGATCCGCACGTGAAGGCGCACCTCTCGGTCCTGGCGGGTCTCATGGTCGCCCTGCAGGCGTTTCGCTACTGGCTCGACATCTTCGAGCTCGACTTCTCAGCGCGTGGCCAGGTGCTGGGCGCATCGTACACCGACGTGCACGCCCAGATCCCTGCGTACCAGATCCTCATCGTGATCGCGCTCCTGTCCGGCATCGCGCTCATCATCAACATCCGCTTCAAGGGATGGAAGCTTCCGGCGATCGCTCTCGGAGTGTGGATCGGTGCCGCGATCCTCATCGGCGCCGTGTACCCGGCGCTCGTGCAGCAGTTCCGCGTCACACCGAACGAGATCGCCGCCGAGGCGCCCTTCATCGAACGCAACATCGCCAGTACGCGCAAAGCGTTCGGCCTGGACGAGATCGAGGTGCGGGCGTTTCCCGCCAACGAAAGCCTGACGGCATCGGACGTCGCCGCCAGTGCGGACACCATCAGCAACATCCGTCTGTGGGACCCCACGATCGTGCGGGAGTCGTATCAGCAGCTCCAGGGTATTCGCCCGTACTACGACTTCGCGGATGTCGACGTCGACCGCTACAACATCGATGGCACCCAACGACAGGTGCTGGTCTCGGTACGCGAGATGGACATCGGCAGGCTGGCGGAGCAGGCGAAGACGTGGGTGAACGAGCACCTGGTGTACACGCACGGCTACGGTATCGTGGTCAGCCCGGTCAGCGAATCGAGCGGACAGGGGTTGCCCCGGTTCATCGTGAAGGACATCCCGCCGGTATCGTCCACTGACCTTACGGTGGACGTGCCTGGCGTCTACTTTGGCGAGATGACCACCAACTACGTGGTCGCCGACACCAACATCGAGGAGTTCGACTATCCCGTCGGCGACAAGAACTCCAACACCTCGTACGAGGGAACCGCCGGCGTGGAGGTCGGAGGACTCGCCACGCGCGCGGCATTCGCGCTGCGGTTCTCCTCGGCGCAGTTCCTGCTCTCCGGCTACATCCGACCCGACAGCAAGGTGCTCTTCCGGCGTTCGGTGACCGAGCGGCTGGACGCCCTCGCTCCGTGGTTGATGCTGGACCCGGATCCCTATGCGGTCATCGTCGACGGGCGACTCGTCTGGATCATCGACGGATACACCGCCTCGGACCGCTACCCGTACTCGGAGCGCATATCCGACATCAACTACATGCGCAACTCGGTCAAGGTCACCGTGGACGCATACGACGGCACGACAACGCTGTACGCGATCGACGACAAGGATCCCTTGTTGGCGACATGGCGGGCGATCTTCCCCGACCTTGTGGTGGACGGCAGCCAGATGCCCGAGGAGATTCGCGCACATCTGCGCTATCCGGAGGGATTCTTCCGCGTGCAAGCCGAGATCTACAAGACATATCACATGCAAGATGCGCGAGTGTTCTACAACAAAGAGGACCAGTGGGCGTTGCCCGGTGAGACGACGGACGGCGGCGCGGGGATGGCTCCGTTCTACGTGCTCATGCGCCTGCCGCAGGAGCCCGCCGAGGACTTCATGATGATGCTGCCGTTCACGCCGAGGAACAAGGACAACATGATCGGTTGGATGGCCGCCTCGTCCGATCCCGACAACTATGGCAAGCGGGTCGTGTACACGTTCCCCAAGCAGAAGCTGATCCTGGGTCCCGATCAGGTAAGCGCCCGGGTCAATCAGGACCCCGTGATCTCGCAGCAGCTCACCTTGTGGAACCAACGTGGCAGCGGTGTGCTCTTTGGCAACATGCTCGTGATCCCCATCAATGACTCGCTCGTGTACATCCAGCCGCTGTACCTGCAGGCCGAGCAGACGGCCATGCCGCAGCTCACTCGCGTTGTCGTGGCGTATGGCGATTCGGTTGCGATGCAGCCCGACCTCGCCGGGGCGCTCGCGGCGGTCTTCGGCGCGGCGCCCACCCAGAGCGGTGAGACGCCCGGCGGCACAGGGCTGACTGCGGCGGATGCCGCGGCGCTCTACCAGCAGGCGCTGGAGGCACAGAAGGCAGGCGACTGGGCGGCATATGGACGCTACATAGATGAACTCGGCAAAGCGCTGAACGCCCTGGCAGGAGCGTCGGAGACGACCGTCACGCCGTAGCCCGGACCCGATTGTAACGGGGGAGCGCGTAAGGTTTCGGGGGGCGGGGTTCCCGGGCCGTCTTGAGGCATAGAACGGGTTTCCTTCTACTCTTGGTTTGTCTACGACCCGGAGAAGAAAGGAAACCCGCATGCACGATGATACCGCG
>JBASNZ010000025.1:0-13267 GCA_049657775.1 Coriobacteriia bacterium | reverse complement strand
TTCTGAAGAACCTGCTCATGCATCTCGTGCTCCAGCGGGACGAGACCGTCATCCTCGACATGGAGGCTGGGTTCGAGCACCTCACGCGGGGAACCGCCAAGGCCTTCGACGCGATGCTCATCGTGGTGGAGCCGAGTCCGCAGAGCATCATGACCGCGAAGCGCATCCATACGCTCGCCGACAAGATCGGGCTGCGCCACGTGTTCTACATCGGCAACATGGTGCGCGACGCCGACGACCGCGACTTCATCGCTCGCGAGCTGGAGGGGAGCACCGTTCTCGGCTACGTCGGGTACTCCGAGGACGTACGCACTGCGCTGAGGCAGGGGCGCGCCCCGTTCGATGTCTCACCGCAGCTCGTCTCCGAGATCGCGGGAATATGGAACGCCGTCCTCCGGGCCGTTGAGGGTGCGCCGGAAGCTACGCCCTCCACTCCAGACTGACATCCCACTGCGACTATGGCATCTCTGTGCACCCAGCGCTGGTGAGAGCTGGCGGCTGGCTCTGGTGGTGTCGACTCAGGTGTAGCATCGTGTGCAGGATGTCAAGGAAAGCACGACAATATGCGCACAAAGACGTGCCGCCAAGTCCCGATGAGGACGTGCTTTACCTCGTTGCGGACGCGCGCGCCGGCTACTTCACCGCGTCGCAGGCCGCTGAGGCCGGTTACTCGCGCTCTCTGCTTGCGTATCACGCCGCCTAGGGGGGCCAATTTCAAATCGGCGCAGAGGGGTCGATTTGACATCGTCGTGGACAGCTGCGCCGGTGCATGCGCAGTCTGGACCAGGACGTGCTTGACCAGATGTCACGGCGAAGCGGCAGTCGTAAACTGGTGCGTGCGGCTGCTGGCGTGGCGTGCCTTCGGGAAGAAGGCGGGGAGTGGGCGGTCTTGTCATGTACTGCAGCAGCAAGGCCAATGGGGCTCGCGTCCGGTGACCGCCACGCCCGACATCAGCACCCAGCTGGCGCACGTCGCCGGGCGTCTGCCTGTGGAAGCAGGGCGACGAGATGCTGTACGTCGGCAAGGCGAAGTCGGTGCGCAAGCGGATGCCGCAGTGCGATCTTCTCTCGGCTTCGGCGCCTGGTTCAGACGCCACGATCACCTGTTCTCCGCGACGGTTTGGATTGGCTTCCTGTGGCCAAACAAGTGAAACGCCCCGGGTTCCACATCGAGGGATTCTACAACCCGCATCGGGGACACTCGTCGCTCGGCAACTTGTCACCGGCGGAGTTCGAGCGGAAACTGGAGCAGCGGCAGCTGCAGACCGCCGCGTCCTAGTTTTCAGGTATCAACGGAAACGGGGCAGCTCCAGTCGATTCCTTGGGTCCGACTTGTTCAGAACCCGGCTTGGTGCCCGATTTGGTGCCCAAATGCGTGGGGATGTCGGGCTGCGGTACTGCCCACCTCAACCCCCGCTGCAGGATCAAAGCCGCAGCTCAGGGGCTGTGAGGACGTCGCCGTCTGACCGGCCCCCGGTTCTTCTCAAGAACATACGCGGGCCTTCTCCACGGGAATTTATCGTCGTTGATTTAGCTGGCATGAGCGACGACAAATTGCTAAGTTGTCATTGTTGACTTTCTGAGGGGTCACGATGACACATTCTTCGCAGGATCGCGCACGACGCGGGCGGCCTTCTCGCACCGCGGTATTCCAGCGCTTCGCAACCGCCATTGACGAGCTCGGGCGATACGGCGGGCTTCCGACCCCGGTCGAGGCCAAACAGCTCTGGGATGGGGTGTGGTATCTCGAGGCGCATCACTCGACGGCACTGGAAGGCAACACCCTGGTGCTGCGCGAAGTCGAGCAGCTTCTCGAGCAGGGCCGTGCGGTGGGATCAAAGGAGCTCAAGGACTACATGGAGGTCCTCGGGTACTCAGAGGCCGCGCGCTGGGTCTACCAGCAGGGAGTGGCCCCAGAGAAGCTCGTGCACGACGGCCTGATGAGCGTGACCGAGGTACGCCACGTCCACGAGCTCGCGATGGCCAAGGTCTGGGAGGTCGCGCCCCATCCACAGGCGGACGCGGACGAGGCGCCCGGAAGTTTCCGCAAGCATGACATCCTGCCCTTCCCGGGTGGCATGACGCCGCCGACGCACCCGCTCGTCCCGGCGGGGGTCACGTCTTGGGTGGATCAGGCGAATGAGTTCGGCAGGGCGATGAGCGCCGGCGCCCTCGAGCTCGCCGACGTGCCCGAGTCGCTCGCCCGCATACACGTGGACTTCGAGCGCCTTCATCCGTTCATCGACGGCAACGGGCGAACGGGCCGACTGCTGCTCAACCTGATTCTGGTTCGACTAGGCTGGCCGCCGATCGTCATCTTCAAAGAACAGCGCCGCCGCTACCTGGACGGACTCGACCGTGCCGACAACGGCGACCTCGGGCCGCTCGCGGAGCTCATCGCGAGGTCCGTCGTGGACAACCTGCACCGGCTCATCCCCAACATCGCCGACCCGGCCAAGTACGTGCCGCTTGAGGCGCTCGCTGACGAGGAGTTCAGCCTGACAGCGCTGAAGCAGGCGGCCGGACGCGGTCGGCTCGAGGCGATCATGGGGCCAGACGGGCGCTACCGATCCAGTCGGGCCGCCGTGGAAGCGTACAAGGCATCGAAGTACTCGAGGGGTGGCCAGGCCTGACGGCCCTTTCCGGGAGCGCTCGGATTTGTTGCCCGATTTGTTGCCCGGCCATCAGACCTCGGGCGCCTCGTTAGCCGCATGCAAGCGATTCGCAAGTCCCGTGAGAACGGCGTCTCGCTGGGCGACAGTGTCCCCTGGTGTGCCGAGCCATCGCGGATCGAGCTCGGCGTGCTGCACCACGAGTTCGAAGAGCGCCGGCGCGGCGACGTAGTGCGCGCTCCGTCCAGCCCCCCTGGATTCGAGGACGCCGGCTGCGACGAGCTTGCCCAGGTCGTGTGAGGCGGTCACCTCAGAGACGTCTGCCATCCCACGGTAGTAGCGGTTGGTGACCTCGCGCGCGAAGAAGGCGTCGTAGAGCGCATGCGTGGCGCGCTCGTTCAGGCCCATGTCGATCACGGCAGCGTCCTGCAGCACCGTCCACAGGGCGCGTTCGGTGGTGTTGCGCAACGAGAGCGCCTCGACCTGGGCGACCTGCGCTTGCACGTGGGCCTCGAGGAATGGGGTGACGTTGGTGTCAGGAGCCCACCTTGTTCCGAGACAGTCGAATGCGGAGTAGTAGTCCTCGAGGTGACGGCCCCACCACTCCTCGAGGCTGGTGAATTGCGGCAACCGGAATCCAGCGCGATACATCGAAAGCGATGCGACGATACGCGCGGTGCGGCCGTTGCCATCGGAAAAGGGGTGGATGCCGGCCACCGACACGTGCGCGAGCGCCGATGTCACCGGCCCGGGCTCACCCGTTGCTTGAAGCCACGCCGCCAATTCATCCACGAGCGATGGCACCTTCTCGGCGGGAGGGGGCAGGTAGACCTGTGCCCCGCTCGCCCTGTTCGTGAGCCAGTTCTGGGTCTCCCTGAACCGGCCTGCGCCCTTGGCATACGAACCGCCGAGCACGAGGTGGTGCAGCGAGAGCACAAGTTCGCTCTGCCACTGGAACGCATCCGCATCGGCGCGAGCGAGTACGAAGCGCATGGCATCGCGATAGCCGTCGACCAGATCGATGTCTTCCACAGAGACGCCGGTCGGCCTGTCGCCTGCCAGGATCCTGCGAGCTTCGTCCACGGTGACCGCCACACCCTCCATGATCGTGGAGGCGGCTACGGCTTCGGCCTCAAGGTCGCGCCTTGTCCGGCCGAGCCAGATCCGGGGGAGCGGCCCCTGCGCATCCAGGCGGGCGCGGAGCTCTTCGATCCGGCGGACGCCTGCGGCGACGGCCTCTGTGGTCTCGTATCGGTACACGGCGAGAACCTTCCTGATTGAAGCGCGAAACACTAACGCGATTATATGATTAATCACAAAGAAGGCAAGAGCGGCTCCAGCCTCGTTTCGGATCGGAGCGCCCCGGAGTTGTCGCCCGATTTGTCGCCCGAATTGAGGTGGCATAAAGATGACTACAGTTGTCCGCAACTGTGGTGACCTATATGCCATGAGGATACCTTCGGACATGGAACTCGCACGCGCGACAGCCGCCTTCGAACGTGCTGGCGGAGTGCTCGGCACCTCCGAGGCGCTCGCCTCAGGCATCGAGAAGCGCACGCTGTACTGGATGCGTGATACCGGTCTCGTCGAACCACTTTCCCGTGGGGTCTACCATCTCGCCGCGTCGCCGCTGCCTGCATACCCCAGCGTGGCCGCCGTCCTCAGGCGCGTCCCGCGCGCCGTCCTTTGCCTGGTGAGCGCGCTCGAGTACCACGGCATCGGGACGCAGATCCCGGCAGCGGTGCAGATCGCGCTGCCACGGGGAGTCAAGGCGCCGAGGATCGCCTACCCGCGCATCGAGCGGTTCTCGACGAGCGCCGAGGCCATGGCGGCCGGCGTCGAAGAGCACGACATGGACGGAACGCCCATCCGGGTGTTCGATCTGGCCAAGACCGTCGCCGACTGCTTCAAGTACCGCAATCGCATCGGACAGGACGTGGCTATCGAGGCGCTGCAGGAGACGATCCGCTCTCGCCGGGCGACGCCTGCGCAGCTGATGCGCTACGCCAAGGTTGACCGTGTAGAGCAGGTCATGAGCCCCTACCTCCAGGCACTGATGTGAGCGCCCAGACTCCGATCGAGATACGCCGCCGACTGAAGGCTCGGGCCACGGAACTCGACCTGGACTTCCAGCAGGCGGTTCTCTACTACGCGATGGAGCGGCTCTTATTCCGACTGTCGCAGACGCAGTGGTCGGATCGTCTGGTGGTCAAGGGCGTCGTCATGCTGCGCGTCTGGGATGCCGCGGTCGCGCGGCCGACCCGCGGCATCGACTTCCTCGGGCGCGTCGAGAACACGTCGGAGGCGATCCGTGGCATCGTCGCCGAGTGCCTCTCGGTCCGGCTCGACGATGGCCTTGCGTTCGAATCCGAGATCCACGCAGAGGCCGTCACCGTCGAGGATCGGTATCCCGGCGTCCGCGTGAAGGTTGCTGGTGACTTGGGCGGGGCACGGTTCGTGCTACGCCTCGACGTCGGGGTCGACGACGCGGTCGTGCCGGATCCTGGTTGGGTCGACTACCCCGTTCTGCTGCAGGATGAGTTTCCGAGGATCCTCGCCTACCAACCCGCCACCGCCATTGCCGAGAAGTTCCAGGCGATGATCGAGATCGGTCTGGTCAACAGCTGGATGAAGGACTACCACGACATCTGGATGCTCTCGCGCACCCTGGAGTTCGATGGTCAGGATCTCGCGAACGCGATCCGCGCGACGTTCGAGCGCCGCGAAACGGAGCTGCCCTCCGATACGCCGGTCGAACTCACGCGCGAGTACACCGAGCAGCCGGAGACGTCACGGATGTGGGACACGTACCGGAAGGGGTTCTCGGCATCCGCGGGCAATCTGCCTGAGGATCTTCAAGACGTGGCCGACGCTATCGCCGCATTCGTGATGCCCGCTTCTGTTGCGGCGGCCAGCAGCGCCGACTTCGGCAAGATGTGGCCGCCGATCTCCGGATGGGCGCAGCAGAGCTGACGGCCCGGGGACCTGGTGCTTCGCGGTCGGTCTGATCCCCCGGATTTGTCGCCCAAATATCTGGTGACTGTTGGTACTCGTTGGTACCTATTGGGACTCGGTTGACGTCCCCGGTAGTGGTGTATGAAGGCACGGCCGCCTGACATGAGGCGGCCACTGCTCCATCCTCGAGGGTGGTTAAAGCCCGAGACCGAGGAGGAGACAGTGACCAAGGACAACATGGACCGGCTGACGTGGTTGCGCAAGACGCTTGTGGACGCCGATCTCGACCGGATGCGCGAGATGCTCAAGGTGTTTGCCGAAGGGCTCATGGGCGCGGAGGCGGACGCCTTGTGCGGTGCCGGATACGGCGAACGCTCCGAGGCGCGTGTGAACCGCCGCAACGGCTACCGGGAGCGCGAACTCGATACCCGTGTGGGCACGATCGAACTCGCCGTCCCCAAGTTGCGCGAAGGCAGCTACTACCCTGACTGGCTCTTGGAGAACCGCCGCCGTGCGGAGCGTGCCCGCGTGGCCGTGATCGCCGGGTGCTACGTGCGCGGGGTCTCGACCAGGCGAGTCGACGGGCTCGTGAAGACCCTCGGCATCGAGGGCATCTCCAAGTCGCAGGTATCGAGGCTGGCCACGACGCTCGACGAGGAGGTGGCCGCCTTCCGAAGCCGTCCCCTCGATGACGGAGCGTACCCGTACCTGTGGGTCGATGCGCTCGCCATCCGCGTACGGGAGGGCGGCCGGGTCGTGAAAGTCGCCTGCGTCGTCGCCACGGCGGTGGACGCCGAGGGTCGCCGCGAGATCGTGGGTCTCGACACGTTCACCGAGGAGTCCGGTCCCGCCTGGACCGCGTTCCTGAAAGACCTCGTCGCCAGAGGGCTTACCGGCGTGAAGCTCGTGGTCTCGGACTCCCACAAGGGGCTCATCTCAGCGATCGAGGCGACTCTCCTCGGTGCGGCCTGGCAGCGGTGCCGCACCCACTTCATGCGAGACGTGCTCTGCCGGGTGCCGAAATCAGCCCAACCGTTCGTGGCCACGCTCGTACGCACGATCTTCGCGCAGCCGGGTGCGGAAGAGGTGGCCGCTCAGCTCGCACGTGTGGTCGAACAGCTGTCCGAGCGCTTCCCCGATGTGGCCGCACTGCTCGAGGATGCGGCAGCCGGCATCACGGCGTTCGCGACCTTCCCGACCGCCCACTGGTGTCAGATCTGGTCCAACAACCCTCAGGAACGTCTGAACCGCGAGATCCGCAGACGGAGCGACGTGGTCGGCATCTTCCCGAACCGTGAGAGCATCATCCGGCTCGTCGGTTCCGTGCTCTCAGAGCAGCTGGGGCGCCGATCCGATGCTTGGCGAGCTGTCTGATGGCGGGAAGCCCAAGCGATACCAAAGCCTCGCTTTGCACACTAGAGCCGTTGCGTTTCGTATTCGCTCGGTCGTCCTGGTCCCCTGAGGAGGGCTGAGCGTGCAACGCAGGTGGCAAGCCCATTGCGCGACCCCATCGCTGGACAATCACATCCGTCCGAGTAAACTCACATCAGATGCTACTTACGTCGATGTAAGTTACAGGTGATGTGATGAAGTCCGTTGGATTCGTGAACCGCCACGACGAGCTCGCGGCCCTTGAGGGATGGTGGGCGTCCGAGGGTGCGGGCCTCGCCATCGTCTGGGGCCGCCGGCGCGTCGGCAAGACGCTGCTGCTCCAGCGCTTCGCCGAAGACAAGCGCACGCTCTTCCATACTGCCGCAGGCAGGCCCGCGGTCGACGAACTCGGCCTGATCTCCCGCGAGGCCGCAGACCTCGGCCTTTCAGGGATCCGCGACCTTCTGGCGCGCCCCTTCGCCGACTGGGACGATGCCTTGGATACGCTCGCATCGGCGGCGACGTCTGAGCCGCTGCTGCTCGTGCTCGATGAGTTCCCGGAGCTCAAGTCGAACACCCCGCACATCGAAGGCCTGATCCGCGCGTTCTGGGACCGTGCGGCGGGCGCAACGAAGCTGCGGATCTTAGTCTGCGGCTCGGCGGTGCGCACGATGCAGGCGATGCAGGAGGAACGTTCCCCCCTCTACGGCCGCTTCGGCCTCGCGCTGCAGCTCCACCCGTTCAAGCCGAGCGACGCCGCCCTGATGCTTCCCGACCTGAAGCCCGCGGATCGCGCGCTCGTGTGGGGACTGCTCGGCGGGGTGCCGCTCTACCTGTCGTGGTGGGACCAGTCCGCCTCGATCGCTAAGAACATCGAGCGGCTCTTCTGCCGCCCGGGAGCGCCCCTGCTCACTGAAGGCCAGCTGCTGCTCGCGACCGAGGCCGACCTGGGCGATGTGGGCGGGCGCGTGTTGCGCGCGATCGCGACGGGACGTACCAAGCACAACGAGATCTCCGACGCGATCGGGACCGAGCCCGCCCGGACCCTCGACCGGCTGATCGAGCTCCGGTTGGTCGAGCGGCTAATCCCCGTGACCGAAGACGAACGCCGCACCAAGCGGCGCCTCTATCGCATCGCCGACAACTACCTCGCGTTCTGGCTCGCACACGTCGAGCCGAATCGCTCCGAGATCGAGCGCGGGCTCGGCGACGCGGTGGCCAAGACGCTTCTAGCCTCACTCGACGACGCGATGGGCCGGCCTTGGGAAGAGGCCTTCCGTTGGCATCTGCGATCGCTCGTCGGCTCAGCGCTTCCGGCAGACATGGTGGCCATCGGACCCTGGTGGAACCAGGACAGTTCGGTCGAGATCGACGCGGTCGGGCTCAGCGGCCGCTCGCGCACGCCGACCCTCGTCGGTGAGGCGAAGTGGGCGCGAAGCGAAGATGCCAGCTCGCTCGTACGCGGACTCGAGCGAAAGGCTGCGGCGCTGCCCGGGCCAGCAGGTGACCTGGCGCTCGCGGTGTGCGCCCGCGAGGAGCTACACAACGTACCGTCCGGGGTCCTCTCAGTGACTGCCGAGAGCATCTTTGGATCCAAGGGCTAGCCTAACCCTTGATGTACCTCGTGCTGAAGAGATGGACCGCGACCACGAGCAGCAGCGCGATTGCGGCCAGTCGCAGCGGAGGAGCACTCGATGGCGGGGGCGCAGTTTCGCGTGTACGGGGTCGCCAAGACCGTCGCCGACTGCTTCAAGTACCGCAACAGGATCGGCTTCGACATCGCGATGGAGGCACTTAAAGAAGTCGTGAGGAAGCGGGCCGCCACGCCTTCAGAGATCATGGAGTACGCACGTATCGACAAGGTCGAGTCCGTCATTTCTCCCTACATGGCGGCACTCCTGTGACCACCAAGAACCCGACGGATCTTCCCGCATCGGTCCGTGCTCGCCTGAAGAACAAGGCCAGCGAGATCGGCCTCGACTTCAATCAGGTGCTCCAGTACTACGCGATGGAGCGCTTCCTGTATCGCCTCTCGAAGACCAAGTGGGCGGACCGCCTGATCGTCAAGGGCGCGGCGATGCTTCGCGTCTGGGACGGGCGGTGGCGCGACCGACCAGAGACATCGACTTCCTGGGGCGCATCGAGAACTCACCCGAGGCCGTCGCCGCGATGGTGCGCGAGTGCCTCGCGGTCGAGTCGGCCGGCGGTGTCGAGTTCTCCGCCGATGTGTCCGTAGAGCCCATCACCATCGAGGACCGGTATCCAGGAGAGCGCGCGCTCGTCGAAACCAGATTGGCAGGCGCGCGGATGCGCCTCCAGCTCGATATCGGCGTCGCGGACATCGCCGTACCCGGGCCCGCATGGGTGGACTACCCGGCGCTGCTGGACATGGACGCGCCGCACATCCTCGCGTACCAGCCGGCGACTGCGATAGCCGAGAAGTTCGAGACCATGATCAGCAAAGGGCTGCTGAACAGCCGCGTGAAGGACTACTACGACATCTGGATGCTCTCTCGCTCCGTCTTCTTCGCCGGCGGCGATCTGACAGAAAGCATCGCCGCGACCTTCGAGCGGCGCGGTACCGCTGTGCCATCTTCTCGGCCAGCCGTGCTTTCCGACGACTACGCGAAGCGTCCGGAGAGGATGACGCAGTGGGCGGCTTTCGTGACACGACTCGGAGGGTCGGGAATCGAAGCGCCAGACCGTCTCGTCGACGTCGTCGACGACATCAACGTGTTCATCATGCCGCCTGCCAATGCGGCGGCAGCCGGGCAGCCGTTCAGTCTGAACTGGGCGCCGGGCAACGGCTGGTCATGACGATCATCGTCAATGGCGGACATTTCGGACTCTGACGACGGTCGGCAGACGTCGCGCTCGGAGTGTGTGCGCCAACCACCCCGGCGCACTCGCGGGGTCCGGAAATCGTACGGTCAGCACGCCCCGGATTTGGTGCCCGATTCGGTGCCCGATCGCACTCGCTGCCCTGCTGCTCTCAACTTCCTTCTGAAAGCGCCAATCTACTTGCGTAAGGCAGCGTTGAGCGCTACGTTATGAAAGTGAAATGGCGATTCTAGACGTGGCAGCCCCTGAAGAGGTCCCGGCGTTCGTCGACCAGCTTCAGGCAACGGGGACCTACACGTTCTCTCACGCGGATGTGCGAGCCGCACTCCCGACGTCCGAGATAGCGGTCGACAACGCCCTGCGCCGGCTCAAGAAGCGCGGCCGCATAATGGCTCCGCGTCGCGGGTTCTACGTGATCGTGCCCACCGAGTACATCACGGCCGGCTCTCCGCCGCCCTCGTGGTTCATCGACGACCTGATGGGCTTCCTCGGCCAGCCCTACTACGTGGGGTTGCTATCCGCAGCGGCCATCCACGGCGCTTCCCATCAGCAGCCGATGACGTTTCAGGTCGTCACGGACCGTCCCACCCGTGAGGGCGTGGCCGGACGCGCGCGCATCACCTTCCACATGAGCCGGCAGGTGGCCGAGACTCCCGCCACCCAGGTTCAGACGGAGACGGGCACCATGCTCGTGTCCACGCCTGAATCGACGGCATTCGATCTCGTGCGCTTCTCGGCGGCCTGCGGTGGCTGGAGCAATGTCGCCACGGTGCTGCTCGAGCTCGCGGAGCGCCTCGAATCCGAAGCTCTCGGCGCGGTCGCGCAACTGCGCAAGACCCCCGAGATCCAGCGCTTAGGCTACCTGTTGGACAAAACGGGCCAGCCCCGGCTCGCCGACCCGTTGCTGCGAGTCCTCGGCTCCAGGCGTTATCGGCCCGTTGCACTCGCTCCCGACGCACCCCGGGTCGGCGCCGATGCTGTCAGTCCCTGGCGCGTTATCCCGAATCTGGACGTGGAGATCGACCTGTGATCCCCCGGGCCCACATCACCGCCTGGCGAGCATCTGCGCCGTGGCCCCAAGACGAGCAGGTCGAGCAGGACCTGGTCCTGTCCAGAGCCCTCACCGCGATCTTCAGCCGTCCGTTCTTGCGAGAGGCGCTCGCCTTTCGCGGTGGGACCGCGCTGCACAAGCTCCACTTCGATCCTCCGGGACGCTACTCCGAGAACCTCGATCTCGTGCAGGTCGAGGCCGGTCCGATCGGTCCCGTGCTCGCTGAGCTCCGCGAGGCGCTCGACCCTTGGTTGGGGGAGCCGACCTGGAAACAGGGCCCGGCCAGCGCCAAACTGCTCTACCGATTCGAGACCACAGCACTGCCTGTGCAGCGGATGCGGTTGAAGGTGGAGATCGACACCCGGGAGCACTTCAGCGTCGACGGGCTCCAGCATGTGCCATTCGCTGTAGCCAGCCCATGGCACTCGGCCGATGAGCTGGTCACGACATTCACGTTGGAGGAGCTGCTGGCGACCAAGATGCGGGCGCTCTTCCAGCGACGCAAGGGCCGCGATCTCTATGACCTGTGGCTCGGGCTCACCTCGCTCGGCCCGGATGAGGCGCACATCGTCGACTGTCTCGGCGAGTGCCTGTCGCGAGCCGAGACCGCGATCTCTCGCGCGGAGTTCGAGGCGAACATGGCGGGCAAGCTCGCTGCTCCTGACTTCCGCGCCGACGTGATCCCGCTGCTACGCGGCCCTGGGGGATACGACGTGGAAGACGCTGCGTCGCTCGTGCACGGTCACCTTGTCGCGCGCCTTCCCGGTGAGCCGTGGAAAGCGCTCGGTCGCGAGAGATGACGACTGTGGCGGTGGGACTGCGCCTATGAACGATCGGCTTCAGCCGGACGAACTCGAGACGCTCCGACGGCAGAACCTCCTGCTTGCCGAAGAGAATGCGCGGCTCAAGGAGATGTTGGGGCTTGAGGCCCGGGATGCCGCGACTGCAATGCAGCCGGGCATCGCCCCAGTCTCCGGAATCACGGGTTCGTCGTCGTCGGCCGCCAAGATCGAGCTGTTCCAGTCTCTCTTTCGCGGGCGTGCCGATGTGTTCGCCAGGCGCTGGCACAGCCGCTCGGGCGCGAGCGGCTATGCGCCGGCCTGCGCCAATGAGTGGCGATCGGGACTGTGCGACAAGCCGCGCGTGAAGTGTGCCGATTGTGCCAATCGAGAGTTGGTGGCGCTCAGCGCGTCGGTACTCGAAGACCACCTCACCGGGCGCAGCACGATCGGCATCTACCCCATGCTGGAGGGCGAGACCTGCAACTTCCTCGCCATCGACTTCGACGACGAGACCTGGCGCGAAGATGTGACCGCGCTCCGTTCTGCCGCGTCCGCCTCCGGCGTCGAATGCCATGTCGAGGTGTCGCGGTCTGGGGGTGGTGCCCACGCGTGGTTCTTCTTCGCCGAGCCGGTGCCCGCGGCGCTCGCGCGTCGTCTGGGCACAGCGCTGCTGACGCAGGCTGCGCGCGGTAGACACGCTCTCTCGCTTCGCTCGTACGATCGGCTCTTCCCGAGCCAGGACACGATGCCGCGCGGCGGGTTCGGCAACCTCATCGCTTTGCCGCTCCAGCACGAACCCCGATCCGCTGGCTGTTCGGTCTTCGTCGATGAGCAATTCCGGCCGTACCCCGACCAGTGGGCATACCTGAGCTCCGTTGGGCCCCTGGACCGCTCGGTCGTCGACGCTGCACTGTCGCGTCTCGTCGCGGATGGAAGCCCGCTCGGTGTCCGGACCTACCCGGTCGGTGACGGCAGCGGCGACACACCGTGGTCGCTGCCGGTTCCGCCACCCCGTGTGCGTCCAGAGGTCGTTGGCCGCGTTCCGGCGGTCGTCCGAGCCGTGCGCGCGAACCTCATCTTCGTAGAGAAGGCAGGACTGCCCGACTCGCTTCTTGACCAGATCGCCCGGCTCGCCGCCTTCGAGAATCCCGAGTTCTACCGTGCACAGGCCATGCGTCTGCCCACGTGGGACAAGCCGAGGATCATCTCGTGCGCCGAGGAGTTTGACGCGCATCTCGCGCTGCCGAGAGGATGCCTCGATGACCTGCGAGAGGTGATCGAGGGCTACGGCTCTCTGCTGGAGGTCACGGATGAGCGTACCGAAGGGTCGCTACTGCTCGCAAGGTTCTCGGGCACCCTTCGGCCAGAACAACGGAAAGCCGCCAAGGCCGTATTGGAGCACGACGACGGTGTCTTGAGCGCGGGGACGGCTTTCGGCAAGACCGTGGTGGCCGCGAATGTGATCGCCAAGCGCGGCGTGAGTACGCTCGTGCTGGTCCATCGTCGCGAGCTCATGGAGCAGTGGCGGGAGCGGCTCTCTACATTCCTCGATGTTCCGCTGGGATCGATCGGCGTCATCGGCGGTGGCAAGCGCAAGCCGACCGGGACCATCGACATCGCTGTGCTGCAGTCGCTGGTCCGAAAGGGCTCGGTCG
>JBASNZ010000024.1:0-18160 GCA_049657775.1 Coriobacteriia bacterium | reverse complement strand
GGCTCAAGCTGGGTCGACCGCGTGTCACCGTCAAACTCGCGCTCACTCTCGACGCCAAGCCCGCGCTCAAGGTCGGCCGCCGGGCGCACATCACCTCTTCGGGCGGAAACGCCGTCACCATGCTGCTGCGCTCCCGGGCGACCGCCGTGGCCGTTGGCGCCGCCACCGCCGCGGTGGATGATCCCGCTCTGACCGTTCGCAGCGACGGGGGGTGCGTGACCGGACGGCAGCCACTGCGCGTGGTGCTTGCGCGCACATCGGTGCCCAAGACGAGCCTCAAACTCGTCAACGATGGGCTTGCCCCCGCACTTCTCGTGGTCTCGGACGTGGCCGACCAGGCCGCGCTTCGCTCCTTCGCGGCAACGGGTGCCCGTGTTGTGACATACCCGTATGCCGCAGGTATCAGAGGAGCGCTCCAGGCGCTTGCGACCGCGGGGGTGGATGACGTTCTCGTGGAGGCCGGGCCGGCGCTGATAACAGCGCTGTACCTGGCAGAGTGCATCGACGAACTCGTTATAGTCACTGCAGGCGGTATGGCCGGAAACGCCGCTCCGCCCGCGTTCCTCGGACCGGCGGATGCCGCCGGTTCCGACCTTGTCGCACGCTTCCGGGCGGTCGAGGCCACCGTGAGTGGGGAAGATGCTGTGACAGTATGGACTCCGCGTTCCGGCGCGGTGATCGACGCTTAGGAAGTGCCAGAGAAGGAGCGACGATGTTCACCGGATTGATCGAGTGCGAAGGCATCATCACACGCGCCGAACGGGTCTCTGGAGGCATGCGCCTCGAGGTATACGCCCCCGAGTTCGGACGCGACATGGCGATCGGGGATTCGATCGCGGTCGACGGTGTCTGCCTCACCGTGGTCAAGTTCATCCGCGGTGCCTTTCTTACCGACGTGAGCGGGGAGACCGTTGAGCGGACGACGCTCGGGAGACTCACACAGAGCTCAAAGGTCAACCTCGAGCGCGCGCTACGCCTGTCCGATCGCCTGGGAGGGCACCTCGTGTCCGGACACGTGGATGCCGTCGGTCGGCTTGAGCTCAAGCAGGCCGCCGGAAAGTTCACCGTGTACCAGTTCCAGGCGCCGCCGGAGGTCATGGAGTTCGTGGTGGAGAAGGGCTCGATCGCAGTGGACGGCATCTCGCTCACCGTGGCACGCGTGGGAGAGACAGGATTCACCGCCGCCGTGCTACCCCAGACCGAGCAGGTGACCACGCTCAAGGACAAACCCACTGGTGCGCCGGTCAACCTGGAAGCCGACATGCTTGCCAAGTACGTCAAGCGATTCGTCGGGCTGTACACGGGTGCCGACGACGGCGTCGCCACCCAGGGCAGACGTGGTCTTGGTGATATGCTTCGCGACTTCACGGAGGGCCGATGAACCCCGTAGCGCCATTCTCAACGATCGAAGAGGGCATCGCGGAGATCAAGGCCGGACGGATGCTGATCGTGGTCGACGACGAGGACCGCGAGAACGAAGGCGACTTTGTGATGGCGGCCCAACTGGTCACTCCAGAGGCGATCAACTTCATGGCCAAGCACGGTCGCGGTCTCATCTGCGTGCCCATGACGGGCGAGCGTCTCGACGAGCTCAACATCCCGCCGATGACATCGCGCAATACATCGGCCCAGGGAACGGCATTCCACGTCTCGATCGGTGCAAAGGGCAAGATCACCACAGGTATCTCGGCGGCGGATCGCGCTGTGACGGTGTTGACAGCGATCGATCCCGCGTGCGAACCCGAGGACATCGCGATGCCGGGCCACGTGTTCCCACTCAGAGCCAAGGCTGGCGGCGTGCTGGAGCGCGCAGGACACACCGAGGCAGCGGTCGACCTGGCGCGTTTCGCCGGTCTTGAGCCCGCGGGTGTGATCTGCGAGATCATGAATCCCGACGGGACGATGGCCAGGCGCCCCCAACTTGAGACGGTGGCTACGGAGTTCGGCCTTAAGATGATCACCGTCGCCGATCTTATCCGCTACCGTCGGCGCACCGAGCGGCTGGTGGAGCGCATCGCGACGGTGCGTATGCCCACGCGATACGGTGAGTTCACGGCGTATGGCTATCGGTCACTCGTCGACGACGCCACCCACATCGCCCTTGTCGTCGGCGATATCCAGGGTGGCGACGACGTACTCGTGCGGGTCCACTCGGAGTGTCTTACCGGCGACATCTTCCACTCACTTCGGTGCGATTGCGGCGATCAGCTGGAAGAGGCCATGCGCATGGTCCAGGCCGAGGGTCGCGGCGTCATCTTGTATATCGTCGGTCACGAAGGACGGGGCATCGGCCTGGAGAACAAACTCAAGGCCTACGAACTGCAGGAACATGGGCACGACACCGTCGAGGCCAACGAGGCGCTCGGATTCCCGGCCGACCTGCGCGACTACGGGATCGGCGCGCAGATACTGGTCGACCTGGGCCTGTCCTCTATGCGTCTGCTCACCAACAACCCGACCAAGATCGTCGGTCTCGAGGGCTACGGTTTGACGGTGAGCGAACAGGTGCCGCTGCAGGTCGGTTTCGGGTCCGAGAACATCGAGTACCTGAGAACGAAGAAGGTCAAAATGGCCCACCGGCTCGATCTGCCGGAGTAGGGCGGGAAGGAGACACCTCATGGCGGTCTTTGAAGGCAATCTCATCGGCAGTGACCTCAAGGTCGGCATCGTCATCAGCCGCTTCAACGAGTTGCTGTCGTCCCGCTTGTTGTCGGGGGCGAACGATGCGTTCACGCGACATGGTGTTGCCGCCGACGACATCGATGTGGTCTGGGTTCCGGGGGCGTTTGAGATCCCGCTCCTTGCCAAGCGCATGGCCGCGACCGGTCGGTACGACGTGATCGTCGCACTCGGGGTCGTCATCCGCGGCGGCACTCCACACTTCGAGTACGTCGCATCCGAGGTATCCAAGGGTGTCGCGAAAGCGTCTCTCGACACCGGCGTGCCGGTCATGTTCGGCGTGATCACGGCGGACACGATCGAGCAGGCGGTCGAGCGCGCGGGCGCCAAGTCGGGCAACAAGGGCTGGGACGCCGCACTCGCGGCCATCGAAATGGCCAACCTCATGCGCTCCGTCTAGCACGCGCGATCTAAGCCGATACACACCGAAAGGCTCGGTACGCAGAAGCGTATCCGGGCCTTTCGTTAGGCAGTCCAGCGGGTTCTCGCCACCCTGGTGGCTGTCAACCTTAGACGTCCGTTCCCTTTGCCGCTCAACGAGCGGGAGGACACCATATCACTCCCGTCTCCAGCGCCACAAGAGACAGTGTGTTCGATTTGACGAGCGGTCAGTTCTTGCAGGCGGGAGGGAGGTGCCGGGTGCTGTGTGGGGTCGGGCGCGAACGTTTCGGCTGGGCGCGCTTCCGGAGCATCGACGCATGCGTTAGGCTAGGACATCGTAGAGCACTAGCGGCGCGAGCGACTGAGTAGGAGAGACGATGCCAGACGGCGGGCAAGACTCCAACGACGATCGACGTTTCGCGGTTCTCAACGTGTTCGGTCTCACGCTTGAGGTCAGCAATCCCCGCCTTGCCGAACTGCTGACGATGGACGCCAGGTCTGCCCTTGCGACGGACGTGAAGGAACTGATCCAGCAGGATGCAGGCGAGGTGTCGGCCACCCTTGCCGAGGTCGCACAGGCGCTCCCCGACGTCATGGTCACGCCCCAAACCCCACACGCCGAAGAATCGGCGCGTGTGCGCCTCGAGTTTCGTTCGCGATGTGAGGGTGTCGGACGCGCACTGGGTTTTGAGACGCACGGCGATGGGCTGTGGATGTCGCCGACAGGTGTGGGAGTGTTGACGCGCACCGTTGAACGCCCGGTGTCGCTTGCCGCCGCCGCCCACTTCGTGAACGAGATGGATTCCATGCACGAACAGCGGTCCGACAAGGCCGAGACGTCTGTCCTGTTCGTCGTGGATGGCCAACAGACTGCGGACGTGTTCAAGGTGGCCATCCGTCAGCGTCGGCTCTACCACACGATGCGGACCGTCACCATAGACAACCTCGAAGAGATGCACACGATGATGCACAACGGAACGCTGCTCCACAATGACGCGGTCATGCTGCTCGCACCCGTGGCCAACATCGACGTCGGTGAGATGCTCTCCGTGCTGCACTCGCAGTCGGGTGCTGACAGGCCACCGCTGGAGGCACTGTAACGTATGGCGAGTCACCGGCTGTGGGTTGCCATGAGCGGTGGCGTCGACAGTTCGGTGGCCGCGGCGATCGCCCTTTCTCAAGGATGGGACGTCGTGGGCGTCACCCTCGATCTGGGGCGTGGCGGCCCCGACGCTGGAGCCATCTTGGCGGCCCGCGCTATCTGCGATCGGCTGCACGTGGGTCATCGCGTCATCGACGTCTCCGCTGAATTCGACCTGAAAGTGGTGGATTATACCGCGGCTGAGTACGCTGCGGGCAGGACCCCCAATCCGTGCGTCGTGTGCAATCAACGCATCAAGTTCGGGACGCTCTACGATGCCGCGATCGCCGAACACGCGCACCTGGCGACCGGCCACTACGCACGAGTCGCGGAGACGGTAGCGGGACTCGCTCTTGCGGCTGCCCGAGACGTCGCTAAGGACCAGACGTACTTCTTGTACCGCCTCGACTCCGAGACTCTAGAACACGTCTTGTTCCCGCTTGGCGATCTCACCAAAGACGCAGTCCGGGAACGCGCTCGCTCGCTCGGCTTCGCGGGGGTCCACACGGACGAGAGTCAAGACGCGTGCTTCGTCGGGCCCGGCGGATACGCGGCCCTCGTTACGGAACGTCGTCCCGATGCCTGCGTTCCGGGACCGGTCCTCAACGCGGCTGGAGACGTACTGGGGAGCCACCGTGGCGTGTGCCGGTACACCGTGGGGCAGCGCCGGGGCCTTGGCATCGCGTCGGACGAGCCGATGTATGTCACCCGCATCGATGCTTCGGCGAACGCGATCGTGGTCGGTCCGGCCGATGATCTGCTCGTCTCCCGCGTCGTCGCGTCGGACACGGTCTGGCGCGAGGCTGGACTGGAGGCGTGCGTCGATGTGAAGTGCCGGTATAACTCACCCCCGACGCCGGCCCTCGTCCGGCGTGATGGTGACATACTCGTGGCCGAGCTGGAGAGACCCATCGCGGGCGTCGCGCCAGGCCAGTCTCTTGTGTGCTACAACAGTGGCGTTGTTGTCGGCGGAGGCACGATCGAGGAGGCGTCATGATCGATCTTCACGTGCACACCGCCCGTTGTCGCCACGCGACCGGCAGCGTCGAGGAGTACGTTCAGGCGGCCCGTGCAGCGCAGATAGACACGATCGCCTTCACCGACCACCTGCCACTGCCGGCCTCACTGCTGCAGGAAGACCCTCACGCGGTGGAGTACGCTATGCCCGAAGATGAGCTCCCTGCATACATCGCCGAGGTTCTCGAGGCGCAAGAGCGGGCTCGCGCAGCTGGCGGTCCTGAGGTTCTGCTGGGCGTCGAGGCCGACCTGCATCAGGGGAATGCGGATCACGTGCGCTCGCTTCTAGCGAGACATCCGTTCGATGTGGTGCTTGGCAGCGTGCACTATCTGGATGGCTGGGCGTTTGACGACCCCGCGCGAACAGAGCGGTATGCCAGTTGGAACCTTACCGATCTGTGGGAGCGCTACTTTGCCGACGTGGTCGCTGCCGCGGAGTCGGGGGTCGCGGACGTGATGGCCCACGTCGACCTGATCAAGAAGTTCTGTTTCGTCCCAGATACGGACCTGGGTCCTCTCTACCGTCGAACCGCCACGGCGCTTGCTGCGGCCGACGCTGTGGTTGAGGTGAATGCCGCGGGTCTGCGCAAACCGTGCGGCGAACTCTACCCGTCCGATACGTTCCTTGGCGAGTTGGCGCGCGCAGGCGTGCGTGTGAGTATGGGTTCGGACGCGCATTCACCCGGAGACGTCGGCATGGGTCTCACCCAGGCTCGGGCTGCGCTGCTCCGTGCTGGCTTCGAGAACGTGGTCGTATTCCGTGGTCGCGTGCCCTGGGAGGAATCGCTGTGAGCATCACCGTCGGCCAGCTCGTCGACTCGCTGGATGAGGCGTTCCCGTTTTCGTGGGCGGAGCCGTGGGACAGGGTCGGCTTGCGCATCGGTGATGCTGAGGCGGAGGCGACCAGAGCGTACGTGACGCTTGACCCCACCCTCGACGCCATCGCACACGCCAGTCACGTAGGAGCCGACGTCATCGTTTGTCACCACCCGCCGTTTCTGGGCGACATCCAGGCGGTGACAGCCGCGGACCCAGCTGGACGAATCGTTCTTGGGGCCGCGGCGGCGGGTATCTCGGTGGTGGCGATGCACACCAATCTGGATCGGGCTCCAGCCGGCGCGCAGGCGCTTGCGGTGGCCCTCGGTCTACTGCCCACAGCGCCGCTGGAATCCGCTCTCCAAGACATGGACCTGGTGACGGTGTACGTACCGTCGGACGCCCGCGCAGGCGTTGTCTCGGCGATGACAGACGCGGGCGCCGGACGTATCGGCCTGTACGAGTCGTGCTCCTTCTCTTCGGCGGGAACTGGACGGTTCACGCCGATGCCAGGTTCTGCGCCCGTTCCGGGCAAGACCGGAGGATCGGGCGTTATGGAAGAACGCGTTGAGATGATCACGCCCCGCGGTGGCGGACGCGCCGTTGCTGCCGCGGGCCTGGGCGTCCATCCCTACGACGAACCGGTCATCACTGTGACGCCCGTCTCACTCGCCAGGGGCGTCGCCCGGCTCGGGCGGCTGTGCGAAGCCGAGCCGCTTACACTCGCGGATCTGGCGGAGCGGGTGGGGGAGCGGCTGGGAGTTGCGCCACGGGTCTGGGGGGATGCCAGGAAGACCGTGGCGCGGATAGCCATCTCGAACGGCTCGGGATCCTCGCTTCTTGGTCCCGCGCTTGCGGAGGGCGCCGATGTCATGGTCACGGGCGAGGTGCGGTATCATGACGCCCTGGACGCAGCCGCGTCGGGGCTTGCGATAATCGAAGCCGGGCACGATGCCACAGAATGGCCGCTTGTGGGCGTGCTCGCGGATGCAGTACGGCACGCCTTGGGTACGGATCACGTTGTGCAGGCGGAGCCGCGTATCGGCTGGTGGACTGTTGGAAGGGCCGAGTAACCATATGGAGCAAAGCGCCGCACTGATCGCCCTATCTGACAAGGACCGTGCTTTGCAGCGTGCCACCAAGCGTCTGCAAGAGCTTCCCGAGAAGGTCGCCATCCTCGAGTTGCGCCACAAGGTCAAAGAGATCGAGGCCGTTGCCAAGAAGGCCCGGGCCTTCGTGTTGCAGGCGGAGCATGCGGTGCACCGCGCCGAGGACGAAGCCGCAACGATGCAGGCGAAGATCGACGTCGAGCAGCAGAAGGTGTCCTCGGGCGCGGTCACCAATCACAAGGAACTGCAAGCGCTTACGCGTGAGATCGACTCGCTCGGGCGTCAGATGGACAAGAAGGAGTTGGAGATCCTCGGTCACATGGAGCGCCTGGAGGTCGGGAAGGCGCAGGCAGCCAAAGTGACCGTTGCGCTCGAGCGGGCGGCGGCCAAGGAGCAGCAGCTTATCGCGGAGTTCCAGGCCCGGGGCGGGGATCTGCAACAGGAGATCGACGCCATAACGCGGGAGCGTGCAGCTTTGGCAGGCGTGCTGGAGCCGGAGCTCCTTGCCCGGTACGAGAGCATCAGAACCGCCAAGCACGGTATCGGTGTGGGGGTTCTGCGTGATGGGATGTGCTCGGCGTGCCGGATCGATCTGCCGGCCGGTAAGGTACAGGCCCTTCTGGAGGGCGGTCCGATCGGCATCTGCCCCAACTGTCACCGTCTGCTCGTGATCGAGTCGGGCGAGTGAGCGTGCGGGCGACGTTGCACACCGATGGTGGCGCCCGCGGCAATCCCGGACCCGCCGGGATCGGGATCGTGCTGACGGACGAGTCCGGACGGACCCTGAGCGCGGCAGGCCGATACCTGGGCGAAGTCACCAACAACGTGGCGGAGTACCAGGCCCTTATCGCGGGTCTTGAGGCCGCACAGACCGCGGGAGTGCGGCATCTGACCGTGCATGCGGACAGCGAACTCGTGGTCAAGCAGATGAACGGACAGTACCGGGTGAAGAACGAGGGCCTCAAGCCGCTGCACGCGCGCGCGACGGCACTGTCACGTGGTTTCGAGAGCGTGAAGTTCGTGCACGTGCGTCGTTCGCAGAATTCTAAGGCGGATGCGCTCTGCAACGAGGCGATGGACGCTCGGGCCGACGTGGGGCATGGGCTCGCATCTTCCGCTGACGACCAGCAGACGCTCTTCTAGGAGGTACCGATGTACGAACTGAGCGTGAAGGGTCACTTCGACGCCGCGCATTCACTCATCGGCTACCCCGGCGAGTGCAAGAACCTGCATGGCCACACCTGGGACGTGGAGGTCACCGTCATCGGGACCGAGCTTGACGCCATCGACATCATCTACGACTTCAAGGACCTCAAGGCGGATCTGGGCAGCGTGATCGAGCCTCTGGACCACGCGTACCTCAATGAGGTTCCGCCGTTCGACACGCTGAGTCCCACTGCGGAGAACCTGGCGCGCGTGCTCTACGACGCGCTCATCGAGCGCGTGAGCGATGCGACGAATGGACGTGTGTCGCTCAAAGAGGTCAGCGTCTGGGAATCACCGATCGCGAGGATCACATATCGCAGAGGGTAGGCGGGGCTGCAGCGAAGAACCCGTCACCCCGACTGAAGGGGCTGCAGCGGCTCACGCGTGAGTCCGGACAAAGAGGTGTCCCGAGAGACCTCGCCTGCGTTACCTCTACTCCGTGGCTTCCCATTTCTTACCTTCGGAATTTCACAGCGATCCGGCCGCTTGCGCTGCCCTTCACACTGGAGACCCCTCCGGCAGCTACTGGTACGCCGCCTTTCGAGACTCGCTCGGTCCGACTTCTCGGGACAACCACTACGTTAGACCATGGTCCCAGGGGGTGCAAGGGCGTTTCGCAAATATGCACGGAATTGCGACGAACGGGTGGACACCGGGTGTGACCGGTAGCGAGGCGCGGGCGAGCGGCTCCAAGCGGGGCACTCTTGAAGCCGGCCGGACGCCCGGAGGCGTGGTTAACGTTTGTGACGCCTGCGGCATAGTATGTGCTAATCTCCCTGGTGAGCATATGCGTTGCTCTTGAGCAACGGCGAACGACTACGAACGGACACGTGATGGAGAGCCAAACGCTCGAGGAGTACCTCGAGGCGATCTACAAGCTGAGTGACCGCGGCGAGGCGCGCCCTGCGCGCATCGCGGACGCCCTCGGGGTTTCCGGGCCGACTGTCACGGCCACGCTGAAGCGACTCAAGGCCAGGGGCTACGTGACGAGGCCGTCCGGAGGCGTTGCGCTTACGGACACCGGGCGTCAGGCCGCACTGGACATCATCCGCAGACATCGTCTTGCGGAACGGTTCTTAGTGGACATCCTGGGGATGCCCTGGGAGGACGTGCACGAGGAGGCCTGTCGCCTGGAGCACGCGCTCTCGAGTAGGGTCCAGGCCGCGCTGGAGACGTACATGGACAACCCCGCCGTTTGTCCGCACGGACATCCGATCCCCTCGGCCGACGGTAGCGTTGCCGAACGTGTCGGTGTGCCCCTGTGCGATTACGGCAGCGGATCCGAGGTCGAGATCGTCCGTATCGACGAGGAGGACGAGGGTCTGCTCTCGTATCTCGCCTCACTTGGGATGTTCCCGGGGACCCGCGTGCGCGTCTGCGACGTCGCGCCGTTCCAGGGACCGCTCATGGTGGAAGTTGGCGCGTCAAGGTATGCGCTCGGGCGCGACGTGGCGGGCAAGATCGTCGTGGACGGGCCGACGCATCGCCGGACGCGCGCCCGGAGGACGTAGTCCATGGCGGGCGTCAGTCTGGCGTATGACGAGGACCCGGTCGGCGCGCTCGAGGCGACGCGGGGTTCCTCGGTGGTCATCGCGCTCGTGGGCAATCCAAACGTTGGGAAGTCGAGTATCTTCAACCGCCTCACCGGCGTTGGGGTTGAGACTGCCCACTATCCCGGCACGACACAGGGCGTCAACATCGGTGAGTCCTTCTCCAAGGACCGCAGGATCGTCGTACTCGACCTACCGGGAACCTACACGCTCGCGGGCGAAGCTCTGGAGCAGCAGCTCACACGCAGGGCGCTTTTGGACCTGAAGCCTGACGTCGTGGTCGTGGTGGCTGACGCTACCAACCTGGAACGTAATCTGTTCCTTGCCGTTGAGACGATAGACGTGGGCACTCCCGTCGTGATCGCCCTCAATCTGGTGGATGAAGCCGAGCACCACGGACTGTCTGTCGACAGGAGGGCACTGGAGGACCGCCTTGGCGTTCCGGTGGTCGAAACGGTCGCCACCACGGGCGCGGGGACCGACGAGCTTGTGCGCGTCTGCCTCGACGTTGTCGATTCCGGCGTGCGGGCGCGACCCACCTCGTACGGGGAGCCGTTCGAGGCACTTCTTGCTCCCGTGATCGACGCTGCCGCACGACTCGAGCTGCCCGAGCGTCTGAATCCCAGGACGGTGGCGCTGCTCCTGGTTGAAGGCGCCCCCGAACTTCTGGGCCGGTTTCTGGCAATGGGCGAGGTCGCGGGTGCGGCCGCTGAAGCTCGAGCGCAGATCGCGGCGCTTCACAATGAGAACGTCCTGGTTCGCCTCGCCCGAGAGCGGCACGCGCTTGCGGGGGCGGTGGCCACAGCAGCCGTGACCGGGCGCGCCGGAGGGCCCAGACGTGGGCCACGAGATGCCTGGACACTGACGACGTCGCCCTGGACCGGCGTACCTGTGATGGTCGTCGTGCTCGGATCGGTCTTCGGATTCCTGTTCATCGTCGGCGATGTACTCGCCCGTGCCTTCTCGGCCGGCTGGCAGGCTTTTGCTTCGCCGATGATCACGCGGGTCATCGAATCACTTGTGGGCACGGGAACCCTGGCGGCGGTTCTTAGATGGGGCTTCGACGCGGGTGTCGAGGCGTCTTTGGCCATCGGGCTACCGTACATACTCACGTTCTATGTGATCCTGGCGGTGCTTGAGGACTCGGGGTACCTCAACTCCCTCGCGTTTCTCGCGGACAGGGTGATGCATCGTCTCGGGTTGCATGGTCGGGCGATACTTCCGCTGGTTGCCGCGGCCGGGTGCAACGTACCCGCGATCGTGTCCTTACGACGGCTGCCGTCCAAGCGCGAGCGCTTCATCGCGTCCGTGCTCGTATCGCTGGTCCCGTGCAGCGCGCGGACCGCGGTCGTCCTCGGGGCGGTGGGACACTACATCGGCTGGCAACCTGCGCTTGGGGTGTTCGCCGTGGTGGCGGCGCTGGGAGCGCTCACGGGGCTCGCGCTGAACAAGATGATTCCCGGCAGAAGTTCGGGACTCGTGATGGAGATGTTCCCGTTCAGGCCGCCCAGCGTCAAGGGCGTGCTATCCAAGGCGTGGGCGCAGTTCCGCGAGTTCTTGCTGGTGGCGACACCGATCGTGATCGTGGGCAGTCTCGTACTGGGGGGTCTGTACGAGACCGGGGTGCTCTGGCGCCTGACGGAGCCGCTCGAGCCTGTGGTGGTCGCGTGGCTGGGATTGCCACCGGTTGCCGGACTCACTCTGCTCTTCGGCACGCTCAGGAAGGAGCTCGCCCTCCAGCTGCTCGTTGCGATGGCGGTCGCGTCGATGGGAATCGCCGCAACGCAACTGACCTCGTTCATGACGCCGACCAACTTGTTCGTGTACGCTCTTGTTAACACGATCGCCGTTCCGTGCGTCTCGACCATCGCCGTCCTCGCACGTCAACAGGGATGGCTCCGGACTGCGGGAATCGTCGGGTTCACGCTCGTCGCCGCTATTGTGATGGGCGGCATTTCTGCCCGGATACTGCCGCTGATAGGATGGCGCTAGACCGATCGAGGGGGTGGGATGCGGCGCCGATTCGGGCTTGTCGAACAGTACGCCCTTGAGAGTCTTGTCCTCAGTGTGACGATGGCTCTCATTCTGGGCGTGGCGGTCACGTGGCGCATGAACTCCGCGATCGAATACGCGAACAGTCGATCCACGGCGACTCTCGTGGGGACGCTGGTTTCACACGAGATCGAAGAGTCGAACATGGACAGACCCCTGTCCGGCTCGGCGCGTGCCAGCCTGGATCACCTGATGAATCACGACCTCCAGAGCCAGGGTGTCGCATACGTCAAGGTCTGGAGCCCCAACGCCAAGCTCCTCTACTCGCCCGATCGCGAGGGCGAGGGCAAGGTCTTTCCCAGTGAAGAGGCTATCGGCGAGGCGATGCGCGGCGCCGTGATAACCGAGGTCATAACGTCGGACGTCGACCACGAGAGTCGCGGTCAGTTCGATGAGCTCGGGGACCTCATCGAGATCTACGCGCCGATCCGCCACCCTCAAACCGACGAGGTCATCGGCGTCTTCGAGATCTACGAGTCCTACGCGCCGATCCAAGCGCAAATCAACGACACGAACGTTGTGATCTGGGCCGTCGTCCTTCTCGGCGCCGTTGTGTTGTACATGACGCAGCTGCAGATCGTTCGTCGCGGGGTCAGAACGCTTCACGAGACCGAGGCCGAGGCGGAGTTGGTCAACGCGCGGCTGATGACCTCGCTGCGTGATCTCGAAGAACACTCGTTGGGGACGCTGCAAGCGTTGATCGCGGCGGTTGACGCCAAGGACAGCTACACCGCGCGGCATTCGCTCGCGGTGACCGAGTATGCCCTTGCCATCGGACGCCGTCTGGGGCTGGACGAGCATCGTCTCCAGAACCTGGAGCGCGCAGGTCTGCTGCACGATGTAGGGAAGATCGGCGTGGCGGAGAACGTGCTGCTCAAACCCTCGGGGCTTACCGATGAAGAGTGGCTGGAGATACGGGATCACAGCGACATAGGCGCACGGATCATCGAGTCGATCCCGTTCTTGCGCGACCTCGTGGAGGTCGTTCGCCATCACCACGAGCGGTGGGACGGGGCCGGCTACCCGAGCGGCATGGCGGGAGAGAAGGTGCCCCAGGAGTCACGGATCCTGGCTGTCGCTGACGCTTTCGACGCGATGACATCCGACAGACCGTACCGGCAGGCACTCAGCTTGACGATCGCTCGCGAGGAATTGATGAGAGGTCGGGGGATACAATTCGACCCCCACGTCGTGGATGCACTGCTACAGGCCCTGGACTACGGCGAGGTCTCGGTAGGCCGTATCCATGCGCGGAGAGCGGAATCGACGCGGCCCGAGGACGTATAGCGCTAACCGATATACCCATCGGACCATTGCACGAACGGTCGTTCGCTCGGTATCCTGACACCAGCGATGAGGGGATCGCACACTCGCAACTCACACACGCTGAAGCGCCTGTCGGTCGTCCCGACGTCGAGTACTCGAGAAGACGAGGGCCTGTCAATGACGTCTCGGTTCTACGTGTGCTGTCGAAAGGGATGCCCACGCAGGAGCCTCGATGCCGCGAAGGTATTCCGGTACCTGCAGGCCAACGGATGGCGTCCCACCAGATTTCCTGGTCGCGCCGACATCATCATCGTCGTCACGTGCGGCGGATTCCAGGGCACCGAGGACCGCTCGCTCCTGACGATCGACTGTGCGGTGGAGAAGCTGCGTCCCGGTGCGACGGTGGTTGTCACGGGCTGCCTTACACGCATCAATCCCGGAGCTCTTGACCGCTTTGAGGGGACAACGGTGCTGGAGCCCGATGAGCTTGACGCTCTGGACGGGATCATCTCGGCGCGCGTGCCGTTCTCGGCCATGGATGATGGCGGGACGATTCCCGATGTTCAGGACCTCAAGGGCGATACGTTTTCGTTTGCCAGATTGCGCGATGAATTCAGTCCGACGCGCAGCTTCTTCAGGAACGTGGGCAACTTCGTCTACCGCAAGGTCATCAGCGTTCGCAAGTCGTGGGACGTGTTCCCGAGCGACGTCTACAGCGTGATGGTCGCCCACGGCTGCAACGGGCGATGCACGTACTGCGCGATCAGGGTCGGCACGGGGCCGCTCGTGAGCAGGCCCATCGAGGATGTCGTCAAGACGTTCAAGCAGGGACTGAGCGAGGGGTATCGCCGGTTCGTGCTCATCGCCGAGGACGTGGGCAGTTACGGCGTCGATCGCGGCAGCACCCTCGTGGAGTTGCTGCAGGCTGTATTCGCGATCGAGGGCGACTACAAGATCATCATGAACGACTGCAACGTGCAGTGGCTTGTGGAGTACGGCGACGAGCTCATGACGCTCCTCGAACAGAACCGGCACCGGCTCGTGGACATGCGGATACCCATCCAGTCGGGGAGTGATCACGTGCTCAAGCGGATGGGACGCCGGTATCGTGCCGACGACATTCGCCGCGTGATCACCAAGCTGCAGCGCCGGATGCCCGAGGTGAGCTTCAAGACCCATATCCTGGTGGGCTTTCCGGGCGAGACCGATGAGGACGTGGCGCTCACGGAGGCACTCCTCAAAGAGCTGCGCTTCGATGAGATCAAGCTGTACTGTTATGAGAGCCGACCCGGGACTCCCGCGGCGCGGCTGCCCGAGCAGGTTCCTGAAGCGGTGAAGCGCAAGCGCTATCACCAGCTCGCCGCGTACGCCGTCCGGTAGGCCGTACCCTCGCGCGTACACGCATGGCCGTGACGCATCAGCCCGAACACCTGTCCCGGTGTCAGGGCTGTCTTGTATACCGAACATATGTTCGATATACTGGACCCACCGGGCGTGGATCCCCCCTGTAGGCTCCTGATCCACGCCCGGTCCGCTCCCCGGAAAGAAGTCTCCCATGGGCCGCAACCGCGCTATCAAAGAGTTCGACCCCGCACGTGACGAAGGGCAGCCGCTCGACCTGTTCACCGGCAGGGATACTCGTTTACCGGTGGTACTCGAGCTGCTCAAAAGTCCCTGGGTCATGCGCGGTTCCCAGATAGCGGGAGGCGGCAGCGCGAGTGCGGGCAAGCGGCGCGAGGAGGTTGTAGAAGTCTCATGGGACGGACGCAAACGGTCACCCGTTGCGTTCGTGTGGCGTACTAAGGACTATCGCGTCGATGCGCTCGTCCAGACCTGGACGCTCGAGCGCGCATGGTGGGACCCGCGTCGCCGGGTGAGCCGACGGTGTTTCCGCGTGCTGGCTCGTGGTGGCCTCTATGACCTGGCCTACGACCGTCTTGAGGACGCCTGGCTTCTTGTCGGCGTCGTCGATTAAGAACGCCATGAGCGGTTTCGTGCACCTGCATGTACATTCGCGCTTCAGCTTCATGGACGGCGCGGCGGACATAGATGCGCTCATCGCGCGTGCCGGCGATCTTGGGATGCAGGCTCTGGCCCTCACGGACCACCAGGGGCTGTACGGAAGCATGCGTTTCTACCGCAAGGCGCTCAAGGCCGGCCTCAAGCCGATCCTTGGCGCCGAGATCGTCGTCGAAACCGCCGCGCTTCCCGGCGAGGAGGGCGATCTGCCTCCCGAGGAACGGTTGCATCTTCCCGCACCTGTCGGCTTCGGGCGTGCGGCGGGCCGGGGATTTCATCTCACGCTTCTTGTGAAGGACATGACCGGCTACCGCAATCTGTGCGGACTGCTGTCCCGCGCGCACGTGCGCAGCGCCGACGAGCCTTCGGTCGTTGACCTGGCGGATCTGGCCAGGCACTCAGAGGGGCTCATCGGGATGTCGGGCTGTCCGTGCGGCGAGGCCGGCTCCGCGGTTCACGCGGGGCTTGGCTGGCGTGCCGAAGAAGCGCTCAGGCGGCTTGCCCGCTGCTTTGCGGTCGGAGACTTCTACGTCGAGGTGATGAACCTGCTCACCCCCGACTCGCCCCGGTACGTCAGCGGGCTTGCGGTGTTGGCGGAGCGTCTCGAGCTTCCGATCGTCGCCACCAATAACGTTCACTACGTCGAGCGAAGGGAGTTCCGTTTGCACGACGTGCTCGCTGCCGCGGGGGCAGGCGGTGGACTTCCGGGACCGTACGGCCGCGAGAACGCGGAACTGTGGCTCAAGCCGGCGGGGGAGATGCGCCGGTTGTTCCCGGACCTTCCACAGGCGTGCGACGCCACGCTTCAGATCGCGGAGCGCTGCAACCTGGACCTCGGTCTGGGCGCGTTCCACTTCCCGGGCGTGGAGGTTCCGTCGGGTGAGACCGCGTACTCAACGCTTGCAAGGGCGTCCTGGCAGGGCCTCGAGCGACGCTACCGACCGGTCACGCCCGCCTCCGTCGCGCGCCTCCAGCACGAACTCGCGGTCATCCAGGACCTGGGCTTCTCGGAGTACTTCCTTGTCGTGAAGGACATCGTGGACTTCGCGCGCTCGCGCGGCATCCGCTACTCGGGACGGGGGAGTGCCGGCGACAGCATCGTCACGTACCTCCTCGGCATCACGGACGCAGACCCCATCCGGCACGACCTGCTCTTCGAGCGGTTCTTGAACCCGGAGCGGCGTCAGATGCCCGACATCGATGTCGACTTCGACTCACGCCGCCGCGACGAGGTCATCGACTACATCTACAAGCGCTTCGGCAGCGAGCATGTGGCCATGGTGGCCACCGTCCAGACGATGACCGCCCGCGGTGCTGTGCGCACGGTAGCCAGGGCGTTCGATCTGCCGATCGACGAAGTCAACGCGCTCTCGCGTCACCTGCCGTGGGTAAGCGCGCACCGGCTCCGTGAGGTGCTCGACACCTACCCCGAGTGTACCAACCACCCGCTCAAGGACGCCGAGCGTTACGGGCTGCTCACCGAACTGGCGCAGGAGCTCTCAGGATGCCCTATGCACCTCGGTACGCACCTGGGAGGGTTCATCATCACCCGGGAGTCCATCGACACCTGGATGCCACTCCAGTGGGCCGCAAAGGGCGTCGTGGTCTCGCAGTACGACAAGGACGACATCGAGGCCCTCGGGTTGGTCAAGATGGACATCCTAGGCCTGAGGATGCACTCGGCGATCAGCGATACCGTCGATCTTGCACGTGCCCGGGTCGGTGTCGATGCGGTACCCGAGCCGTTCGAACTGGTGCCCGACGACCCCGCGGTCTACGACCTCATCGCCTCGGCGGACACCGTGGGGATGTTCCAGCTGGAGAGTAGCGGCCAGCGCAACTTGGCGATGCGGCTCAAAGAGCGCGACTTCGAGGACATCATCGCCGCGATATCGCTCTTTCGCCCCGGCCCCCTCGAGGCCGAGATGATCACGCCGTTCATCCGCCGCCGACACGGCGTGGAGCCGGTCACGGTGCCGCACCCCGCCATGGGCGAAGTCTTGCGCGACAGCTACGGGGTGATCCTCTACCAGGAGCAGGTGCTTCGCGTGGCCCAGGCGATCGCCGGCTTCTCGCTAGCCGAGGCGGACTCGCTTCGCCGCGCGATGACCAAGGACCGCTCGCGTGAGGAGATGGAGTCCATCCACGGTCACTTCGTCGAGCGTGCGGTCGCCCTCGGGGTTGCCAGGGATGCTGCCGAGGAGACCTTCCGCCAGCTTCAGGGGTTCGCGGCGTACGGGTTCTGTAAGGCCCATGCGGCGTGCTTCGCGGTCGTCTCGTATGCGAGCGCCTGGCTCAAGCGGTACTACCCGGCCGAGTTCACCGCCGCCATCCTCAACAACGAGCCGATGGGCTTTTACACGCCTCGTCTCGTGCTCAACGATGCTAGACGTCATGGAATCGGCGTTCTGCCACCACATGTGAACGCCTCACGCGGCACGTACACCGTCGAAGACGACGGGCGATCGGTTCGCGTGGGGCTGCGCGATGTCCACGAGATGACACAGCGCCTGCTCGCCGCCGTCGAGCACGAGCAGGACGTGCGACCCTTCCGCGATCTCGCTGACTTCCTGCGCCGCACGCGTGCCGAGGCGTCGGCGGCCGAGAGCCTCATCCGCGTGGGCGCGCTGGATGGTCTCGGCACCACGGACGCCGGGCGTCCGCCCACACGTGACGAGCTGTTGGCGCTGCTGCCCGAGATGAAGGCGGTCATCGCACGCGAGGGCGTTGCCGGCGATGACGTACTGGTGCTCGCTCCCGCGAAGGCGCGAACCACCGAGGACCCGGCGCACGTCTCGGGCTGGTCGATCGAACGGCGACTCTCGGCCGAACTCGAACTCGTAGGACTCTCGCTGGCGTGTCACCCGCTGTCACTCGCGCGCGCGGACCTGGAGCGACGCGGCGTCACGTGGGCGAAGGACCTG
>JBASNZ010000023.1:0-2244 GCA_049657775.1 Coriobacteriia bacterium | reverse complement strand
CTGCCGCAGTTCGTCGGCCGTGATCCCGCCGGGAGCGGCGGCCGGGCACCCGGGGACCTCGGCGCGGTCGCAGACATCGACGTCGATGTCCACGTACACCGGGCGTCCGCCGTGTCCCGCCAGTCGCAGCGCTTCGGCCGCCACGTCGGCCATGTCGCGTCCCCGCAGCGACGCCCTCGTGACGACGGTGATGCCCAGCTCGTGGGCGCGAGCAGCGTACGCGGGCGAGTTGGAGAAGTCGGCGATGCCGATCTGCACGACGTGCGAGCCCGGCAGCCCGCCATCCACCAGGCGGCGAACCGGCGAGCCGTTGCTCTCGCCATCGCGCAGGTCGTGATGGGCATCGAGCGTGATGAGCCCCCACTCGCCGGGAACGGCCTCCATCATGCCGCGCATGAGCGGGAACGTGACCGAGTTGTCGCCGCCCACGCCCATGACCAGCCCAAATCGCCCGGCGGTACCTGCCGCGGCCGAGGACACACGTGTCTCTCCGGCCTCATCGTCCGGATCGTCCACGTCGCCCAGGTCGACCATCGCAAGCGTGGAGACATCCACACCGGCGCTTGCAGAGTAGGTGGAGTAGCGCTTGAGGGCCTCGCGGACGGCGGCAGGTGTCTCATGCGCGCCGCTGGGGGAGATGGAGCGTGCGTGAGCGGGTACGCCCAGGAAGGCGATGTCGCCCCCGGGCAGATCAACGCCGGCCGGAACCATCCACGAGCCAGCCCTCGGCCAGAGTGGGTCGTCAGGCAGTGTCGATCGTGTCATGGGGGTCTCCCGGTCGCCTTGAGCGGATATGCTGTCACTTGCAGCTGATTCCACGAATCGCCAAGTTGGTACCTACAAGAGAGTCTCTCACAACCACGCTCGATGAAAGGCGCCCACGCATGGAATCGACCGTAACACTCGGAACCGGACCACTCACGATCGCTGACGTCGTCGCCGTTGCACGGGGTGCGGCACGCGTAGAACTGACCGATGAAGCCATCACCGCCATCGACGCCGCTCGCGGGCGGATCGATGAGTTGGCGACGTCGGGACAACCGGTCTACGGCGTGAGCACGGGGTTTGGCGCGCTCGCCACCACCTACATCGAGCAGGAGAAGCGTCACCAGCTGCAGCGCTCGCTCGTGCGCTCGCATGCGGCGGGAAGCGGCGCCGTGGTGGAGACCGAGGTGGTCCGCGCCATGATGCTGCTGCGGCTGGCCACGCTCGCGACCGGGCATACCGGCATCCGCGCATCCACCGCCCTGGCGTATGCGGCGCTTCTCAACGCCGGCATCACGCCGGTCGTCTTTGAATACGGCTCATTGGGATGCTCCGGTGACCTCGCGCCGCTCGCGCACTGCGCGCTCGCGCTCATGGGCGAGGGTGTGGTGGACATGGAGGACGGCCGGCGCCTCTGCGCCGCCGAAGCCCTCGCTATCGCGGGGCTCGCGCCTGTCGAGCTTGAGGAGAAGGAAGGCCTGTCGCTCATCAACGGGACCGACGGCATGCTGGGGATGCTGTGCCTCGCACTCGCCGACCTGGGGATGCTCGCTAAGGTAGCCGACATCGCCGCCGCGATGAGCGTTGAGGCGCTGCTCGGCACGGACCGCGTGTTCGCTGCCGACCTGCAGGCGCTCCGCCCGCATCCGGGGCAGGCGGCGTCCGCGCGCAACATCACGCACGTGCTGGAGGGCTCGGCGATCGTGGCCTCGCACGCCGAGGGCGACGTGCGCGTTCAGGACGCGTACTCGCTCAGGTGTGCACCGCAGGTGGCGGGCGCAGTGCGCGACACGATCGCTCATGCCGCGCTGGTCGCGGCACGAGAGCTCGCATCCGCCATCGATAACCCGGTGGTGCTTGCCGACGGACGCATCGAGAGCAACGGCAACTTCCACGGCGCACCGGTGGCGTACGTGCTCGACTTCCTCGCGATCGCGCTTGCGGACCTTGCGTCCATGAGCGAGCGCCGCTGCGACCGGATGCTGGATGTCTCCCGCTCGCACGGGCTGCCGCCGTTTCTGGCTGACGACCCGGGCGTGGATTCGGGCCACATGATCGCGCAGTACACCGCCGCGTCTATCGTGAGCGAGCTCAAGCGGCTTGCGACACCGGCAAGCGTGGACTCGATCCCGTCGTCGGCCATGCAGGAGGACCACGTCTCGATGGGCTGGAACGCTGCCCGCAAGCTGCGCCGCTCGGTCGACGGACTCTCGCGCGTGCTTGCCGTCGAGGTCCTCACGGCCGCCCGTGCGCTCGACC
>JBASNZ010000022.1:0-11806 GCA_049657775.1 Coriobacteriia bacterium | reverse complement strand
CACCGAGGCGGACGTTCCCGCGGGCTACGTGCTGCCGGGCTCGCGCCTTGCCATCGTCAGCGTGGACGACGTGTACCCGCGCGCCACCAGGGGCAAGCGCTCGCGCGTTGAGGACCCCACACGTCTTACGTTCGCGTACGCGCCGGGCGACTACGTGGTGCACGCCATCCACGGTATCGCGCTCTTCCGCGAGATCGTGCGCCAGGAAGTCCTCGGCCAGGAGCGCGACTACCTGCTGCTGGAGTACGCCAAGGGCGACCGGCTCTACGTGCCGGTGGAGCAGCTGGACCGGGTCACCAAGTACGTGGGCCCCGAGGGTGGGGCGCCGCGCGTTACGCGTCTCAACACCGCCGACTGGTCGCGCGCGACCGCCAAGGCCCGCACGGCCGCAAAGAAGCTCGCATTCGACCTGGTAGACCTGTATGCGCGGCGCGCCTCGGTCAAGGGCTTCGCGTTCTCGCCCGACACGCCGTGGCAACTCGAGATGGAGACGGCGTTCCCGTTTGAGGAGACGCCCGACCAGCTCGCGGCGATCGCCGATGTCAAGGCCGACATGGAGTCCGAGGAGCCCATGGACCGCCTGGTCTGCGGCGACGTGGGATACGGCAAGACAGAGGTGGCCATCCGCGCGGCGTTCAAGGCGACCCAGGACCAGAAGCAGGTCATGGTGCTGTGCCCCACGACGATTCTCGCGCAGCAGCACTTCACCACGTTCTCGGAGCGGTTCGCGCCGTACCCGGTGCGCGTGGAAGTCCTCTCGCGTTTTCGCACCAAAGAGCAGCAGAAGGCGGCGCTTGAGGGGTTTGCCGCAGGCACCGTGGATGTTCTCATCGGCACGCACCGGCTGCTCTCGCGCGACGTCACGCCCAAGCAACTGGGGTTGGTCGTCATCGACGAGGAACAGCGCTTCGGCGTGGAGCACAAGGAGCACATGAAGCACCTGCGCGAGCAGATCGACGTGCTCACGCTGACCGCCACGCCGATCCCGCGTACGCTGCAGATGTCGCTTTCGGGCGTGCGTGACTTCTCGGTCATCGACACGCCGCCGCCCAACCGCTTCCCGGTCAAGGTGCATGTGGGCGAGTACGACCCCGACGTGGTCTCGGGCGCGATCCGCCGCGAGATCGAGCGCGGTGGCCAGGTGTACTACATCTCCAACCGGGTGAAGTCCATCGACGACGCGGTCGAGCGCGTGCGCAAGGCTGTGCCCGAGGCGCGCATCGGCGTTGGTCACGGCCAGATGTCCGAGCAGCAACTTGAGCGCATGATGGAGAGCTTCTCGGCCGGACAGATCGACGTGCTCGTTGCCACCACCATCGTGGAGTCCGGCATCGACAACCCGCACACCAACACGCTCATCATCGAAGACTCGCAGCGCCTGGGCCTCGCGCAGCTCTACCAGCTCAAAGGCCGCGTCGGCCGCAGCCACGTTCGTGCGTACGGGTACTTCCTGTTCCCGCGCGGCGCGTCGCTCACCGAGCAGGCATACGAGCGTCTTGCGGCGGTAAGCGAGCACACCGAGCTTGGCAGCGGCATCAAGATCGCCATGCGCGACCTCGAGATCCGCGGTGCGGGTTCGCTCCTGGGCGCCGAGCAGAGCGGCAACGTCAGCGCCGTCGGATTCGACCTCTACGCGCAGATGCTGCGCGAAGCCGTTGCCGAGACGCGCGGCGAGCCTGTGATCGCGTTCCCCGACATCAAGGTGGACCTGCCGGTCTCGGCGTTCATCCCCGAGGAGTACATCGCCGACGTGGACGAGCGCGTGCGCATCTACCGGCGCCTCGCGGGTGCACTCGTGCCCGAGACCGTCGAAGCCGTGCTGGTCGAGATGACGGAGCGCTTTGGCGCGCCGCCGCTTCCGGCCCGCGAACTCGTGGCGGTCGCCCGCGTGCGTGCGGTCGCGGCGGACCTGGGGATCACGGCGATCTCGCTCGTGCGAAAGCGCGTGCGGGTGCAAGGTCTGGACCTGGACGCCACAGAACGCGGCAAACTGGCGGCAGATGGAGCCATCTACGAGCCGCGCGGGGGCGCATTCTTGTTCCCGCAGAGTTATGAAGAGTCTGTGACGGACGCGGCTCTCCGCGCGCTCGGTGCTATACTTTCGGCAGTCCGCAACCCGGCGTGACGATCCCGTTACGCCGGTTCGGCTTTTCTCGTCCGTTGGACCGGTAGTCGCCGGCCTGCACAAGGGAGGATTCACGTGAGACGTACCACCCGCATCGTCGCCGCAACGCTCGGCCTGGCGCTGCTACTGAGCGTCGCCGGATGCAACGGTGACGCCGTGGCCAAGGTCAACGGCACCAAGATCACGCGCGAAGAGTTTGACGCGATCGTCGCGGTCGCCAAGAAGCAGGACACCACCATGGCCGCGCTCAAGGACGACGATCCTCAGCTTCTGCAGTACAAGCGTCTCATCCTGGACTCGATGGTCGAGGCCGAACTGGTTCGCCAGGACGCCAAGGCGCAGGGCGCCAAGATCGGTGAGGCCGAGGTCACCGCCAAGCTCGACGAGATCAAGGCCGGGTATCCCGACGAGGAGACGTTCAACCAGACCGTCGAGCAGTCGGGTATGACCATGGAGCAGATCCGCCAGTCCATCTCGGACCAGCTCATGTACGAGTTCCTCTACGAGAAGGTAGCACCGGCATCCGAGATCACCTCGGATCAGGTCGAGGCTTACTACGAGGCTAACAAGGCGACACAGTTCACCACCCCTGACCAGTCGCACCTGTTCCACATCCTGTTCGCCACCGATGACAAGGCGACGGCCGAGAAGGTCCTCAAGGAGATCCAGGGCGGCGGCGACTTTGAGGCGCTCGCCAAGGAGTACTCCACCGATCCGGGCTCCAAGGACTCCGGCGGCGACCTGGGCACGGCCGCTACGAGCAACTACGTCGAGGAGTTCAGGGTTGCGGCCGACAAGCTCAAGGTCGGCGAGCTCAGCGGTCTGGTGCAGAGCGAGTTCGGCTGGCACATCATCAAGAAGACCGAGGAGGTCAAGGGCGGCGTGCAGAAGCTCGACGAGGTTGCCGCAACCATCAAGAGCACGCTGGAGCAGGAGAGTCGCAACAAGGTGTGGCAGGAGTACCTGACCCAGCTCAAGGCCGATGCCAAGATCGAGATCCTGGACAAGACCCTGGAAGACGTGGACACCACCGCGCCGCCCAGCAGCGAGACGACCGCCAACTAGCACCCGGACGTTGAACGCGGGGGGCGCCGTGGGTTCGATCGCGATCGTAGGACTTGAACAAGACGCCGGCGGTGCGCTCGATGAGCGCGCCGCCGCACGTCTGACCCAGGCCCACACCATAGTGGTGGCAACGCAAGACGGCGCGGCCGCACAAGCGGTCCGCCGTCTTGGCTTGTCGGTCACAACCTACGCCGATCTAGGACTTACCCCCGATGCGCCTTCGGAGATGATCGTCCAGGCGCTCCTTGGCCTTGCGGAGCAAGGTGACGTCGCACTCGCGGCCGTGGGCTACCCGTTCCTGCGCGAAGGCGTGATCTCGGGTCTGCTCTCGCGCTCCGGCGGGGGAGTGGACGTGTTCCCGGTCGCCTCGCCGTTGCAGGTGCTGGTGCTTGCGCTCGACATCGATCTCACTGCCGATGTGGACATCGTGGATGCGGCGAGCCTGGCGGGTATCGGCTTCTCGCGCGACACGCACCTGATCGTCACGGGTATCACCAACGCGCTGGTCGCGCGAGCCGTGGCCAAGCGTCTGGCCGAGTTCTACCCGCCCGAGCACACCGTGGTCACCGCAGGGTGTCACGAGACCGGCGGGTTCGATCTCAAGCTGGTGGAGCTTTCGGAGTTGGAGTCCGTATCGGGCGGCTGCCGGGATGCCGCGGTGTTCGTGGCGCCATCGCGCATCGTACCTCCCGGCGGCTTTGACGAGCTGGTGCGCATCATCGGGGTGCTCCGCAGCCCCGAGGGTTGCCCCTGGGACCGCGAGCAGACGCACGAGACGCTCTCGAAGCATATGATCGAGGAGGCGTACGAGGCCATCCACGCCATTCGCGAGAACGATCTGCCCGCTCTTGCCGACGAGCTTGGCGACGTGCTGCTGCAGATCGTGCTACATGCGCAGATCGGGGCCGAGGAGGGCGCGTTTTCCATCGACGACGTGGTGGCCGGCATCATCGCCAAGATCCGGCGCCGTCATCCGCATGTGTTCGGTACCGTGCAGGCGGACACGCCCGAGCAGGTCATGATCAACTGGGACGCCATCAAGCGCGAAGAGAAGGCCGAGGCCGCGGGAGCCGACGCGGCGCCCGGCGTGCTCCACGGCATCGCGTCTTCGATGCCCGCGCTCATGTACGCACAGAAGATATCCAAGCGCGCCGCGGCGGCCGGTTTTGAGTGGGAGACCGTGGATGACGTGTGGGGCAAGGTCGCCGAGGAGATCGACGAACTCAAGGCCGCCGAGCCGGGGAGTCCGGAGGCGGTCGATGAGGTGGGCGACGTGCTGTTCACGGTGGTGAACGTCGCCAGACACCTGGGGATCGACAGCGAGGAAGCGCTGCGCTCCGCGTGCGCCAAGTTCGTGCGCAGGTTCGAAGACATGGAGTCGCAAGCCGCCCAAAGCGGCGTAGACATACAAGACCTGGAGATGGACGTGCTTGAGCGGTTCTGGCTCGAGGCGAAACGAAAGGAGCGGCAGTGAGCTACATCACCGACGTGGTCGCGCGGGAGATCCTGGACTCGCGCGGCAATCCCACCATCGAGGTGGAGGTCGCGCTGGATGACGGCTCGTGGGGCCGAGCGGCGGTACCCTCCGGCGCCTCGACCGGTGCCTTCGAGGCAGTCGAGCTTCGTGACGGCGACACGTCCCGCTACCTGGGCAAGGGTGTTCGTACAGCGGTGAACAACGTGAACGAGATCATCGCGCCGGAGATCATGGGCGTGGACGCAACCGACCAGCGCGCGGTGGACGAGCTCCTCCTCGAGATCGACGGCACCCCCAACAAGGGCAAGCTTGGCGCCAACGCCATCCTCGGCGTGTCGCTCGCCTGCGCGCGGGCGGCGGCGGAGAGCTGCGAGCTGACGCTTTATAGCTACATCGGCGGCGCCAACGCGCACATGCTGCCGGTACCGATGATGAACATCATGAACGGCGGCGTTCACGCGGATAACAACGTGGACCTGCAGGAGTTCATGGTCATGCCCGTGGGCGCTCCCACGTTTGCCGAGGGCCTTCGCTGGTGCGCCGAGATCTATCACACGCTCAAGGGCGTGCTTAAGAGCCGCGGACTGGCCACGGCCGTGGGTGACGAGGGCGGCTTTGCGCCCAACCTCGCCAGCAACGAAGAGGCGCTCAAGGTCATCGTCGCCGCCATCGAAGAGGCCGGCTACAAGCCCGGCGAGCAGGTACGCATCGCGCTTGACCCCGCATCGACCGAGTTCTACGACGCCGGGCGCGGCGTGTACGTGCTGGCGGGCGAGGGTCGCGAGCTCTCAAGCGCCGAGATGGTCGCGTACTACGAGGACCTGGTGGCCAAGTACCCGATCATCTCCATCGAGGACGGCATGTCCGAGGACGACTGGGACGGCTGGAAGCTTATCACCGAGCGCCTGGGCGACAAGATCCAGCTGGTCGGCGACGACCTGTTCGTGACCAACACCGAGCGCCTTGCCAGGGGCATCGAGCTTGGCGTGGCCAACTCGATCCTGATCAAGCTCAACCAGATCGGCACCCTCACCGAGACGCTCGAGTGCATCCAGATGGCGCACCGAGCCGGATACACCACGGTCATCTCGCACCGCTCGGGCGAGACCGAGGACACCACCATCGCCGACGTGTCGGTTGCCGTGAACGCCGGGCAGATCAAGACCGGCGCACCGGCGCGGAGCGACCGCGTGGCCAAGTACAACCAGCTGCTCAGGATCGAAGAAGAGCTGTGCGCCAGCGCCGGGTATCCGGGCATGGAGGCCTTCTACAACATCAAGTAGGGGTCGAGCACCGGGTGTCGTCTGCGGCGGTATGACGATCACTTGACGAGTTGTGAAGGACGCCCGAGTTGGGCGTCGAGACCGTCGCCTACGCACGGAGGTAGCGTGTGCTCGCGTTTCTTCTTGGGATGACGGTTATCGCGGGCGGATGCGCCTACGTGGTGGGCTACGCGTTCGTCGCGCCGCGCGAATCGTTCCTGCGCTCCAAGACCGGTGGCGTGGCGCTTGGCATGGCTGCGGTCGTAGCGCTCGTGCTCACGCCGTCGTTCGCGTCGCTCGTCTCGTCGGGCGGTTTCGGTGCGTGGCCCCCGCAATTGAGCACCGAGATCTACCACACGATCTGGGTAGTGCTCATGGGCATCGGTCTCCTCGCGGGCATGCGTGTATGGCGGATGCGTCCGGGGCAGGGCGGACTCGCGTTTGACGAGTCGGCCGTGGGTCGCGTGCAGAGCTGCCTGCCACTTGCCGATACCCTCGACGCAGCGCTCGACGTGCTCTCACGCGAGGCGCCTGCGCCGCGCGATATCCCGCGTCTGACCGACGCCATACGCGGAGTCGGCCTGCGCTTCTGGCATCAGATGCCCGAGAGGGACTCCGAGGTCTACAACCTCGTGCGGAGCCATGTCGCTCCCGCGCTCGCGGCCGACGTGACGCGCTTGCTGCTGGAAGGCGCCGGTCGCCAGGGATAGGTCACCCGCCGTGGCTCACCGGCGAGAGCGTGGAGCGCTTACCGGGCGCCAACCGCTATGCCACCGCGCAGCTGGTGACCGCCAAGATCAAGAAGGTCGCATCGCTGCCGTCGAGCGTGGGCAGCACGCTCGCGGCGCATAAGGACACGATCGCGATCGTGCGCTACTACAGCGGTACCACCGCGATGTCGGGACCCTCGTGCGGGGCTGGTTGTCTCACGTCCTACATCTTTGTAGACTTTCCTCGGTTTGCATGTATCCGGGTGCCGAGTGCATACCCAGGACCCTGCACGAGCACCGGTATCATTCCGTGCACCCCGATAGGTGCGATACACTGCTGTGACCACCGTCAGTTGGACGCTGGCAGCGCATGCATTCGTTGCGCCCACGAAAGAAGGGGATGGGACATGAAGAGGCTTGCTCGTCTGCTCTCGCTCATGCTCGTTCTTGCGCTCGTCATCGCGGCCCTTGCGGGCTGCGCGACGAGCGATAAGACGGACACGTCCGAGGGAGACACCACCGGAGCTGTCGACACGTTCACGTACGCGCAGGGTGCTGACCCGCGCGGGCTGGACCCGGCACTCGTCGACGACGGTGAATCGTCCAAGATCATCGTCAACATCTATGAGGGTCTGCTGAAGTACGCCGATGACTCCACCGAGGTGCAGCCCTGCCTCGCCGAGTCGTGGACGATCAGCGATGACGGCCTGACCTACACGTTCAAGCTCAAGCAGGGCGTCAAGTTCCACGACGGCACCGACTTCAACGCCGAGGCCGTCAAGTTCAATATCGACCGGCAGCTGCCGCCGCAGGTAACCGAGGACATGGGTTACGCGGGCTTCGTGTTCGGTTCGGTCAAGGACGTCGTCGTTGTGGATGACTCCACGGTGACGATCAACCTCACCGCCCCCAACACCGCCTTCCTCGCGAACCTCGCGATGAGCATGGCTGCCCCGATGGTGAGCCCGACGGCGCTCAAGGCCGGCAACAACTCGGTCATGGAAGCTCCTGTCGGCACCGGAGCGTACAAGTTCGTCGAGTGGAACAAGGGCGAGAACGTCGTCCTGGTCCGCAATGAGGAGTACTGGGGCGAGCCGGCCAAGACCAAGAACGTCATCTTCCGCTTCATCGCGGACAACTCGGCCCGCGTGCTCGCGCTCAACAACGGTGAAGTCGACATGATCGACGGCATCGACGCCACGGTCGTGGACCAGGTCGCCAAGGGCAACGACAAGCTGTTCGAGGCCGCCGGTATGAACATCAACTACATGGCCTACAACACGACGACCGACATGTTCAAGAACCAGGCTGCCCGCATCGCGTTCTCGCAGGCCATCAACCGCGAAGAGCTCGTTGCCAGCCTGTACCAGGGCTACTCGGAAGTTGCCGAGACCATCCTGCCCAGCTTCGTTCCCGGCTATGACGCCTCGGTCAAGCAGGTCGCGTACGACGAGGCTGCCGCCAAGGCCGGCCTTGCCGCCGCTGGCATCACCAAGGTTCACATGATCGCCTACACCAACCCGCGTCCGTACAACGCCGCCACCGGTGTTGCGCTTGCCACCGCCATCCAGGGCTACCTGCAGAAGGTCGGCGTGGAGTGCACCATCGACACCTTCGACTGGACCACCTACAAGGAGAAGGTCAAGGCCGGCGATTACGACATCTGCTTCTACGGCTGGATCGGCGACAACGGCGACCCGGACAACTTCATGAACCTGCTGTCCGATCCCGACCCGAGCATGAACGTCGCTCGCTGGCAGGATCCGACCTACAAGGGCATGATCAAGGACGCTCTCGTGCTGCCCAACGGCCCCGAGCGCAACGCCGCCTACGCCGCGATGGAGAAGTACCAGGCCGAGCGCGCGATCTGGCTGCCGATCTCGCACGCCAAGACGCTTGCTGCGTATCGTCCGCAGGTCTCGGGCTTCAACTACCATGTGACCGGCAATGTGTTCCTCAAGAACGTTGTCGTAGCAGCCGAGTAGGCTCTGCGATCCAGATAGACGCGCGCGTGCAGCCGGGAACCATGCACTGAGATTCCCGGCTGCACCGTTCGTGTCCCATCACGGGAGTCCCGCACATGCTGAAGTACGTCATCAAGAGAGTGCTGATGGTCATTCCGGTCATGATCGGAGTGTCCATCATCGTGTTCTCATTGATGCGCGTGTTCTCTCCCGACCCCGCGCCGATCGTCTTAGGCCAGCACGCCACCGCCGAGTCGATGGAGGCGTGGCGCGAGGCCAACGGCCTCAACGACCCTGTGGTGACGCAGTACTTCAAGTACCTCGGCGGCGCGCTCAAGGGCGACCTGGGGACGTCGTACTACACCAAGTCCGCGGTGACCGACGAGATCTTCGCGCGGTTCCCGGCCACGATCGAGCTGGCGATCGCCGCCATCCTGTTCGCATCGCTCATCGGCGTGGGGCTGGGCGTGATGGCTGCGGTGAAGAAGAACTCCATCTTTGACGCCGCCGGGTCTCTCTTTGCGCTCGTAGGCGTGTCGATCCCCATCTTCTGGCTCGGCATCCTGTTCATCATGTTCTTCAGCGGATTCCTGCACCTGCTTCCCTCGGGTGGCCGGATCGATGTACTCCTCAAACCCGCCGAGGTCACCGGTTTTTACATGATCGACGCGATCATCGAGGGCAACGGGGTGGCGTTCCAAAGCGCCGCCGTCCACCTCATCTTGCCGGCGCTTGCGCTGGGGATGTACTCGATGGCCATCATCACCCGCATGACCCGCTCGTCCATGCTCGAGACCCTCGAGCAGGACTACATCCGCACCGCACGGGCCAAGGGCATCGCCGAGATCAAGGTCATCGGCAAGCATGCGCTGCGTCCGTCGCTCATCCCGGTGACCACCGTCATCGGTCTGCAGTTCGGCTCGCTCCTTGGCGGCGCGCTCTTAACCGAGAGCGTGTTCTCGTGGCCGGGGATCGGCAAGTTCACCGTGGACTGCATCCTCAAGTCGGACTTTCCCGTGGTCCAGGGCATCGTGCTCCTGGTCGCGGTCATCTTCGTCACCATCAACTTGGTCGCGGACCTGGCGTACGCGTATCTCGACCCACGCATCAAGTACTCGTCAAAGAAGGAGCGGTAGCCATGAGCGAATGGAACCAATCCTCCCTTGATGAGGTCCCCACGATGGGGAGCGAGAGTCAGAAGGCCGACGAGGCGCTCGCGATGGGCATCGCACTGCCCGACGGTGAGATCACCCCGTACGACTTTGACGAGACCCTGCACGAGAAGCCCGAGAATCAGTGGCTCGAGATGTGGCGCAGCCTGCGGGCCAACAAAGCGGCGCTTGTGAGCCTTGTGTTCATCGCGATCCTTGTGTTCATCGCCATCTTCGGCGGCATGCTCACGCCGTACAACCCGGTCGAGACCGACATGTCCAATGCGCTTCAGTCACCCAGCGCCGCGCACTGGTTCGGCACCGATCAGTTGGGCATGGACATCTTTTCCCGGGTCATCGCCGGTTCGCGAGTCTCCCTCACGGTCGGTCTGCTCGCGGTGTCGATAGCCCTTACCATCGGCATCATCCTGGGAGCGGTCGCGGGGTATGCGGGCGGCTGGCTGGACACCGTGATCATGCGCGTGATGGACATGATGCTTGCCATTCCGTCCATCCTGCTCGCCATCACACTCATGGCAGCCCTTGGCAAGGGCATCGACAAGGCGGTCATCGCTATCGGGCTGGTCTCTATTCCCGAGTACGCGCGCATCGTGCGAGGCAACATCTTGTCGATCAAGGAGAACGACTACATCGCCGCGGCGCATGTGGTGGGCCTTACCGACGCTCGCATCATCTTCCGTCACGTACTGCCAAACGCGCTTTCCGTGATCATCGTGCGCGCGACGCTTGGCATCTCGAGCGCCATCCTCGACACGGCGGCGCTGGGCTTCCTCGGTCTGGGCGTGCAGCCTCCACAGGCCGAGTGGGGCGACATGCTGGGCCGGGCGCGCGGCTTCATCTTCCAGGCACCACACACGCTGCTGTTCCCCGGCATGGCGATCACCGCTACGGTGCTTGCGTTCAACCTGCTGGGTGACGGCCTGCGTGATGCTCTCGACCCCCGGTCGCGGATCAAGTAGGGACGGGCGATGACGACACCGGGCGAGAAGATGGCGACAAGCACCCACGCCGCGGGTGAGACCCTGCTTGACGTGCGGGGCCTCTCAACCGACTTTGAGATGAAGCGCGGCACCGTCAGCGCCGTGCGCGACGTGAGTTTCACGGTGCGCAAGGGCGAGGTGCTGGCCATCGTGGGCGAGTCCGGCTCGGGCAAGAGCGTTGCCGCGCTGTCGGTGATGCGCCTGCTGCAGGCGCCGGGGCGTGTCTCGGCAGGCGAGGTTATGTATAAGGGCCGGGACCTGCTCTCGCTCTCAACGCGCGAGATGCGCGACATCCGCGGCAACCACATCTCGATGATCTTCCAGGAGCCGATGACCAGCCTCAATCCGGTCTTTACGATCGAGGACCAGCTGACCGAGAGCATCAAGACGCATATGCGATTGGACAACAAGGCCGCCAGCGAGCGCGCCATCGAGATGCTGGGTCTGGTGGGCATCCCGTCGCCCGAGAAGCGCATCAAAGACTATCCGCACCAGATGTCCGGCGGCATGCGTCAGCGCGTGATGACCGCCATGGCGCTCTCGTGCGATCCCGACCTGCTCATCGCCGATGAACCCACCACCGCGCTTGACGTGACCATCCAGGCGCAGATCCTCACGCTGCTCTCGGAGTTGCGCGAAATGATCGGGATGGCCGTGATCCTCATCACCCACGACCTGGGCGTGGTGGCCGAGTCGGCCGACCGGGTCGTTGTGATGTACTGCGGCCAGGTCGTTGAAGAAGCCACCGCCGAGCAGCTCTTTGAACAGCCGCTCCATCCATACACGCTGGGGCTGCTCGAGTCGATCCCGGGCATGGAGGACACCGAGACCGACGAGCCGCTGTACATGATCCGCGGCATGGTCCCCAACCCGCTCAACCTGCCCAAGGGCTGCGCCTTCGCGCCCAGGTGCGACTACCGCATCGACCGGTGCGCGCGCGAGATGCCTCCGCTTGTGGAAACCCCGGACGGCCGGAAGCTTCGGTGCTTTGTGGACGTGACGACCGCGACGCCCGCGCGCCCTGCCGCACCCGCAGCGCCCTCGCCCGCGC
>JBASNZ010000021.1:0-32108 GCA_049657775.1 Coriobacteriia bacterium | reverse complement strand
CTGCGGATGCCGCGGACGGGCGCACCGTGCGGCTCGCGGCGTTGCTCGTGCTGGAGGTCGCGACGGGCGTGGCGCTGCGCGCGGTCGCTCGCTAGCGCCGGTCGGCAGGCACCAGAGGCACCACGTTGGTGCCGGCGTCTCCGGCAACGATGCGGGTGATGTCCTCGAGCCGCCCGATGGCCGCGCGCTTACCTGTGGCCTTCACAAACCGGCAGGCGGCGGCCACCTTTGGCCCCATGGACCCCGCGGGGAAGTCGTGCTCCGCAAGCTCCTCGGGGGTGACCCAGCCAAGCGTCTCCTGCTGCGGCGTGCCCCACTCGAGGCACACGCCCTCGGCATCGGTCGCCATCACGAACAGGTCGGCATCGAGCTCGCGTGCCAGGAGCTCGCTGGCGAGGTCCTTGTCGATGACAGCCTCGATGCCCACGAGCGTCCGGGTACCATCGGGCAGGTAGACGGTGGGGATGCCCCCGCCACCCGCGCAGATGACCACGGTGCCCTTCTCCACGAGCCAGCGGATCGGCTCCATCTCAAAGATGCGCCTGGGCTCGGGCGAGGCGACCACCCGGCGCCACTGCCCGCAGTCCTCTTTGAAGACCCAGCCTTTCTTGTGGGCAAGCGCGTCTGCCGCCGCTTTGTCGTACGACGGGCCAACGAACTTGGTGGGGTTCTGGAACGCGGGGTCGTCGGGATCGACCTCGACCATGGTGAGCAGCGTGGCGATGTGCTTCTCGAACGGGAGGACGTTACCGAGCTCCTGCTCGACCATGTACGCGATCATGCCCTGTGTCTGAGCGCCCAGGACGTCGAGCGGATACGGCTCAACATCGGTGTACGCGGCGGCCTGTAGCGCGAGCAGCCCCACCTGGGGGCCGTTGCCGTGCGCGACCACGAGGCTGTGGCTCTCTGCGAGCGGCGCGAGCGCCTGCGCCGCGATCTTCACGTTGGCGCGCTGCGCTGCGGCGGTCATGGGATCACTGCGGCGCAACAGCGCGTTGCCACCGAGCGCAACCACGACGGTGAGCTTCTCCATCAGGAGACTCCTTTGCCAATGCTGCTTGTGGGTCGGACTTGTATGCAGAAAGTCTGAATGCTGATACATCCTACCCTCTATGGCAAGGGCCGTTCGGCGCGAACACGCGGTGCGCGGCTACCGTGACCGTATGCGCATCGCGGCGCGACGCCCCGCCCGAACCGTCGGCCCTACTCGATCGCGTCCCGCGAGATCGGGCACGTCATGCAGTGGCAGCCGCCGCGACCCTTGCCAAGCTCCGAGCCCTCGATCTCGATGACCTCGATGCCGGCGGCCCTGAGCGCCGCGTTCGTGTGTGTGTTCTTGGAGTACGCAACCACCACGCCCGGCTCCAACGCGACCACGTTGTTGCCGTCGTCCCACTGCTCGCGCGCCGACTGGAACGCGTCGCCGCCCGTCGGGATCGTGCGCAGCCGCTTCACGCCGAGGGCGTCCGCAACCGCCTCGAGCAGCCCGTTCTCGGCGGTGATCTCAAATGAGTCCTCGTCGTGGCCCGGCCTGATGCTGTAGACCTGCATCGCGTCGATGACGTCGGGGTAGAGCGTCACTGCGTCCCGGTCGACGAAGCCGAAGACGGTGTCGATATGCATGTAAGCCCGGTCCTGCGGCATGCGGCACGCGATGATGCGCTCGGCGGCGCCCGCCGAGAACAGCGACCGCGCGATGTGTTCCACCATTCGACCCGTGGAGCGCTCGCCCATGCCCACGAGCACGGTCCCATTCCCGATGGGCATCAGGTCGCCGCCCTCGAGCGTGTTGCCCTGTCCCAGGTCCTCCACGCCGAAACGGCCGGCATCGCCCTGCGGCGGATGCCAGAACGAGAACTCCTCGGCAGTAAAGCGCGGGTGGTAGCGGTAGATGGTTGACATGTTCACGACCTCAAGACGGCGCGCGTGCCAGAAGAGCGGCGGCAGCACCACGCCACCGTAGAGCCACGCGCTTGAGTCGCGCGTGAACAGGCTGTTGGGCAGTGGCGGCAGCACGAACGAGTTGGGCTCGGCAAGCACTGCGCCGAGTGAGTGGCGATTGAGTGTGTCGAGGTCGATGCCGTCGAGCTCCGAGATGAGCAGCCCGCCAACCAGAACCTCCGCAAGCCGGCCGGCGGTGAGTCCGAGCAGGAAGGCGCGCAGATCGCGTACCAGCGACGGGCCGACCGTGTAGGCCGACACCAGGCGCGTGACGATGTCGGCGCGTGCGGCCTCGGATGCCGCAAGGGTCTCGGAGAGCAGGTCATCGAGGTAGAGAACCTCCACGCCGCGACCGCGCATGACGGCCGTGAATTCGTCGTGCTCGCGCTGCGCGCGCTCCACCCACACGAGTTCGTCGAACAAGAACGCCTCGCGGTTGCGCGGGGTGAGCCGTTCGAGGGCGAGGCCCGGGCGGTGCACAAGCACCGTGCGGAGCGTGCCGACCTCGGAGTATGCGCCGATCTTGGTCATGTCAGCTGGCCTTATCTGCGAGGGAGTTGCCCGGCCATCACGTGCAGTCAGACGTCTACGTCAGCAGCGCCGCGGCAAAGGCGGCGAACACGATGGCGGGCAGGATGTTGCCGACGGGCAATCGCTTGACACCCGCCAGGTCCAACCCGATCGCGAAGATGAGCGTGCCACCCACGAGCTCGATGGCAAAGACCACCGGATCGGTGATGTAGGGCTGCAGGCTGGCCGCGCCAAGCGCGAGACCGCCCTGGATGATCGCAACGGGTAGTATCGAGAGACCGACACCGGCCCCGAACGTGGTCGCGAGCGCGATCGCCGCGATTCCGTCGAGCAGCGCCTTGAGGTAAAGCAGCGAAGGGTCGCCCAGCCCGTCTTGAAGCGAGCCGAGAACGGTCATCGCACCCACACAGAACAGGAGCGATGCGGTCACGAAGCCCTCCACAAGCGTGTGGCCCTTCTCGCCCGGCTCGGTCGCCTTGCCCGGAGACAGGAACGGGATCTTGCCCGCGACCTCCTGCAGCCAGTGCCCGAACCGTTCCAGCCAGTACTCGATACGCATGGCCTCGCCGGTGATCGCGCCAAGCACGAGCGAGCCCACCAGCACGAGCGCGGCGTAGCTGCCGATCCTGGTGCCGCCCAGATCGCCCAGACCGCCAACGGACATCGAGGCGCCGATGACCATGGTGGACAACCCGATCGCCACGAACGCGATCTGGCGGAATCTGTCCGCGATGAGTTTACCGAACAGCAGCCCGACCGCGGTTCCCGCGAACACTGCCAGCACGTTCACGATGACGCCTATGCCGCGCATATCACTCCTCGTCTTCGTTTGCGAGCCAGATGTTCTTGAGTTCCTCGGTGATACGGTTGGCGCCCTTTGGCAGACCGGCGCTTGCGGCAGGATACCTGCCGCGCGTTCGTCTCCTCGGAGCGTGCGCGCCATCGAACACGCTCGATGACGGCAGCACCTGCGCGCCTTCCGCCTTCACGCGCCGCGCGAGCGCGGCGTCCGAAGTGACCACGGTAACACCCGCGCCGGCCGTAAGTCCCGCGATCACATCATCGGCGCTGTCATCGGCCGAGAACCGCACGCCGATCGTGCCGGTGGCTACCGTGGTCCCGTCGGGGCGCCCGTCGAACACGATGGTGATCGTGCCGCTCCCGAGCAGACCCGCTCCGCGTGCCGCAAGCCGCCTGACGAGCACGGCGCGTTGCTGCTCGGCGGGAAGACCCTTCGTCGCCGGGTCGGTCATGGTCACGTTGTAGCCGTCTATGAGGTAGCGCATGGCTGACATGCTACCGCTTGTCGTCCAGGCCCTCCACGCGCTCCTTCACCGACAGCAGCCACTCGGCTCTCGCGCTGTCGCCGCCCTCAAGCAGACTGAAGAACTGGATGGCGCACCCCTCACGTGAGCCAACGTCGATGTCCAGGTGATCGACGACGCGCCAGTACATGCAGCGGTCCTCGTCGCAGGGCACGCCGGGATGACCGTTCGCCGCGCGCAACTTGCACTCGTCCATCTCGCCTCCCTTGGGGTCGTGTTGGAGAATCGTATCAAAGAGGGACAAACCGAGTGTAGCCGCCGAGAGGAGAACCTCATGTCCGACATACAGATGCCCGCAGTTGGCGATGCTGCCCCCGCGATCGATGCGCCCATCACAGGCGACGGCCGGTTCGTGCTGAGCGAGCACACGGGCAAGTGGGTGGTGGTCTACTTCTTCCCTCGTGCCAACACCCCCGGTTGAACGCATGAGGCCAAGGACTTCCAGGCTCATCAAACCGAGCTCGAGTCCCTGAACGCCCTGGTAGTGGGCGTAAGCGCAGACAAACCCGAGGTGCAGCAGCGCTTCGTCGACAAGTTCGAACTCACGTTCCCGCTGATCTCCGACACCTCCAAGTCCATCATCGACGCATACGGTGCCCGGGAGGTGCTGGGCGTGACGGCCAAGCGCTCGACGTTCCTCGTCGATCCCACGGGACGCATCGCCCGGGTCTGGGCGAAGGTCAAGGTGGAGGGGCACGCCGACGACGTGATCGCCGCGATCCGGGAGCTCGCGGGCGCACGGCACGGGGGTGTCTCGGCCGACGAGCGGATCGAGCGGCGCTGACTGCCGGAGGACCGGTGAGACACCAACGACCACCGCGAGGATGTGCCCACGGGCGCCAGCTCGCTTCGCTCGTGGCTGTATCCGCGCTGCTCGCGGTCATCCCCGCAGCCGGAGACGGTAGCGGCCGGGTGTTCGTAGTCGAGCAGAACGGTCGCATCAAGGTGATCGACAAGGGCGCGGATACCGCCGGCGTCTTTCTCGACATCTCGGACCGTGTGAGCAAGACCGGCGAGCGCGGGCTGTTGGGCCTCGCCTTCGCCCCCGACTACAAGACATCCGGCGTGTTCTACCTGGACTACACCGACACCGCGGGCGACACGGTCATCTCGAGATATCGCGTATCGGCCTCTTCCGGCGTCGCGGACCCCGGTTCCGCCCAGGTGCTTCTCACCGTCAAACAGCCCTACGCCAACCACAATGGCGGGCAGATCGTCTTCGGGCCGGACGGCTACCTCTACATCGGGATGGGCGACGGAGGCAGCGGCGGCGACCCAAAGCGCAACGCCCAGAACGGGAAGTCGCTCCTGGGCAAGCTGCTGCGCATCGACGTCACCGGCGCCATCGGAACGTCGGATCGGTATCGCATCCCGCCCGACAACCCGTTCGTCGCCGACACCGCGTTCCAGCCCGAGATCTGGGCGCTTGGGCTGCGCAACTCCTGGCGCTTCTCGTTCGACCGCGGCACGGGGAACTCTACCTCGCCGACGTGGGTCAAAACACGTGGGAAGAGATCGACGTCGAGCCCCCGGCGACGGGCGGCCGCAACTACGGCTGGAACGTCTGTGAGGGCTCGCACGCCTACCCGCCCAAGGCCGCCAGGCCCGACGATGCCAGCCGGTACACGCTGCCGGCGATCGAGTACGACCACACCGTCGGCAGATCCGTGACCGGCGGCTATGTGCACCGCGGGAGCGCACAACCCGGGATCCGCGGCGTGTACCTGTATGCCGATTACGTCACGGGGCCGCATCTGGGGTCTCGCCCGTGTTGGCGGTACCTGGAAGACGGAGCTGCTGCGGCAGAGCGGGTACAACCCCTCGTCATTCGGCGAGGACGAGGACGGCGAGATCTACCTGCTCGATCACACAAGCGGCTCGATCTTCCACATCACGGGATAGCGGCAAACCGCGCTGGTCACGTTGGCGGCGCCGGTGATGACGACACGGCGCACCTGATCGCCAACGTAGAACGCAGCGGCGAGTGAGGCGAGTCAGATGCTGAGCAGACGGTAGATCTCGATCTGCCTGAGGACCGTGCGGCTCCGATCCACGCTAGCCCCCCTGAATCACGTGCGCCCTCCCCACGAAGGCCCGAACGTCGCCCTCGGTGGTGTCCCACGATGTCACCAGACGCACCTCGTTCGTGCCCTCGTCCCACGTATAGAAATCGGCGACTTGCCGCAACGGCTCGATGAGTCTCTTATCCAACACCGCGAAGACCTCGTTGGCCTCGATAGCCTGCGTCAGCGTAACGCCCGGTACGTCACGCAGGCCTTCCGCGAGCATGCGAGCCATCGCGTTGGAGTGCAAGGCGTTCTCAAGCCACAGATCGCCACCATAGAGCGCCTCGAACTGCGCCGAGACGAACCGCATCTTCGACGCCAACTGCCCCGAGGACTTGCGCACGTACAGGAACTGCTCGGCCAGTTCGGGCCGTAGGAACACCACGGCCTCGCCGAAGAGCAGCCCGTTCTTGGTGCCGCCGAGCGAGATGACGTCCACGCCCGCGTCCGTGACGATCTCGGCAAGTGTGCATCCCAAGAACGCGGCGGCGTTGGAGATGCGCGCGCCGTCCATATGCACGTACAGGCCGTTCGCGTGCGCGACATCGGCGATGGCACGAAGCTCATCGGGACGGTAGACCGTGCCGTACTCGGTCGACTGCGTGACCGAGACGACCCGCGGCTGCGAGTGGTGCTCGGAGCCTACGCCACCGAGGGCGCCCTCGATCTGCGCCGGCGTGATCTTGCCGTCGGTCGTCGGCAGACCCACGAGCTTGCAGCCGGTGAACCGCTCGGGGGCGCCGCACTCATCTGTGTTGATGTGCGCCACGTCCGAGCACAGCACCGAGTGGAACGGCTGGAGGAGCGCCGAGAGCGCCGAGACGTTGGCGCCGGTGCCGTTGAAGACGAAGAACGGCTGAGCCTGCTCGCCCAGGTGACGGCGGATGGCCTCGACTGCGCGCTCGGTCCACTCGTCGTAGCCGTACGCGTGCGCGTGTCCCACGTTGGCAGCGGCGATCGCGGCCAGGACGTCGGGGTGCGCGCCGGATGCGTTGTCGCTTGCGAACATGCGCGATCGAGCCGTCACGGGATACCTCCGGTGTAGTTGAGCAGGGTCACTCGTATGCTATCGCATCTCGGACGCTGACCTGACTCGCTCTGAAAGCGGGCGTCAGGCTCGCGACGATCGAGATGAGCGAGATCACGCCAAACCAGGAGGCGACCCCGGTCCACGAGAAGCGGTACGAGAGCGGGATGCCGATGGCGCCGGACAGCGCGTTCGTGAGCAGGTAGCTCATCGGGTATGCGGCTACCGCGCCGATGCCCCAACTCATGAGACCCACCACCAGACCCTCGGTGATATATATCTGGTAGATGGAGTTGTGTACGGCGCCGATCGCACGCATAACACCGATCTCGCGAGTGCTCTCGATGACGTTGATCGACATGGTGCCGGTAAGGCCTATCACGCCTACCGATGCGAGCAGTACGGCCATGATCACCAAGAACGACACGAGGATCCCCAGCTGACTGGCTATCTGCTCGCTGAAGGCCGCGACGGTGCGCGTGCCGACAATAGCGAACCCTGCGTCTTCCAGCCGGGTCTCCACACGCTCCAGCGTCTTGGTGTACACGTCGGGATCGGAGCTGGTGGCTTTGATCATAGAACGCGACACGCTCTCATCGCCGAGGAGGGTCGCCAACGCGTCCCGGCTGGTGAAGATCATCGGGCCGCTCATCTGGCCCTTGATCACGCCGACCACGCGCCACACCTTCTCCTCGCCCCTCATCGAGAGCGTGACGCGCTGCCCGACCTCAAGGGCCTCCTCCTCTTTGACCGCGTCGGTGTTGACCACGATCGCGTCGGTGTCACTCTCTTCGAGCCATCTGCCGCTCACCACCGTGGGCGCGACGAACGTGGTGTCGTACGGCATCCCGACTGTCGATAACGTCTCGTTCTTGGTGCCGTCCGAGCGTTCCAGCGACGTGGGCGCGGTGATCCAGCTCTCCACTTCGTGCACGCCGTCGACAGCTTCGATCTCGCGTTCCGCAGCCGTCCGGTCCACGGGCTGCTCGTAGTTGACCTGCATGTCGTAGCGCCACCAGGCGCCCAGGTCCGCGATGCTCTGGTTGATCGACGCCTGCACCGAGAAGACGCTCATCACCACCGCCGAGGCCAGCGAGAGCGTGGCCAGCGTAAGTGCGAGTCGCCCCTTGCGAAGGAACGTGTTGCGGAGCGACAGGGCGACGGGACGCGGAAGTCCCTTGACCAGCCCGAGCGCGCGATCCACGAGTCCGTGTCCAAAGTGCGCCGAGGAGACACCGGTCGCGTTGAGTGCGCGGACCACGCTCGTGCGCGTGCCCATCCGCACGGGAACGATGGCCGCGAGGATCGGCACCACGAGGCCGACGACCACCTCGAGCGCGGTGACCCAGCCGGCCGGCGTGTACGATGCCACCCGCACATTAAGCGTGCGGGCCGCGAACTCGATGAACATCCGTCCGATCCAGACCGAGGCCGGCAATCCCACCAGCACCGCGAGCACGCCGTAGATGGCCACCATCACCAGATACATCCACGTCACCTGAGAGGCTCGCCCGCCGATCGCCTTCATGATGCCGACCTGCTTGATCTGTTGCGCCATCAGCGCGGAGACAGTGTTGATCACCAAGAAGCCCGAAAGCCCCAGGCTAAGCACGCCCAGCGCGAGCAGCAGGAGCGACACGGCCTTGAAGATGTCGCCTAGGAAGTGACTGCCGGGCTTGGGCACCTCCATCCCGTACACTATGATGCCGTTGGCCTCAAAGACGTTCTGCTTGATGTCATCGGCCAGGACCGAAGCCGTGCGCTGCGTCAGACCGTCGGGGTTGAAGACTACGAGCAGCTGGTTGAACGACTTGGAAAGGTCCAGGTCCGGCAGCGTGTCAAATGACACAAACCCCGTTTCGGCGCCCATGAACTGCGCGGGATACGCGTTCACGTCGTGCGCGAAGCCGACCACGGTAAGCCGCACGGGGTCACCTTCGGTCATCTCAAGCGTGAGCACATCCCCGATCTGGTAGTCGCCCGTCTCCCTCGACGAAGACTCCAGCACGATCTCGCCCCGGCGCGGTGGCCAGTGCGTCACATCTTCGGGCACGATCTTCTCAACGGCGATGTTCTCGAAGTCCTTAAGGGCCACGAGCGAGATGGACCGCGCCGCGTCAGACCCGTCCCACGTGTACCTGAAGGTCGCCGTCTCTCTGCCCTGTGCGGCGATGACGCCCGGGTATTCCGAGACACGACGCACCATCTGCTCGTCGAACGGAGCGGTGTAGAGTCCGGCGTTGCGAGGCCGGGACGAGAGGTACTCGCCATCGAACTCGCGCACAAGGATCTGGCGCCCGCCCATGATGATGCCGACCGAGAACACACCGATGGCGATGGAGAGCACCACCAGCAGCGTCCGGAAGCGGTGGGCCGTCAGGTCCTGGAGGACCTTCTTCCAGCGGATCGCGAGCATCGCTATGCGCCGTGTCGGGGCCGGTAGACGCGCTCCTCGACGATCTCGCCGTCGCTCACGTGCAGCGCACGCCGCACCCGCTGCGCCAGGTCGTTGTCATGCGTGACCATGATGATGGTCTTGTGCTGCTCGACAAGCCGCTCAAAGAGCCCGAAGACGGCGTCGGCGGTCTTGGAGTCCAGGTTGCCGGTGGGCTCGTCAGCAGCAAGTATCGGTGGGTCATTGGCAAGCGCCCGCGCGATGGCGGCACGCTGCTGCTGGCCGCCCGAGAGCGACGCCGGCAGCTTGTGTGCCTGATCCGCAAGCTTCACCTGCTCGAGCAGTTGCATGGCGCGCGCGGTGCGGTCGCGGGGCGCCCACATGTGGCAGAAGTCCATCGGGAGCAAGATGTTCTCGAGCACCGTGAGCGTGGGCAACAGCTGGAAGAACTGGAACACGACGCCGATGGTGCGACCGCGCCACCGCGCAAGTTCGTTCTCGGAGAGCACGTGTACGGGCGTACCGTCGATGATGATCTCGCCGGCGGTGGGGTGGTCGATGCCGGTGATCATGTTGATCAGCGTGGTCTTGCCGCTGCCGGACTTGCCGATGATGCCCACGAACTCGCCGGTATGCACCTCAAGGTCGATGCCCTTGAGCGCGGTAAATGGTACCTCGCCGGTGTCGTAGACCTTCACGACTCCGCGAAGCGACAGAAGGTTGCCGGACTCGCTCATAGACCTACCATGGCTCCAGGCTGGAGATCCGGTAGCCCGCCTCCGTGGGCACTAGATAGTATGCCCACTCCTCGGCCGGGTCGTTGTACCACTGCTCCGTCACGTGGAACCAGAAGCTGCCGTCGTCTTGCGCCTCAGCCTCAACGATCTCCCACGACTTGAACTCGCCGTTGGAGTACTGGGCGCTTGCCCCGTCGAGCGAGAAGGGCTCGATCGTGAGCGCGTGCGCGTCGTCTGCACGATTCTGCTGGATCGCGGTGAGAAAGTCCGCAAGTACGGTCGCCGCGGCGTCCTGGTCAGACGATGCGCCGTCCGAGACGTCACCGCCGCCGAGCGCGTATGAGTCAGTGACCACCCAGTTGCCGCCCCGGACCTCCTCGACGACGACCTCCACGACCCACTCACTGTTGGGCGGACCCGCCCAGAACGTCATGGTTGTGCCTTCGTCGCGCACGACCTTGGTGACCCAGCCCGGATCGACAACCGAGAGCGCTGCGGATTCGGCGTCGGGATAAGCGGCGTCGGCCGGCGCCTCGGGCTCCAGCGGCGCCCCCGGCGTGACCGGTGTGGTCACAGGGATCTCGACGCTGCCGTTCTTCTGGCTATACGCCTTCCAGCCAAAGTACACGCCTGCGATGCATCCACCAAAGAGCAACACGGCGATGACGACGAGCGCGATGATGAGCCCGGTCTTCTTCTTCTTGGGTGACTGCGCGGTCTGAGCGTACGGTGCCTGCGCGTACGCCGCCGGAGGAGGCGTGACGGGCATGGGCACTGTGGGAGCGGCTTCGGCCGGGAGCTGCGCGCCGCAGACTCCGCACGGCTGGCCCGGCTGGGCCTCGGCACCACAATTGGGGCAGTTCATGGGTCCCTCCCTCTAACGCGCGTGTCACCCATGAATCTATGCGGAAGCAGCACGCGCGTCAAAGGAGAGAACGGGGCACCGCCGGCAGAGGCTAGGCCACACCCGCAAGCTCGAGGCGACCCTGGGCGCCGCCCTCGGGCGTCCCGGTCCGGCGCAGCGCCATGATCGCCACGTCGTCGGCCATATGCCCCTCGGCAAACGAGAACGCGGAGAGGAACAGCGACTCCGGGACCTCCTCGGCCGGCTCGTCGGCGCAGCGGATGACGGCTTCGAGCAGCCTGTCGGTGCCGAAACGCGCGCCTCCGCGCGTTCCGGCCTCGGTGAGGCCGTCGGTATAGAGCACCAGCAGGTCGCCGATATCCAATGTGAGCTCGCTTGGCGTGTAGCGGGCGTCCGCCCGCACGCCAAGGACCACCTGCTGGTCGGTAAGCATGACCGGATCGGCCCCAGGGCGCACCAGGATCGGCGACGGGTGGCCCGCGATGCCGTACGACAGGTGCCCGGTGGCGCCATCAAGCATGCCAAAGAATGCCGAGGCGAACTCGTGCGAGGCCGCACCCTTGAACATGATGTCGTTCGCGTGCGTGAGCACGCCATGCGGCGTTGGCAGCCTGAGCGCTTCGGCGCGCATCGCACTCTTCACGAGCGTCGTCAGCGCCGCTACTTCGACTCCCCTGCCCGAGACGTCGCCTATGATCAGCCCTGTGCGGCCGTCCTCGTACGGGATGACGTCGTAGAAGTCGCCGCCTACATGCGATCCCGCGGACGCCGAATGATACAGATGGCCCAGCTCAAGGCCGGAAACCATGGCCGGCGCGGTGAAGAACGCCTGCTGCAGCGTCCGGTTGATGCGGCGCTCGGAGTCGTACAGGCGGGCGTTTTCAAGCGCAAGGGACAGTGAGACCGCAAGCCGCTCGGCCAGTTCGAGCATGGCCTGCGTGAAGTCGGTCTCGGTGTCCCAGCAGAATCCCATGACCGCGGCGACTTCGCCTCGGTGCATCACCGGCACCATGAGGAACGCACCGATGTCGTGGCGCTCCATGAGCACGAGGTGCTGGCCGGTCGCCATTGAAAGCGTCGAATGCACGACCGAGTGCGTGGTGGCCGCGAGTGACGGCATCGAGAGATCGTCCGCGGAAAAGCGCAGGCCCACCATCTCGGCCGGCCACCCGTGCACGTTCCTGAACACCCACGAGCCCTCTTCGTTCTCGGCGATCCAGCCCCAGTCGGCCTTGAAGACCTCGGTGGCCTCTACGAGCACGCGCTGAAGGATCTCGTCGGCGTCAAGCGAGGAGAGGATGGTCGTGTTGATGAGCCCCATCGCAGAGCGCAGGTCGTCACGCTCGCGCTCGGCGGTGTGGCGGGCGATGACCAGTTCGGTCACGTCAACAGCTGTGAGGAGCACGTCGAACGGGTCGCCGATGCGCCCGGGCATGGGCAGGTAGCTGAGCTGCCAGTAGGTGGTCTCGCCCCACGACGCTCGGTACTCGTACTCAGGCACCGTGAGGGCCTGACCGGTGTAGGCTGCGTCGATGAAGCGCACGGCCGACCGCGTGTCCGATAAGAACCCGCGCACCGGCATGCCAAGGAGGTCGTACTGCGGACGAGCGTCGTCCATCAGATCGATGAACGCACGGTTCGTCCAGCGAAAGCGCAACTCGGAACCCGACCACAGCGCAGATGGGAACGTCGCGCCCTCGAGCAACATGGCCATCCGCCCCCAGTCACTCAACGGACGAATGTCCGATCCACCCCTGCTGTTCGCAACCCTGTCCGTGCCGCCACCTCCAAACCGTAGCGCACCATGGAGGTACGTACCCCTGCGACGTGTATCGGCTCGATGACGGCTCTGCTCAACCAGTTGGTGCCAAATGGCCCGCGGGCATACCGTAGAGGCATCATTCCCCGGCCAGGAGGCAACGATGAACACGTATCATTCGCACCGTATGTTCTGGCTCGTGGCCTGCGTGATCAGCGTCACCGTAGCGCTGATCGTAGCGCTCTCGGGGTGCAGCGCCAAACCGATCGTACCCACCAATGACGCCACAGGCGGTGGGACTGGAGACAGCCCGCCTGCTACAACGACCCCTGCCCTGCCGACCGAAGACGGCAGCGCGACCGATGCCGTCACCCCGGCCGCGCCGATCACGCTCAAGCTCTACTTCCCTCGCGGCGAGACGCTCGGGGTGGCAACACGCGAAGTGCCGGCGACCAAGGCAGTGGCGACAGCCGCAATGAAGGAGCTGCTCGAGGGCACGACAGCAGCCGACGAGCTCTACGGGATGCACAGCGAGATCCCCGCGAAGACGACGCTCAACTCGGTCACGGTGAAGAACGGGGTCGCCACTGTCGACCTGAGCGACGCCTACGACGATGGCGGCGGGACTCTCTCGATGTCGATGCGGATAGCGCAGGTGGTCTTCACGCTCACCCAGTTCTCCACGGTCGATAGTGTGCTGTTCGAGATGAATGGCGTGCCGGTGGAGGCACTCGGCGGCGAAGGCCTCATCATAAAGGATCCGCAGCACCGTTCGGACTGGGAGAGCATGCTTCCGGCCATCTTCGTGGAGACGCCCGTCGTGGGCGCCACGGGTGCGAGCCCACTCCGCGTGGCCGGAACCGCTAACGTCTTTGAGGCGGTCTTCCAGGCCGAGATCCGAGACGCATCGGGCAAGGTTCTGGCCAAGAAGACCATCACCGCCAGCTCGGGAACGGGTACACGCGGCACGTTCGACGTGAAGATCCCCTACACCAGCCCGCGACAGGAGATGGGCGCGCTCGTCGTGTTCGAGTACTCGGCGAAGGACGGCACACCGATCAACACCGTCAGCATCCCGATCAAGCTCATGCCATAGCCACCAGCCAGACGACGCTCCCGCCGGCGAACGGAGCCCGGGTGCGCCATCTCCCTCCGGCGGACGCCTCTCCCGAGCTAGCACTGCGCTAGCGCTTCCGGGGGAGGCGTTCGTTATCCAGGGCGATCCGGGAGGGCGCGACGAGGCGGTCAGTGGCAGCGTGGCATCCTCGGCAAGCGGCAGGGTCGGGCGCACCACGCGCTGCTGTGCCGAGGTGCTCACCATCTTGGAGTCGCCCGCAGCCTCAAGGTCCTCGAGGGTGAGTTGCTCGGCGAAGAAGTCGCCATGCATGTCGTTGGAGTGTAGGATGGTGAACTTCCTGGTGCCCATGGTCCCTCCCCGGACGGTGGCAACTCGTGTGCTCTGGTTTCCGACTCGGGAAAGACAAGTGAGAGGTGACTCGCGTGCGTGAAGCGTGGCTGAAGGCGCGATCGGTGGTAACGAGCCGGTGGTTCGTGAAAGCCGCGTTCTTCACGTACTTCGTGTACGCGTGCGTACAGCTGATGCGTTTTGCCGCGTGGGCGCGCGGCCAGGGCCCGTACGTCGATCGCCCCGAGGGTCCCGCCGGCATTCTGCCGGTAGGTCACTACACCAGCTTCTTCGCGTGGGTTCGGGGCGGCGGTTGGGACACGCTGCTGCCGGCCGGGCTGGTGATCATCATCGGCGCACTGACGCTGTCACTCTTGTTCAAGCGCGGGTTCTGCGGCTGGATCTGCCCGGTGGGCACCGTGTGGCAGGGTTTCGCGGCACTCGGGCGCAAGCTGCTGGGTCGCAACATCCGTCTGCCCAAGTGGCTCGACCTGGGGCTCCGCGGCATGCGCTACGTGCTGGCGGCGGCCGTGCTCGCGCTTCTGCTCATGGTCTCGCTGCCCGAGGCGGTCGGGTTCCGGGAACTCCCGTACATGTGGACCGCCGACATCAAGATCATCTCGGGATTCGGCAGCCCGCTCTACCTGGCTGTGGTGCTGTTCGCCGGCGCGGTCTCCACGATCCTGGGGCCGGTCTGGTGCCGGTACTTGTGCCCGCTCGGCGGATGGTACGGCGCGCTCGGCACGCTCTCGGCACTGTGGGTGCACCGCGACGCCGAGACGTGCATCGACTGCAAGAAGTGCACGAAGTCGTGCCCCGCGTTCGTCGACGTGCACACCAAGCGCGATGTGCACTCACCCGAGTGCGACGGCTGCATGGACTGCGTGAAGGTGTGCCCCGTGGACGGATGCCTTGAGGCCACGGTCGCGGGCAAGAAGCGCATCCCCGCGTGGGTGTGGCCGGTGCTGGTGGTGGGCGTGTGGATCGCGATCTACGGGACGGCCAAGGTCACCGGCAACTGGGACTCGAGCATCCCTGATGAGACGTTCAAGTCCGCCATCAACTCGGGCATCATCGAGTCGGTCACACCGATGTTCTAGGGGCCGGCGCGCTCGAGGTACAATCGGCGCATCGTTCATCCGCCGAAGGAGGCCGCTCGTGTGCGCTGACGTCATCGACGATCGGGACGCGTACCCCCCGACCCTGCTCGAGCAGGTCCAGGGTGCCGAAGCCGAGTTCCTCGCAGGCGGCCACGGCCACGAGGCGAACACCCTCTCGGCCGTACGGATCTTCCTGGAGTTCCTGCGCGGATTCGAGTTCCTCAACATCCCCGAGCCCGCGGTCACCGTGTTCGGCTCGGCGCGCTTCAAGGAGGGCCACCCGCACTACGAGATGGCGCGCTCGATGGGACGTGCACTTGCCGAGGCGGGGTTTGCCGTGATGACCGGCGGCGGCCCCGGCATCATGGAGGCGGCCAACCGCGGGTGCAAGGAGGCCGGCGGCCTGTCGCTTGGCGCCAACATCCACCTGCCGCACGAGCAGAAGCCCAACCCGTACGTGGATCGCGTGATGACCTTTGAGCACTTCTTCGTGCGCAAGGTGATGATGGTCAAGTACTCGCGCGCCTTCGTGATCATGCCCGGCGGCTTTGGTACCCTAGACGAGCTCTTCGAGGCGCTCACGCTCATCCAGACCGGCAAGATGGAGTCGTTCCCGGTGGTTGTGATGGGCTCGTCGTTCTGGACGCCCATGCTCGGGTTCCTCCGCGAGCAGATGGTGGCCGAGGGCACCATCGCCGCGGGTGACATCGACTTCGTCTACACGACCGACTCGGTCGAGGAAGCGATCGCGTACATCAACGCCCACCCGCACGTGAACCACGGGTACATGGGGCCGGAGCGGCGGCACGGCGGGTTGTAGGCGAAGGCCGCCCGGTGCCCGGTGCCCTGAAATGAGTACGGGGGGCGAGTGATCTCGCCCCCCGTTTCGTCTCTCGCGTACGCGGCGTCGATCTACACGGCCTCGTCGTACGCTTCCACGAACTGGCTGTTGTACAGGTCGCAGTAGAAGCCGCCCGCAGCCATGAGCTCGTCGTGCGTGCCCTGCTCGATGATGCGCCCATGGTTCATCACCAGGATCACATCGGCGTTGCGGATGGTGGACAGCCGGTGCGCGATCACAAAGCTGGTGCGGTTCTCCATCAGGCGAGCCATGGCCTTCTGGATGAGCACCTCGGTACGCGTGTCGACCGAGCTTGTGGCCTCGTCGAGGATGAGGACCTCGGGGTCGGCCAGAAACGCGCGCGCGATCGTGAGCAGCTGCTTCTCGCCTGACGAGATGTTGGACGCATCGTCGTCCAGGCGCGTGTCGTAGCCCTCGGTGAGCGTGCGGACGAAGTGGTCCACGTGCGCGGCGTCGGCCGCCCGCATGATAGCCTCCTCGCTGGCTCCCTCGGCACCGTACGCGATGTTCTCGCGGATGGTCCCGCCAAAGAGCCAGGTGTCCTGCAGCACCATGCCGAACGTTCCGCGCAGCTCGTCCCGCGTAAGATCACGGATGTCCACGCCGTCGATGCGGATGGCGCCCTTGTCGACCTCGTAGAAACGCATGAGCAGGTTGACAAGCGTGGTCTTGCCGGCGCCGGTGGGACCGACGATAGCGACGGTCTGGCCGGGCTGCACATCAAGGTTGAGGTCCTCGATCAGCGGCGTATCCGCGAGGTAGCGGAACGACACGTCTTCAAGCGTGATGTGAGCGGTCTCCTGTGGCAGGTGCTGCGGCTCGGCGGGATCCGGTATCTCCTCGGACTCGTCTAAGAGCTCGAAGACGCGCTCGGCCGAAGCCACGGTGGACTGCAGCACGTTGGCGATGCTCGCCGTCTGCGCGATCGGCTGTGTGAACTGCTTGGAGTACTGGATGAACGCCTGCACGTCACCAAGCGACAGCGTTCCGCTGGCCACGCGCATTCCACCGATAACACAGATGGCAACGTAGTTCAGGTTGTTGATGAAGGTCATCGACGGCATGATGATGCCCGAGATGAACTGCGCCTTGAAGCTGGCGTCGTAGACCTCGGCGTTGCGCCGGTCGAACTCGGTGATCGCCTCTTCTTGACGGCCGAACACCTTCACGATGCTGTGACCGGTGTGCATCTCCTCCACGTGGCTGTTGAGCTCGCCCACGTGCTTCCACTGCGCGGCGAACTGCTTCTGCGAGCGCTTGGCGATGGCAACGGTCACAACGACCGAGAGTGGTATCGTCGCCAGTGAGATGACGGCCAGCAGCGGCGAGATCGTGAACATCATGATGAGCACGCCGATGATGGTGAGCACGGCAGTGACGATCTGTGTCAGGCTCTGCTGCAGCGTGTGCGCGATGTTGTCGATGTCGTTGGTCACGCGCGACAAGATGTCGCCTCGCGGGTTGTCATCGTAGTACTTGAGCGGTAGCCGTGAGAGCTTCTGGTCCACCTGTTTGCGCAGACCGTAGACCACGCGCTGCGCCACACCGGCCATGATGAAGGCCTGGGCCCAGCTGAAGAGCGCGGCCAACAGGTAGATGCCACCAACGAGCAGCACCACCTGGCCGAGCCTGTCGAAGTCGACGCCCTGCCCGGGCGTGACGTTCATGCTGTTGAGCATTTCGGCCATCTGGTCCTTGCCCTGCGCTTTGAGGGCCTGAACCGCCTGGGCCTTGGTGACGTCGGCGGGCATCTGCTTGCCGATGGCGCCCTCGAAGATGATGTTGGTTGCGCGTCCGAGCATCTTGGGGCCGATGATCGAGAGCGTGACGCTCACGATGGCGAGCACGAGCACCAAGACGATCGCGATCCGCTCGGGCTTGAGGTGCCCGCCGAGCCGCTTGAGCGAGCCCGTGAAGTCGGTTGCCTTGGCCACAGGGGCGCCCATGCCCATGGGTCCGCGACCGGGGCGGCCGAGACCGCCGGGGCGGGGTCCTGCGGGAGCCTGGGGGTTCTTGTCACTCATGCGATCTCCTCCAGCGTGAGCTGCGACTCAACGATCTCGCGATACGTCTCGCAGGTCCCCATAAGTTCAGCGTGTGTCCCGATGCCGACGACCTTGCCGGCATCCATGACCACGATCCGGTCGGCGTTCATGATGGTTGACACGCGCTGGGCCACGATGATGACGGTGGCCTCACCAGTCTCCTTGCGAAGCGCGGCGCGCAGCATCGAGTCGGTCTTGAAGTCGAGCGCCGAGAAGCTGTCGTCGAAGATGTAGATCTCCGGGCGCTTCACGAGCGCGCGGGCGATCGCCAGTCGCTGACGCTGACCTCCCGACACCGTCGTACCGCCCTCCGAGATCGGCGACTCCAGCAGCTCGGGCATCTCTCTCACGAACTCGCGGCCCTGCGCGACATCCAGGGCGTGCCAGACCTCCTCGTCGGAGGCATCCGGCTTGCCGTAACGCAGGTTGCTGCCGACGGTGCCGCTGAAGAGGAATGCCTTCTGTGGGACGAACCCGATCTTGCCCCAGAGCAGGGCGCGGGGCATCTCCCGGATATCCACGCCGTCCACCAACACGCGCCCTGCGGTGACGTCGTAGAAGCGTGGGATGAGGTTGATGAGCGTGGACTTGCCGCTGCCGGTTGAGCCGACCACCGCTGTCACCTCGCCGGGAGCGGCCGCGAACGAGACGTCGTATAGGACCGGCTGCTCGGCGCCGGGGTAGCGGAACTCGACGTTCTGGAACTCGACATAGCCGCTCTGGCCCGTCTCGGTGGTGGGCGTCTCGGGATCGCAGATGGCCGGATCGATGTCGAGCACCTCCATGATGCGCTCGCCAGAGGCGGCCGCCCGCGGAACCATGACGAACATGATGGTGGCCATCATGACCGACATAAGGATCTGTATCATGTAAGCGATGAACGCGGTGAGATTGCCGATGGGCATCGCCCCGGCGTCCACGCGCATACCACCAAACCACATGATCGCCACGGTCGTGAGGTTGAAGATGGCCATCAGCGCCGGCATCACGGCCGCGAAGATGCGCGTGACCTTGAGGGCGTTGGCGGTAAGGTCGCGGTTGGCCTCGTCGAAGCGGCGCTCCTCGAACTCGGAGCGAACGAAGGCGCGGATGACTCGCACACCGGACAGCTTCTCGCGGACGACCTGGTTGATCCGGTCGGTCTTGACTTGCATCGCGCGGAAGAGCGGCAGCGCCTTGATCATCGCAATCCCGATCACCACCCCCATGAGCGGGATGACCACGATGATCATGGTCGACAGCGGCACGTCCTGGCGAAGCGCCATGATAACACCACCGATGCTCATGATCGGTGCCGAGATCATGACGTTGAACGCCATGAGCACCACCATCTGCACCTGCTGGACGTCGTTGGTGTTGCGGGTGATGAGCGAGGCGGTGCCGATCTGGTTGAGTTCTACCGCCGAGAAGCTCTCGACCTTGCGGAACACCGCGCTGCGGACATCGCGCCCGAACGCCATCGCCGTCTTGGAGCCCCAGTACACGCCGATGACCGCGGTGGTCTGCAGCAGAAGCGTGACAGCGAGCATGAGCCCGCCGGTACGCCAGATGTAGTCGGTGTCGCCCTTGGCGATACCGTTGTTGATGATGTTGGCGTTCAGGTCGGGCAGGTACAGGTTGGAGATCGCCTGGATAAGCAGTAGCACGATCACAAAGATGATCTGCTTCCAGTACGGCTTGAGGAATCTCAAGAGTCTGGTCATGGGGTGACTACGCCTCTTCCGTCGTCGAGTGTGCTGCGCTCAGCGAACGCGCGATATTGTCGTTGACGATGTCGAGCAGTCGGGCCAGCTCGGCCCTGTCGTTATCGCTCATGCCTTCGAACATCGTGTTGACCTCCTGGCCGAACACACCGTGCAGCTCGCCCAGCAGCGCCATGCCTGCCTCGGTGATCGAGATCCGGGTGAGCCGCTGGTCGTCCGGGTCGGTCGTGCGCTCCACAAGCCCTGCGCGTTCCATCTTTTGGAGCATGCCGGTCACCGAGGGCGCTGAGACGTGCAGGTACTCGGCAAGATCGCGCTGGCTCAGGCCGGAGTGCTTGCCTAAGACGAACAGGCACATCGCCTGTCCGGGATGCGTTCCCTTCACGGCGAACGCCTTCATCATCAGGTGCCGGTGCATCACGGTCATGCGCTTGAGCGCCTGGTACGTCCTGAAGGATTCGGCGTCGACTCCCTCCGGCGGCTCGAAACGCATGTCAAAATCCTTTGGCATGCCATGCCCGTGCATTACCACACGTTCCTCCTCGAGCTATCGATGCCGCGATCGCGCGGCGATGGTGTGCGTACCTAACAATTAGCGTGCCAATCATTATGCACCTAACTATTAGTTACTGTACGACCGATCCCCGACCGGCGCAAGCCCTCTGCGGGAGCCACTTGAATATGGCTGCGGATGGCGCTGCGGAGGTCGTGGGTATACCCTGGCTGGCGACGCGAAACGCGGCACCCAACGGAATCGGACGCGAGGGACACATGGCAGGCACACTCAAGCGACTCCTCCTCGGCAACCCTCTGCACAACCGGGAGGCGATGCATCAGCGGCTGAGCAACCCCGTGGCACTGGCGGTGTTCTCGAGCGACGCCCTCTCCTCGGTGGCATACGCACCGGGCGAGATCATGCTGATGCTCGCGCTCGCAGGCTCGGGCGCGCTGAGGCTGACGCTGCCGATCGCCATCGCTATCGGCGTGTTGCTCATCGTGGTGGTGCTCTCGTACCGGCAGACGATCCGCGAGTATCCGGGCGGCGGCGGTTCGTACATCGTGGCCAAGGAGAACCTTGGCACCATCCCGGGCCTCATCGCCGGCGCGTCGCTCTTGGTGGACTACATCCTCACCGTCGCGGTCTCGATAGCCGCCGCAGTAGCCGCGATCACCTCGGCGCAGCCTCAGCTTCTCAAGTACACGGTCCCGATGGCGGTCATCTTCGTGCTGCTGCTGGCCATCGCGAATCTGCGCGGGGTGAAGGAATCGGGCGCCATATTCGCCGGACCGACGTTTGCGTTCATCCTCCTCCTCGGCTTCATGGTCGTGGTCGGATTGATGCGGTTCGCGACCGGCCATCCGTTCACCGTTCCGGTCCCACACGAGACCATCGAGCCGATACAGACGCTCGGGCTGTTCCTGGTGCTCAAGGCGTTCGCGTCGGGATGTACCGCGATGACCGGCGTTGAAGCCATCGCCAACGGCGTGCAGGCCTTCCGCGTCCCCGAGGACAAGAATGCCTCCAAGACGCTCACGTGGATGGCCGGCATCCTGCTGTTCTTGTTCGTGGGCGTGGCGCTGCTCATCTCGCTGTCCGGCGTGCAGCCCTCGGAGGCGGAGACCGTCATCAGCCAGCTGTCCCGTGCGATCTTCGGAACCGGGTGGCTGTACTACGTGATCTCGGCAAGCGTGGCGGCGATCCTGGTGCTTGCGGCTAACACCGCGTACGCGGACTTTCCGCGGCTCTCGTCCTTTGTCGCGGCCGATGACTTCCTCCCCCATCAGCTGCGCGATCGTGGACACCGCCTCGTGTTCAGCAACGGGATCATCCTGCTGACGTTTGCGGCCATCGCGCTCCTTGTGCTCTTTGGCGGCGTGACAACGCGGCTCATACCGCTCTACGCCGTGGGCGTGTTCACCTCGTTCACGCTCTCGCAGGCGGGCATGGTCCGCCACCACCTGCGCCTACGCGAGGAGGGCTGGCAGCGCTCGCTCGTCATCAACGCTGCAGGCGCCGCCACCACCGGACTCGTCACCGCGGTCATCGCCATCGCCAAGTTCAGCCATGGCGCGTGGATCGTGCTGATACTCATACCGCTCATCATCGTGTATTTCCTGTGGGTCCGTCGGCAGTACGACCGCGTCCGAAAGGAGCTGGCGATCCGTCCCGATGAGTTCGCCGATATGGACTGGCAGTCGTACAACCGCATGCACAACCACGTGATCGTGCTCGTGAAGGACATCGATCGTCGGCTGATCAGGTCCATCCGATACGCGAAGTCACTCCAGGCCGACAAGATGGAAGCGCTTTACATCGACATCTCGGGAGAGTGCGATGCCTTCCGCGCGCGCTGGGACAAGGCGGGCTTTGGCATCCGGCTCACCGTCGTGGAGTCGCCCTACCGCGAGATCATCGCGCCGATCCTGGACTTCATCCGCGCAGTGCCCAGGCCCACATGTGACCATGTAGTGACCGTGATACTGCCCGAGTACGCTCCCGAGAACGTTGGCGACGCGATCCTGCACGACCAGACGTCGTTCTTCTTGAAGCAGCAGCTCTTTGGCGAACCGGGTGTCATCCTCACTGACGTGCCGTATCGCATCGACGAGCCGACGTCATGCGCGCTGCCCGCTACGAATGAGCAGGTTTCTCGCCGGTAGCCACGTCTGCCTCCGTCGCCGGCCGGATGCCCAGGGCGGCCAGGACCGCCGGCTCGTCGAGTCCGCCCTCCGCCAGCAGCAGCAGCTGGTCGCCGGCCGCAAGAACCGTCTCTCCGTGCGCTGCGTGCACACCGCCGCCCGCCGCTAGGATCGCCATGATCGTCACGTCTTCGGGAAGCGCGACATCGGCGAGCTTGGAGCCTACGGCGGCGGCGTTCTCGGGGAGCCTGATCTCCTCCACCGCCACGTCGTCGGCTCGCAGGTCGAGCAGCGGGACTATATCGCCGAACGTGAGGTCCCGTCCGATGAGCCCGTACAGCATCGCGGGCGAGGAGACGGCAACGTCCACCCCCCACTCCTTATCGAAGAGCCACTCGTTGCGAGGATGGTTCACGCGAGCGTACACGGTGCCGCCCTCGAGCACCTTGGTGAGCATGGCCACGACCAGGTTGTCCTCGTCATCGCCGGTGACCGCGATGACGAGGTCGGTGGTCGCGACACCGGCGGTCTCCAGGACCTCGGGCTCGCATGCATCCCCCACCAGGAGTTCGACATCGGGAAGCGCCGAGCGAAGGTGCTCGGCCCGATCGCTGCGCTGCTCCACGAGCGTGACCGCGTGGTTGGCGCTCAGACGCTCGGCGAGATAGCCACCCGTCTTGCCTCCGCCAACGATGATGACCTTCATCTGCGGGCCTCCTGTTCCAGACCCAGGAGCCGCTTGAGCTCCGGAAGGGCATCGCGGGTGACGGTGATCTTGAGATGATCGCCCTTCTTCAGTTCGCTCCGGGGTTCGGGCAGCACGGCCATGCCATCGCGAACCAGCGCCGAGATGTGGAACTTGCCGGGATAGTCGACGTCACCGACACGACGGCCGGTGAGCGTAGTCGGCGCTTCCACCGAGATCGTGATGACCTCACCCCCGCCGAACGAGGTGATCGTCTTCATGTCCGGCTCAAGGATGCTCGCCAGGAGCATCCCGCTCGACCAGTTCACGCTCGAGATCGTGGGTATGCCGAAGCGTTCGTAGATGATGGCCCGTCTGGGGTCGTAGATGCGCGCGACCACGCACGGCACCTTGAAGCGCTCGCGTGCGACGCGTGCGCTCACGATGTTGCTGTTGTCGCCGCTCGTGACCGCCGCATACGCATCCGCTCGCTCGATGCCCGCCTTGACGAGCGTCACGCGATCGAAGACTTCGCCCGCGATACGACGACCCTCGATATCCTGTCCGCCGCGAGCGAATGCCCCCTCGTTGCGATCTATGACCGCGACCGAGTGGCCGCGCTCCTCGAGCATGGAGGCAAGATACCGCCCGACCCGCCCGTATCCTCCGATGACTACATGCATGACACACTCCAAGGGAACCGTGGCGGGCGCTTTCGGCCAGCCATCACAACATAGGTTCCCATGCTAGTACGCGCAGCACGGTCCCGCCAGACGAATGCGTGACCCCGGCGAAGCCGGGGTGGCCTCGCCGGGGTCGACGTCCGTGCCGTTCTCGAACTGCGCTACTTGGCCGGCCCGATCGCGATCCGTGTCGTCTTCGGTTTGGCCGCTTCGAGCGCCTTGGGGACGTGGATCTCCAGGATACCGTCGGTGTAGTCGGCCTTGATGTCATCGGCCGTCACGCCCTCCGGGAGCACCATGGAGCGTTCGAAGGAGCCGTAGCTCGACTCACGGATGAGCCAGCCTTCGTCCTCCTTCTCCTCCTCGAACTTGCGCTCACCCCGGATGGTGAGCACATTGTCTGTGACTTCGATGTCCACGTCGGCCGGGTCGATCCCCGGAACCTCGGCGCGAACCACGATGTCATCGCCCTTGCTCTTGACGTCGATCTTGGGCATCCAGGCCACGGAACCGACTGTCTCCGCCCCGGCGGGAGTGCCCATCCGAGTGAAGATGCGATCCATGTCGCGCTGCATACGCAGCATTTCCCCGAACGGATCCCAACGCATGATCGCCATGATCATCACCTCCGCTGTTGTCTGGCCCGCAGTGGCATGGCGTTCCTCCGCGGGTCGCCTCTTTCCTATCTCCTCATGGCGCTAGGCCATGAGCAGGTACCCGAGACCCTGCTCGCTCGGCGCGGTTCTGTCAGTCATCGCTCGCACTTCCTTTGGGTTGGCCGACGTGCCCGATGCTGCGAATACCCAGCTCATCTTCTACCAGGTCGATCGTCACGGTGTCGCCGTCGGCGACCTCACCCGCGATGATCGCCTTGGCTACCCTGTCGACCACCTCGCGCTGGATCGTCCTCTTGAGCGGACGTGCGCCGTACACCGGGTCGAAGCCGTCGAGCGCGAGCCGCTCGAGAGCAGCCGGCGTGACCTCCACGGCGATCTTGCGCTCGGCCAGGCGTGCGTGTACGAGCGCGAGCTGCAGTTCAACGATCCGTGCGATCTGTTCCATCGAGAGCGAATGGAACACCACGATGTCATCAACGCGGTTGAGGAACTCCGGCCGGAACGTGGCGCGCGTGGCCTCCTCGACCATCGAGCGCATCTGCTCCTCCTCGCCACCCGCACGCGCAAACTCGCTGATGAACTGCGAGCCGACGTTGCTGGTCATGATGACGATCGTGTTGCGGAAGCTCACCGTACGGCCCTGGCCGTCCGTGAGACGGCCGTCATCGAGCACCTGCAGCAGCACGTTGAACACATCGGGGTGCGCCTTCTCGATCTCATCTAAGAGCACCACCGAGTAAGGCCGCCTGCGAACCGCCTCGGTCAGCTGACCGCCCTCCTCATATCCGACGTAGCCGGGCGGAGCACCGATGAGGCGCTGCACGCTGAACTTTTCGATGTACTCGCTCATGTCGATGCGCACCATGTTGCGCTCGTCGTCGAACAGGTACGCCGCAAGCGCACGCGCAAGCTCGGTCTTACCCACACCGGTGGGGCCCAGGAAGATGAACGACCCGATCGGCCGGTCGGGGTCCGAGAGACCCGCACGCGAGCGCCTGATGGCGCCGGCGACGGCGGCGACAGCCTCGTCCTGTCCGACCACACGCTCGTGCAGAAGCTCCTCCAGCTTGGCGAGCTTACCCATCTCGCCCTCGAGCAGCTTGGCCACCGGCACGCCCGTCCATGCGCCCACGACCTCGGCGATCTCGGACTCGGTGACCTCCTCCTTGAGCATGGCTTCGCCGGACTGCAGCGCCTTGAGGCGCTCATCGGCGGCGGCCAGATCGGCTTCAAGCTGTGGGATGCGGCCGTAGCGGATCTCGGCCGCGCGCTGCAGGTCGCCGTCGCGCTCCGCCCGCTCGCCGTCGAGCCTTGCAGAGTCGATGTCGGCCTTGAGTCGTTGCACGTCGGTGATGACCGACTTCTCGCTCTCCCACCGCGCTTTGAGACCCGAGAGCTCCTCGGTCACCGCGGCCATTTCGGCGCGCAGCGCTTCGAGCCTCTCCGCCGAGGCGGGATCCGTCTCCTTCTGCAGCGCCTGTTCCTCGATCTGCAGCTGGCGCAGCCTGCGGTCGAGCACGTCGATCTCTGTGGGCATGGAGTCGATCTCCATGCGGAGCCGGGATGCCGCTTCGTCCACGAGGTCGATGGCCTTGTCGGGCAAGAAACGGTCGGCGATGTAGCGGTCCGAGAGCGTCGCGGCGGCGACGATGGCACCGTCGGTGATCCGTACGCCGTGATGGACCTCGTAGCGCTCCTTGAGGCCGCGGAGGATCGCGATGGTGTCCTCCACGGTCGGCTCGCCAACGAACACGGGCTGGAAGCGCCGCTCAAGCGCTGCGTCCTTCTCGATGTGCTCGCGGTACTCGTCGAGCGTGGTCGCGCCGATGGCGTGCAGCTCGCCGCGCGCGAGCGCGGGCTTGAGCATGTTGCTTGCGTCCATCGAGCCCTCGGCAGCTCCCGCCCCGACGAGCGTGTGCAGCTCGTCGATGAAGAGCACGAGCCGTCCCTCGGCCTGCTCGATCTCGCGAAGCACGGCCTTGAGGCGATCCTCGAACTCGCCGCGGTACTTAGCGCCGGCCACCATCGCGCCTAAGTCGAGCGCCACGACGTCCTTGTCCCTGAGGCTGGTGGGCACATCGCCGGCGACGATGCGCTGCGCAAGACCCTCCACGATGGCGGTCTTGCCGGTACCGGGTTCGCCGATGAGGACCGGGTTGTTCTTGGTGCGACGCGACAGCACCTGGATCACGCGTCGGATCTCGGCGTCACGGCCGATGACCGGATCGAGTTTGCCGTCACGCGCCGCGGCGGTGAGGTTGCGGCTGAACCGCTCGAGCGCCTGGAACTGCGCTTCGGGGTTCTGATCGGTCACGCGCGCGCCCGCGCGGAGCTCCTCCAACGCCTCCAGCAGCCGCGATGCGCTCACGCCGTGGCGCTGCAGGATACGGCCGGCCTCGCCGCTGTCCTCGGCGAGTGCGATGAGCAGGTGCTCGGTCGAGACGAAGGCGTCCTTGAGCTTCTCGGCGTGCTTGAACGCGCCGCCGAGCGCACTGTTGAGCCGCGGCCCGACACCGGCCGGTCCGCTCACGCCGCCGCCGGTGACCTTGGGCGCAGCCGCGATGGCCGAGGAGACCTCGGCCTCAACCAGATCGGCATCCGCGCCCACCTTCTGCACGATGGGCCGGACGATGCCTTCCGCGGCATCGAGCAGTGCCTTCAGCAGATGCTCGGGCTCGATCACCTGCGATGACGCGTCGTCCGCGATGCTCTGTGCCGCCTGCAGCGCCTCTTGCGCCTTGACGGTGAGTTTGTCGAGTCTCATGTTCTAACCTCCTGCGGCCTCCAGCCTCAGCGCTTCACGCTTCAAGCCGGGGCCGTTCTGTTCTTCGCCACGCGTGAGTACACCCACGCAGCGATCACTCAAAGGGGCCCGCCGGGAATCTCGCCTGCCCGCACGCCTTCGAGCCAACGCACGAGCGCGCTCCTGCGGTCGCCGCGTCCTTCGTCTTCTACTCCCATGTCGTCCGCCGTACGATCCCCCCGCGCGGGACGCGCACTATGTCCGCCCGGAGGCTCTGACGCACCTTCTGTATCTCCTCGGCGATCTTGCGCTCGGTGCCGCTCGCCTCTTCCTTGGTGATCTCAAGCTCGACCTGAAGCCGCTCGATGGTGGTCTCCAACTCGAGTATCCGCATGACCCCGGCAAGGTTGACGCCGTCTTCTTGCGTGAGGCGTTGGATGAGGCGCAGTCGGTCGATGTCGGCGTCCGAGTACAGCCGTGTGTTGCCCGCCGAGCGCTGCGGCTCGACGAGGCGCTTGCGCTCGTAGATGCGGAGCGTCTGCGGATGCATCCCCGCCAGCTCTGCCGCAACACTGATCATGTAGAGCGGCCTGTCTTTGCCGCCGCGCTGGCTCTTCACGTCGTGCCTCCGTTACTTGATGTGCGCCCGCACGTCTTCGTTGCGCTCGTCCGCGAACGTGCGCAGCAGCTTCTTCTCTTCCGAGGAGAGCTTGCCCGGGACCACTACCTTCACACGTACTCTCAGATCGCCCGACCCTTTGCCCTTGAGCCTCGGCGCTCCCTTGCCGGGAACCTTGAGGACTTTGCCGTCCTGGGTCCCCTCGGCGATCTTGAGCTTGACCCGGTCGCCGGCGGGCGTGGGGATGGTGACTTCGGTGCCCAGCGCGGCTTCGGCGATCGTCACGGGCAGCTCGAGCACCACGTCCGCGCCTTCACGCGTGTAGAAGGGGTGCGGCTTGATGTGGGAGACCACATACAGGTCGCCGGCCGGTCCGCCACCCGTGCCGGGCTCGCCCTTGCCCTTGAAACGGAGCTTGCCGCCGTCGATCACGCCCGGCGGGATGTTCACCGTGACGGGCTTGACCTTGACCGTGCTGCCTTTGCCCTTGCAGGTCGGACAGGGGCTCTCCACGATCGTTCCCTCGCCGCCACACCTGGGACAGGGACGCGAGAGGCCGAAGAGACCCTGTCCCTGCGAGACATGGCCACTGCCGTTGCAGGTGGGGCAGGTGGTCCTGCTCGTGCCAGGCTTCGCGCCGGTCCCCTTGCAGGTTGCGCACGTCTCGGAACGGCGGACGTCCACCTTGGTGGACACGCCGGAAAGCGCCTCATCGAAGGTGAGGTTCAGATCGTATTGCAGGTCGCTCCCGCGGTGTGCGCTGCTCTTCTGGCGACCGCCGCCGCCCATGCCCGAGAACATGCTTCCGAAGATGTCACCCAGATCGCCCATGTCGACGTTGGTGTACTCGAAACCGCCGCCGCCAGGAGAGCCGCCCGGCCAGCCCGCACCCGGCGCGCCAGCCCCGGGAGGCACGTTTCCGCCAAAGTACTGACCGTACTGGTCGTACTGAGAACGCTTCTCAGTATCAGACAGGACCTCGTAGGCCTCGTTGATCTCCTTGAAGCGCTCCTCAGAACCGCCCGCGTCGGGATGGTGCTTGCGCGCCTGCTTGCGGAACGCCTTCTTGATATCGTCGGCAGTGGCCGTCTTGCTCACGCCGAGTGTGTCGTAGTAGTCCTTACCGACAGCCATGGCTACTCCTTGACCAGCGGGCCTCCGGTGCTGACGACGACCATCGCCGGCCGCACCACGCGGCCACCGAGGACATAGCCCTTCTGGAACACGTCGACGACGGTCCCGTCCGGCACCTCGGTATCCTCGCGCTGGCCCACGGCCTGATGCATGTCAGGGTCGAACTGCGACCCGAAAGGATCGATGATCTCGACTCCCTCTTTGGTGAAGACATCCAGTATCTGCTGGCGCACCATCTCCACGCCCGCAAGCAGCTGTGTGGTGTCGCCGCCCAGGGTCACGTGGTCGATGGCCCGCTCCAGATTGTCGAGCACCGGCAGAAGTTCGCCGATGATGCGCTGGCCCGCGCGGACGGTCATGTCCACCTGGTCGCGCGTGATGCGCTTGCGGTAGTTGTCAAAGTCCGCCTGTACGCGTTGGGCCGCCTCGAGGTTAGCGGCGGCCTCCCCGCGTGCCTTCTCCAGTTCGATCTCGAGCTGGTCGCCCCGGAGCTCGAACTCAGCTCCGAGGTCGGACTCCAGCTCGGGATCGACCGGTGCGGTATGGCCGATGTTCTTCTTGCGCTCGGCCATGGCTACTTCTCCTCGTCAACGACCTCGAAGTCGGCGACTTCCTCATCGCCACCCTCGGGGGCTGCTTCGCCCTCGGCGGACTGCTGTGCCTCGGTCGTCTGGTACACGATCTCGGCGAGCTTGTACGAGGCCTCCTGCAGCTTCTCGGTCGCACTCTTGATGGCGTCGATATCGTCGCCCTCAAGCGCCGTCTTCACGTCGGCGATCGCGGCTTCGCAGGCGGACTTCGTCTCCTCAGGCACCTTGTCGCCAAGGTCCTTGATAGTCTTCTCGGTGCCGTACACCATAGTGTCGGCGTTGTTGCGGACCTCGGCCTCTTCCTTCTTCTTGCGGTCCTCGTCGGCGTGCGCCTCGGCGTCGTTGACCATGCGGTCGACTTCCTCGTCGGACAGCGCCGTGGTGCCGCTGATGGTGATCTTCTGCTCCTGGCCCGTGCCGCGGTCCTTCGCGGACACATTCACGATGCCGTTGGCGTCGATGTCGAAGGTCACTTCGATCTGCGGCATGCCGCGCGGCGCCGGAGGGATGTTTGCCAGGGTGAACTTGCCGAGGGTCTTGTTGTAGGCCGCCATCTCGCGCTCGCCCTGCAGAACGTGGATCTCCACGCTCGTCTGACCGTCGGCCGCGGTGGTGTAGGTCTCGGACTTGCGGGTCGGGATGGTGGTGTTGCGCTCGATCATCTTGGTCATGACGCCGCCGAGGGTCTCAACACCAAGCGACAGCGGGGTCACGTCGAGGAGCAGGATGCCCTTGACGTCGCCGCCGAGCACGCCACCCTGGATCGCTGCGCCGAGCGCGACGACCTCATCGGGGTTGACGCCCATGTGCGGGTCCTTGTTCGTGATGCCCTTGACCAGCTCCTGGACGGCCGGCATGCGGGTGGAGCCGCCGACAAGGATGACCTCATCGAGATCGGAAGCCTTGATGCCCGCGTCCTTGATCGCGTTCTCGACCGGCTTCTTGACGCGACCGAGCAGATCGCTGGTGATCTTCTGGAACTCGGCACGCGAGAGCGTGTAGTCCAGGTGCTTCGGTCCCGACGCGTCGGCCGTGATGAACGGCATGTTGATCTGCGTCGTCTGCATCGTGGAGAGCTCCATCTTGGCTTTCTCCGCGTGCTCCTTCAGGCGCTGAAGCGCCATCTTGTCGTTGCGCAGGTCGATGCCGTGGTCCGCCTTGAACTTCTCGGCGAGCCAGTCGATGACCTTCTGGTCCCAGTCGTCGCCGCCCAGGTGGTTGTCGCCGGAGGTTGACTTGACCTCGAAGACGCCTTCACCAAGCTCGAGGACCGACACGTCGAACGTGCCGCCGCCCAGGTCGAAGACGAGGATCTTCTGGTCCTCGTGGCCCTTGTCCAGGCCGTACGCGAGCGCGGCCGCGGTCGGCTCGTTGATGATGCGCTTGACCTCGAGGCCGGCGATACGGCCCGCGTCCTTGGTGGCCTGGCGCTGCATGTCGTTGAAGTAGGCGGGAACGGTGATGACCGCCTCGGTGACGGTCTCGCCCAGGTGCGCCTCGGCGTCAGCCTTGAGCTTCTGCAGCACCATGGCCGAAATCTCCTCGGGGGTGTAGTGCTTGCCCTCGATAGCGACGACGGCACGGCCGTCCTTACCCTTCACGACGTTGTACGCGATGGTCCCGCGCTCCGAGGAGGTCTCCTCGAACCTGCGGCCGATGAAACGCTTGATACTCTTGATGGTGTTCTCGGGGTTGGTGATCGCCTGGTTCTTGGCCGACTTGCCGACGATCCGCTCGCCGTCCTTGCGGAACGCGACGACCGACGGGGTCGTACGGTCACCCTCGGCGTTGACGATGATCGTGGGCTCGCCGCCCTCAAGGACCGCGACGGCCGAGTTGGTCGTACCCAGGTCGATTCCGATGATCTTGCCCATGGCTTCATGCTCCTTCCGACGCCGCCCGGTGGCGGCACTGGCTCTCGTTGTAGGCCGGGCGGTGGAGAGGGGGTGTGGCCGCCCGGTGATTCGAGGATAAAATCTGAGTCCTATTGTGTCAAGTTTTATGAACACACTGTAGTGATATACCCGTTTTCTCGACGAGGAAACCGTCGTTTTGAGGTCCGGAAGAATCTCCGCTTTACATGCAGTGACCCCCTCGGGTAAGGTACGGGCGAAATCTGACCGCCCGAGGCGTCAACGGCGACGCTGCAAGGACGATCGAAGGAGAGACCCAATGCCCCGACCGATCATCAATGAAGACGAGTGCTCAGGCTGCGGAATCTGCGTAGACGCGTGCCCCGAGGGTGTCCTCGAGCTCGTGGACGATGTCGCCAACCCGGTGAATGACGAGAACTGCACCGCGTGTGCGACGTGCATGGAAGAGTGCCCGATGGGCGCGATCGAGGAGATCGAAGAGGACGAGTAGCCTGTCCTCAGAACAGCGCGCTGTCAGCGGGACGCCTTCGGGCGTCCCGCTCGCGTTCCCGGGACCCGGGCACGACCAGCCCTTTGAACTGCTCCCAGACCCGGCGCTTCTGCGCTTCATCGGCAAGCGACGCCTCAAGGCCGTCCACCGCAAGCAGTGTACGACCGGGGAGCCGCACGGCCACCCCGAAGTCGAGCGGCGGGATGCCGAACGCCGCCGCCAGGTCCCCGGCGGCAACCGCGTCGAGCGCCACGGCGACCGCGGCCTCGACG
>JBASNZ010000020.1:0-56397 GCA_049657775.1 Coriobacteriia bacterium | reverse complement strand
GGGAGGTGATTACGAAGTCGATGAGGTCACGAGTGAGCACAAGCGTTTCACGGTCGAAGTCGGCATCTGTCCGGTGACGGTAACCGCCGGGGATCCACTCGCCGTAGACGGCGGGGTCCTCGAGTGCCAAGGAGTCACCGTCGATGGCATCTGGTCCACCCGAGAGCAGGACTCCTTCGATATCGCACTCGAAGGCGAACTCCTTGACATTGACGTTCACGCGACTCCCTCCGTAATCTCGCTCTTGGGGATGTCGATCTGACCTGTGACAGCAGCGGAGATGAGGGCGTTGCGATACTCCTTGAGGAGTTCTACGCTGCGCCGCGTCTTCTGGATTAGTGAGTCGATGTGAGACGTCTCGGCATCCAAGAAGTGCGCGATGGCGACCTGCTCTTCCATGGGCACCAGCGGCAGTCTCACTAGCGCGAAGTTCTCGTAACGGAGCGCCTGGCCGTCGCGTACCAGATCGGATGTGCTTTGCAGCGCCTGGATGTAAGAGCTGCTCTTGAGCAGGTGAGTAAAGAACGGCGGATACACGGTGCTGCGCGGACGCAGAACGACGTACGCCGAACTGACGCAGCCTCTGTAGTCAGATCGCTCGATGCCACCCTGGAAGCTGCGCATGCTGATGACGAAGTCTCCGGGCTCAACATGTTTGAGGATCGTGGGATCCTTGATCACTTGGACGACCCGCCGTCCTTCGCGGGTCATGAACTCTTCTTGAGGGATCACGCCCCACGTCTGCGAGGCGGTCAGCTGTGCGTCCTCTTCCCATGCCCGCGCGTTGCGGAGGGCAAACACCCTCTTGCTACCAACAACGTCCCAAGTCGCTGGCACTGGTCCCAGCCACGCAACGCCGCAGTCCTTCATCTCGACTTCCGGATCGAGCCCCTTGGTCACGGCGTGACTGATAAGGGCAGTACGCTTCTCGAACAACAGGTCGATGAAGCACCGCTTGCGGTTGATGAGGTTGTCGATGCGGGCCGTCTCAAAGTCCAGGTAATCCGCGACTGCCCCCTGCGCATCGCGTGGCAGGACTGGAACACGCAGTGCCGCGAGCCGGGCGGGGCTGATACCCGGATAGGCGACTCCCTCCGAGTTGGCGACGACCTCCTCAACGAAAGCGCAGTTCTGGAGGGCGTACGCTGCGTAACGCGGCTCGAGTCGCTCCCCTGGCCGCACCACAGCGAAGCCCGTGGAGAAGACCAGGCTTGGTGACGGCTGCTTGATTGGCGCGATGGCGCGTAGGTAGGTCCGGACGGTCGACACCACCACGTCACCGTGCCGAACGAGCCTCCGCGCCCTCGAAGGGGCCGCACCGAACGTCATGACTTCGCCGTTGTCGATCGTGCCGCTTGAGTTCACGCTGGAAATGTCGATGTATCGGATTTCGCGATCCGGATGGGTAGTCTCTGAGAGTACGTCGTCGTTCATTGTGGCTACGTGCTTGAGCCTCATCCATGAGACATTCACTCAGTCACCAACTTGAGCAGGTCGAGGATCTCGCCTTCGACAGCCTTGAGGTCCGCCTCGATCTCATCGAGCGGGCGTGGCGGCACGTACTTGTAGAAATACCGGTTGAAGTTGATTTCGTAGCCGACGCGACCGACCTCGCCGTCCTTGGGGTCCCGAACGGTCTCGTTCATCCATGCGTCCGGTACGTAGGGCAGAACCTCGCGGGCGAAATAGTCGTCAATCGACTCGAACAGCGGGACGTTCTCCGTGTCCCGGAGCTCAGCGTCGGCGTCGATCTCGCCCTTCGGGTCGGTGCAAACGTCAGCGTCCTCGTCGCGTTCCCCTAATGCGGAGAACACCGCCCTGCGCATCGGAACATCCAGCTTAATGCCGGTGGCCGTCTCGGCAGCTTTCAGCGCCGCGAGGAACTGAGCGCGGTTGGTGAAGAGCGTGTCCGGCAGGGAGGAAAGCAGTGACCTGATCTCGTCCTGCCTCGTGCGGCCGGCAGCCTCCTCCGCGGTCTTGGCCTCGGGGTCCTTCTTCTTGGACTGTGCCAGGGCGGTGAACGCCTTCTCACTGTCCAGTCGTACGATGCGCTCCGGTGACGCCTGGAAGTTGAGCTTCAGCGGTCGCTCGACGGTGATCTTACGGTAGCCGAAGTGCGTCGTCGGATAGACGCGGCAGTGCTCGCCTTCCTCGTACGCGTGCAGCAACTCGAGGATCTGCCTGTGCTTGTCGGCCGGGATCTCGCGTCGCTTGTCACCAAGGCTCTTGCGCATGGGCGACCAGAACGAGGTGGCATCAATGAGCAGGACCTTGCCCTTGCGCTCTGTCGCCTTGCGGTTTGTGACGACCCAGATGTAGGTCGCGATCCCCGTGTTGTAGAACATCTGCTCAGGCAGAGCGACGAGGGCCTCAAGCAAGTCGTTCTCGAGGATCCAACGCCGGATCTCGGAGGGGCCTGAGCCCGCGTCCCCGGTGAAGAGCGGCGAACCGTTCATGATGATTACCATGCGAGACCCGCCGTCTTGCGGCTTCTTCTGCATGTGGGTGATCATGTGCTCCAAGAAGAGCATCTGACCGTCGGAGATTGACGGCAGGCCAGGCCCGAAGCGACCGGCGAACCCACGGTCGTACTCGGCTTTGACGGCAGCTTCGTCGCGCTTCCAGTCTTTGCCGTACGGCGGATTCGCAATCACGTAGTCGAAGTGCTTGTCGGCGTGCTTGTCATCGGCAAGCGTAGTTCCGAAGGCTATGTTGTCGGCGTCCAGGCCGGAGGGCTCGTTCATATACATGTCGGACTTCGCGATGGCGAAGGTCTCGGGGTTGACCTCCTGGCCGAAGAGAATCACCCGGACATCGGGATTCACGTCCTCTAGGATGTGCTCCTTGGTGATCGTGAGCAGGCCGCCGGAGCCGCAGCACGGGTCGTACACCGTCACGGCGCGTCCGGGCTTCCTGAGCTTCTCCTCGTCGCCGGCAAGCATGAGGTCAACCATGAGCGAGACCACGTCGCGTGGCGTGAAGTGCTCGCCTGGATTCTCGTTGAGCGCCTCGTTGAACTTACGTAGGAGCTCCTCGAACACGGTACCCATCGAGTGGTTATCGATCGATGCAGGTGAGAGGTCAACGTTCTTGAAGCGCTCGACGACGAGGTAGAGCAAGTCGGCCTCGACGAGCTTGGTGATCGTGTTGTCGAAATCGAACTTCTCTATGACCTCGCGCATGTTGGGCGAGAAGCTCGCAATGTAGTGGCGAAGGTTGGCCGCAAGATTGGAGGGGTCGGCCACCAGGCGCTCGAAGTCGTAGCGGCTCGTGTTGTAGAACGCGTAACCGGATGCGCTGCGCAAGATGGCGTCGGGGTTGTCGAGCTTGCCGGCGTACTTGTTGTGCGCCTCGAGGACCTTCTCCTTGGTGGGCGCAAGCACGCTGTCGATGCGGCGAAGGACGGTGAGCGGCAGTATCACGTCCTGGTACTTGCCGCGCTTGAAACTGTCGCGGATGAGATCAGCAGTTCCCCAGATGAAGCTGACGGCCTCGCTGTGGTTCAAAGTGGCTCCCTAGCTTCGACGACCAGTACCCATGCCTGTTGAGATGATGTGAATGCTGACCAGATTCGTTCCGATCGGCCGAGCCATGACTTGGTTCTTGCAGCGCGTGCAAAGCTTCACAAGGCCCCACGTGGTATTCGGGAACTGGTACTCGGCAGCCGCGCCGCACTTGGAGCACTTGCCACCAGGAGAGCGCCCACCGCATACCTGAGTCAACCTCAAAGTCGGACGCCGGATGCCGGCACGCTTGACGCTGACGTTGTTGACGCCCTTCTGCAGGGCGGGTTTCTTCTTCGGCATCGGCTCCTTCGCGCAGGCCATACGATGCCGCTGCAGGGCTTCAAGCTGGCCAGGTTGGCACCAGAGTCCATCGAATGTGGCATAGCATCCCGCGTCCTTCATGTGCGCTTCGATCGTCTTGGTGTCGTAGCTGTATCCGAGTCGCCCCAGGCGCTTGTCTATGCCTTTGGCACCGGCCCAGCGGACTTGGCCGAGGTACTCCGCTATCGCATTCTTGGCAGCCGCCGATAACGCTGGGTCCTGATTGACCACTTGTCCCCCTAGAGTCGCTGACGTCCATTGTATGGGAGCGCAACGACATCGTCGCCCCGTGAGGTCGGCCTCCATCGTGGCGACGGGCTTCCTATGCTCATCACGGAGCCATGCCCTCGGGAGAAGGGTGGAGCGGGCGCGACACGCTGCATGGGTGAGCCGCTCTTACGGTTCCTCGGCTACGATGAGTCATCAGAGCGACCCAGGCACCAAAACCGCGACGATGACAGGGAGTGCACATGGCAGTCGGCGAACTCGTGAAGCAGCACCTCGGCGCGGTCTTCAACTACTGCGACACACTCGATCACGACGAGATCGGCCGACTGCTCGATCGGCAGTACTCGCTGAAGACGTTCGGGCTCAGCTTCCCATTCTGCAAGCTTGTGGATGACATCGTCCCCTCCGAGTCGAAGCGATACTGGACGAACGTCTACCTGGTGAGGGGCGTAAGAGTCCGCGTCACGAGCCAGTGGGTGGAGAAGCATCGGCCCCGCTTCCTCGCGTACTTGGCCGCGAAGGGGTTGGCCACAGAAGCCGAGGCGCTAGCACTTGAAGCGTCCCCCGAGCGCAAGGTACGGGCTGTGCCACACGTATCCAGTCGGCAGAACGCTCGCTACCGGGGCAACGCGATCGGCAACGCGCAGAACTCGTTCGTCCGGAACATCCTGAGCCGGATCGGCACCGAGTCATTCAGCGAGAGGGACTGGCAAGCGACGAAGGACTACTTCGAGCACCGTTGTGCCTACTGCGGCACAGAGGGCGACTTGGCGATCGAGCACGCCATCCCGATCAACAAGGAGCGCCTTGGTGAGCACCGGCTCGGCAACCTGGTTCCGGCCTGCAGGTCATGCAACGCGAAGAAGGCTGACCAGGACTTCCGTGAGTTCCTGGCCGACGCCCCAGATGCCATCGCGCGCATCGAAGCGTACATGGACAGCAGGAACTACGTCCCGCTCGAGAACAGCGAGCAGATGAGCATGATTCTCAATATGGCGCACGGCGAAGTCGCGGCACTTGCGGATAGATACGTCGCCATCATCAACGAACTCTACGCACCGAGCCCGGCCGCTCCGGAACGGGTCGAGTGAGAAGGGGGCATCAGTTGTCGGCGTCACCGTTCGAGCAGTCCTCGATCAGCTCGGCATGGACTAGCAGCTTGCCGTCCTCAACGTGATACGCGCACGTCGAGAGCGTGAGCCTACGTCCGGCAGGATCCGGCCGGAAACCTGGATCCAGGAACGAGCGATCCGCCCAGCGCGCAATACGATCCGCGTACGGCCGCATGACCGGGAACGCGAACGCATCGTCGGAGCCATCGGCCACGCGCGCCGAGTAGACGAGCCACGTCCCGCCGTTGCCGGCGGCGTCGACGTACTGGATGAAGGGATGAGCCGCCCAGAAGTCCGCATCCCCATAGGAGGCGAGAACGCCGAACATCGAGCCGTCCCGCATGTTGTGACCGTGGAGCAGCGTCGTCCGCGAGCTGTCGCCCGCATAGCGCGGCGAGCGGTAGTCGGCGAAGATCGCGCCGCGCGCGTCGGCGTCGCCATCCGCCGCGTGTGTGAGGTAGTTCACGTTGTCCGTCGTCTGCACCACCGGCTCATGGAGGTCGGTGCCGGGTATCGAGAGGTAGCCGATCACGTCCGGGTTGGCGGCCTTCGCCTCGAGGAGCCGGGAGTAGAGCTCGGCATCCGAAAGCAGCCCGTAGGTCTCGCGGTCTTTCGCCGTGAGCCGTGCCCGGCCGTCATCGCCGGTACGAACCTTGAGCCAGTCCCCGGAAAGGGTCTGCCGGTACCAGTACGTGACCAGCAGCTTGCCGTCGACGAGCTCGGTATAGGGTGCGTAGTCGGCCGTCACGTACGAGAAGCCCTTGATCGGCATCTTGTCGAGGCCTTCCGCCCGGACACGCGGCATGTACTCGATGCCGATCTCAGCGTTGTAACCCCACGCTTTGGCGATCTCCGTGCCATCCCAGATGTTCCGGTACCGCAGCATCACCCCGCCATGGTTCACGAGCAGAACCTCGTCGGTGAGCTCAAGGGAGATCACGGCCTCGTCCTCGCGGATCTCAAAGTAGTGACGCGCGGGATCGAGCGCGTGGCCGACAGGCGCGGTCGTCTCGACCGCGTAGTAGCACCCGTACTCGAGCGGTTCGGATCGTGCGATGCCCTGGGCGTCGGTCGTGAGAGTGGCGACCGGTTCCTCCGGATCCTCGGCCGGATCGAACGGTGCGGTGAGCGGCGATGTATCGCGCACGCGCCAGATCTCGTACACCGCGCCCGGCAGAAGCAGTGCGTCTTGCCCGTCCGAGCGCTTCTCCAAGCGCACGATGCCGCGCACACGCGGATCGGTGCGTGGGAACTCGAATGCTGCAGATGAAGCCGCATCGACAGTGAATGTCGTCGCGACGATGGACACCTATTGCTGGTCCGATCGCCGCACCCAGAGAGCCGCGGCCGACAGTATCGGCGACCTGTTCAGCGGCGCTCTGGGCGCAGTGGAAAAGCAATCGGGCACCAAATCGGGCACCAAATCAGAGGCCGTACCCCCTCTGACCTGCGGTTTTGTGGTGCCCCCAAGGGAATTCGAATCCCTGTTGCCGCCTTGAAAGGGCGGAGTCCTTGGCCGCTAGACGATGGGGGCCTATGTGGCGCTTGCGCGCGCTGTCTTTGTGGTGGGCCGTGCAGGTTTCGAACCTGCGACCTTGGGATTAAAAGTCCCCTGCTCTACCAACTGAGCTAACGGCCCTTGCCTGCACGTCCTCGGCCGAGAGCCATCCGGACAGCCGCAAACGCAAAGGGTAGTGTATCTTGGCACCATTGATTCGGCAACCACTGTGAAAGGCGCCACGATGACGCTCAACGGCCTGGCAATCCCCCAAGTCTACGTGGCTCGCACCCTCGCAGTAGCGGGCATCGTCGTGGTCACGATAGTGGCCACCCGGATCGTCGGCGGGCTCGTACGGCGCGCGATGGGGCGTTCGGGCGCGGTCCCGGCCACCAGCATCTTCGTGAACATCACGCGAGCGATGGTGGCGGCAATCGGTGCGGCCTTCATCTTGGACGTGCTCGACATCTCGATCACACCGGTGCTCACCGCGCTGGGAGTGGGCGGCCTGGCCGTGGCTCTCGCGCTCCAGGACACGCTGTCCAACCTGTTCGCGGGGCTGCAAGTCATTGCATCCAAGCAGATCCGCCCCGGTGACTATCTGCTGTTGGAATCCGGCCAGGAGGGAACGGTCGAGGACATCGCCTGGCGCTACACGACGCTGCGCACGCAGTCGAACAACCTCGTTATCGTCCCCAACGCCAAGCTTGGCGCCACGATCGTCACCAACTACGTCCTGCCCGAGCAGCCGCTCTCGGTCCTGATCGAGTTCGGCGTGGCATACGGCAGCGACCTCGAGCGCGTCGAGAGCATCGTGACCGAGATCGCTGCGGGTGTGATGGCCGACATGCAGCCCGACATCGAGGAGTGGGAGCCGGTTGTGCGCTTCAAGGCGTTCTCCGACTCGCAGATCCAGGTCGTCGCGATACTTCGCTCGCTCGTGTTCGGCGACCAGTTCCCACTCAGGAGCGAGTTCATCAAGCGCCTGCACGCGCGATTCACCGAGGAGGGGATCGACTTCCCCACCCCCGTGCGCACCGTGCACCTGGTGCAGAACTAGCGCGGGCGGTAGATGTCCGCGCGGTGATCGATGCGGACGACGAGAACGAGCCCGGGTTCTCGAACCTGGTACATCGCTCGATACGCGCCCCTGCGAGCGCAATACAGTCCGGCATACGGCTCGCGGAGCGGCTTGCCGATCCGGTAGGGGTCGTCCAGAAGCGGACCAGTGATGAACTCGACAATGGCAGCGGCAACGGCCCCGGGGAGTCGTTCCAGCGTGCGATCGGCAGCAGGAGAGGTCTGCAGCGCGAACGCGCTCACTCCGCCTTCTTCGGCTTGAGATACTTTTCTTTGAGTCGGTCGGCGGTGACGTACCTCCCCGCCGCGATGTCCGCCTCGGCCTGACGGATCTCTTCCATGGCACCCGGGGTCGCCAGTAGGTCGAGGGTCTCCATGATGCTTTCGTAGTCGTCCATCCCGAGCACCACCGCTGTGGGCAGGCCCCGCCGCGTGATGATCACGTGCTCTTGCGTGGCCTCGACCTCATCAATGATCTCCGAGAGGTGCGCCTTCGCGTGCGCAAGTGAGTAGTGTTCTGTCATGACCAGAATTGTAGTCATGTGTCCCCCCGCCGACAAGACGCCAACGACTGCAACACTACGCGCGAGGCATTACCGGATTCGAAACCTGAGCTTGCCGAGTGCGATGGATGCGTCGTCCTTAGTGGCGGAAGTGGCGGTGGCCCGTGAACACCATCGCCACGCCCAGCTCGTCGGCCTTGGCGATGCACTCCTCATCGCGGATGGAGCCACCCGGCTGGATGAGCGCGGTCACGCCAGCAGCGCCTACGACCTCGAGCGTGTCCGGGAACGGCAGGAACGCGTCGCTCGCGCAGACGGCGCCCGCGGCCTTCTCGCCCGCCTGCTCGACGGCGATGCGTGCGGAGTTGACCCGGTTCATCTGACCCGCGCCCACGCCCACGCTCACGAAGTCCTTCGCAAGCAGGATGGCGTTGCTCTTGACGCTCTTGGCCACCTTCCAGGCAAAGAGCAGCTGCTCCATCTCCTCGGCGCTGGGCGAACGGCGCGTGACGACCCTGAAGTCCGCCGGGTCCTCCGTCACGCCGTCCGAGGTCTGCACGAGCATGCCGCCCTCGACCGCGCGCGATTCGTAGTGGCTGCCGACGGGACGCACGCCGCCGGTGCGGAGCACGCGCAGGTTCTGCTTGGTCGCGAGAAGCTCGAGCGCGCCCGCGTCGTAGTCGGGAGCGATCATGACCTCGACGAACTGCTTGTTGTCGAAGATCGCCTGGATGAGCTCCGCGGGCACCGTACGGTTGAACGCCATAACGCCGCCATACGCCGAGATGGGATCGGCCTCGTGCGCACGCTTGTACGCGGCCACCAGGTCGTCGTCGATGGCCGTGCCACACGGGTTGGTGTGCTTGACGATCACGCACGCCGGCTCGTCGAATTCGCGCACGGCGCTCCAGCACGCATCGGTATCCAGGATGTTGTTGTACGAGAGCTCCTTGCCCTGCAGCTGCTCGGCACGGGCAAGCGTGTGCTCCTTGGAGTCCACAAAGCGGTAGAACGCGGCCTGCTGGTGCGGGTTCTCGCCGTAACGCAGGTCCTGCACCTTCTCCAGGCGGAAGCGCGCCTCGTGCGGGAACGGTGTCTGCTTGTAGCCCGAGAGATAGAACCAGATGGCGCTGTCGTAGGCGCTCGTCAGTCGGAACACCTCGGTCGCGAACGCGCGTCGCGTCTCGCGCAGCGTTGAACCGCCATTGGCGCGCATCTCGGCAAGTACCGAGTCGTAGCAAGCCGGGTCGGTCACGACTGTCACGCTCTCGAAGTTCTTGGCCGCCGAGCGGAGCATGCTGGGTCCGCCGATGTCGATGTTCTCGATGGCGTCAGCCTCCGTCACACCCTCGCGGGCCACGGTGGCCTCGAAGGCGTAGAGGTTGACCACGACCATGTCGATCATGCCGATGCCGTGCTCCTCGGCTGCCGCCATGTGCTCGGGCACGTCGCGGCGGGCGAGGAGTCCTCCGTGTACGCGCGGGTGCAGCGTCTTGACGCGGCCGTCCATCATCTCGGGGAACCCTGTGAGGTCGTCGATGGGCCGAACCGGCACCCCCGCGTCGGCAAGCGCTTTCGCGGTACCGCCAGTGGAGACGACCTCCACGCCGAACTCCTCCACGAGCGCCTTGCAGAACTCGACGACGCCCGTCTTGTCGGTGACCGAGACGAGCGCGCGCTTGATGGTGACGAGATCCATGCCGGGTGCCCCATTTCTAGCCGCTACGGTGTGCGCTCTATTGTGCAACAAGACGGCCCCGGTGTGTGCCGGGGCCGTCAATTACAGTCGCTGCGCGTGGCACCCTACATCGTTTCGGAGCCCCACAGGCGCTTGAGCCGTCCGTCGATTCGGCGCGCCACTACGTCCGCCTTGCCGCGCATCGCCCGGGCGCCGCCGAACGCGTTGATGAAGATGACCTCCTCGGCGCGGTCGACCTCTTCAAGGATGAACGGGCGGATCTCGAACCGTACGCCCAGCTCGCCCGCGTGGTCGATGACCCACGCCCGCCCGACCCCCGCGATCGCGTGCGGAGAGGGCGCCGTCGTGAGTGTCCGCCCCGAGCGCAGCATCACGGTCGCGGTGCCGCCGTCGATGATGGTGCCAACCTCGTCCATGATGATGGCCTGGTCGCCGCCGCGCTCACGCGCGCGACGCTGCGCCTCATCCCAGTAGGTGCGGTCCACGGGCTTGGCCGCGCCACTCGGCAGCTCGGGTCGCCTGGGCATGACCACCGGAACGCCCCGAACGCCACGAGGAACGTCGAGCGAACTGAGGCGGCGTTCGATGCTTATGTGCGGCGTACCGTCCGTGAGTACCTGGAGCGTTAGTCGAACACGCGGCGTGATCCGCTCCTCGTACCGCGCCAGCGCCGAATGGACGGCCTCGGTCGCGCGGTCCACGACCTCGCGCGAGCATCCACCCTGCCCGAGGCGACGGGCGTGATACGACCACAGCGGGATCGTCCGATCCGTACCGACGCGGCACGTCTCCTTGAGCGGTACCGCGGGAGCACCCGGAAGGTACGGCCGGTCGTAGTCTATGATCTCCACTGTCCTCCGGGGCATCGATTCAACGGGTGACCAAAGAAACATCTTACCTGCACACCTCGCTTTCGATCAGAGTGACCAGTGCGGCCGATGAGTTCAGTGCTGTTCGCGCCGCCTCGCTGTCACGGGCGGCAACCATCGCCCCCTTTGAGTGCGGGCTCGCCGTGGATCCTCCCCTGGCACCACGACGAGTCCCGCACCACACCGAAGTGTGCCAGGGCGACCTAAACAGAATCTAAACCCGCAGGTCAGCGAGCATGGCGGAGGCAGACGCGAGGCGCTCGCGCCAGGTCGTCGATGAGAGTCTTCGTGCGCGGTGACCGATGGCTACTCCGGCAGCACGCGGACCTTCCGGCCGTCCATAACGAGTCGATCCTCCGAGAACAGCCGCACCGCATCAACGATGAGCCGATGCTCCACTTCGTGGACCTTGGCCTCGAGCGTGGCGACGGTGTCGTCTTCCTCAACACGAACGGGCTCCTGGCAGATGATAGGCCCGCGGTCGAAGTGCTCATCGGCGAAGTGAACGGTCACGCCGGTCACCTTCACGCCATGCTCGAACGCATCGTGTATCGCCGAGGCGCCCGGGAATGCCGGCAGAAGCGCGGGATGCAGGTTCATCACGCGGCCCTCGAACGCCGAGAGGACCTCTTGTCCGAGCAGGCGCATGTAGCCCGCCATCACCACGAGTTTGACCTCGTACCGCGCCAGCACCTCGGTGATCGCATGGTTGTAGGCCGATATGGTGTTGTATGCGGCACGGTCAACGTACTCGGTCGCGATCCCCGCGCGCCGGGCGCGCTCAAGTCCGAAGGCGTCGTGCTTGTTGGAGATGACCACCACGACGTGTCCGTCGATCTCACCGGCGGCGCAAGCATCGATGAGGGCCTGCAGGTTCGTGCCGCTTCCCGATATGAGTACCCCGATGCGGAACTCGTCATCGGTGATCACGTCCACCCTGGGGAAAAGAATCTCGTCGGTCAGCGTGTCCTTACTCATAGGTGACCTCCCCCGTGCCCTCGACGATCTCCCCGATCTCGTACACCGACTCACCGCTCGCTCGCAGCAACGCCGCGGCCTCGGGAGCGTCGGACGCGTTGAGCACCACGGCGAACCCGATCCCCATGTTGAACGTCCGGTACATCTCGTCATCCGCAAGCGAGGCAGCGTCCTGCACGATCGCGAACACTCGCGGCACGGGCCACGCTCGACGCACCACGCGCGCATCACAGCCATCCGGCAGCACCCTGTTGAGGTTCTCCGTGATGCCACCGCCGGTGATGTGCGCCATACCTTTCACGGGTATACCCGCCGCCAGCAGCGCCAGAATCGACGCAACGTAGATGCGCGTCGGCGCGAGCAGTGCGTCGCCGAGCGCGACGCCGCCCAGGTCGACCCGCGGCAGCTCCAGTTCGCTCTCATGACCCTCAACCAGCGCCTTGCGCACCAGGGAGAATCCGTTGGAGTGCACGCCGCTCGACGCCAGTCCTAAGACGACGTCTCCGGGGCCGATGTCCTCGCCGGTGATAGCCTTGGGCCGGTCCACAACGCCCACGCAAAACCCCGACAGGTCGTAATCGTCCGGATCCATGGTGCCGGGGTGCTCGGCCATCTCTCCGCCGATAAGCGAGCAGCGCGCCTGGCGGCAGCCCTCGGCGATACCACCGACGATCGCGCCCATGCGCTCGCTGTCGAGCTTGCCGGCTGCCACGTAGTCCAAAAAGAACAACGGCTCGGCACCCGTGACCAGGATGTCGTTTGCGCACATCGCCACAAGGTCGATGCCCACGGTGTCGTGGCGGTCCAGCAGCTGCGCGAGTTTGAGCTTGGTGCCAACGCCGTCTGTCCCGCTCACCATCACGGGATCGGCCATGTCCTTGAATGCGGCGGCCGAGAACATGCCGCCGAATCCTCCGATGTCGCCGATCACCTCGGGGCGATATGTCGAGCGCACGGATTCACGGATGCGTTCGACCGCCCGTGCTCCTTCGTCGATGTCGACGCCGGCATCGCGATACGAGATGGGCGTGTCGGGCGTGTCGGACATACGTATCCTCCCTCGGCACGATTGTACACACACATTCTAGCCGAGGAGTGCGCGCCGCGGTCGAAAAGAAGAGGGCCCGGGGTCTCCTCCGGGCCCTCTCGCATCGTTGCGAACAGCGCCTACAGAGCGCCGCCCATTGCGAACACATCGATGATCTGCTGCATGACGTCGTCACTCACGGCGTTTGGCCCGCCGAAGACATCGACTCTCTCGGTCTCGTAGGCGTGCATCGCCAGCGCCTCTTCCGTCGCGGCACTCAGTGCGTTCGGATCGGTGAGCAACAGCACGCCGCCCTGCTTGCCGATGGCCGCGCCGCCCGCGAGTGCGTCGGCGAAGCCGGTGCCCGTGGCGACCCCGACCACGCGGAAGTCATTCAGACCCGTTCCATACGCGAAGTCCGCGATCATCGCGGCTGTGTCGTAGCGGTTTGCGCCGCCAAGACGCGAGTCTGGGTCGGCGCCCATGTCCTCGGCGACCTCGTCGCCAACAGCGGCTTCGCCGCCGAGCACGTAGGTCGAGACGATGCCGACGTCCTCTGCCACGTTTGCGATGACATCCGGTGTCGAGTCGGGGGCCACCAACAGGATCGGCATACTCGCCGCATACGCGACCGGCGCGGCGGCAAGGGCGTCGGCGTAACCGAAGCCGTTGGCCACGAACGCCTCGCCTGAGAACTCGTCCCCAAGCTCCGTCGCGATGGCCCTGGCGATCCAGGCGGACGTCTCAAAGCGGTTGGCACCCGCCAGACGTTCGACCTCGAGCGCGGGATCGAGCGCATCTTCGACCGCGGCCGAGACGGCCTTCTCTCCACCCACGATGACAACGCGAGTGGCGCCCAGACGCTCGATCTCATCGGCAACACCGGCGCTGAGACGACCGGGCTCCGTAAGCAGCACCGGCGCCTCAAGCGCGCCTGCAAGCCCTGACGCGCCGAGCGCGTCGGCGTAGTCGGCGCCCGACGCGAGTACCACAGCGTCGGCGGTGTCAAACGCCTCGGATGTGATCTGGATAGCCGTCGCATAACGATCGTTGCCCGAGAGCCGTACGACACCCTCTGAAGGCGTCGCGCTGGCAATCTCGGAGGCAGGACTCTCATGCCCCACACCATCGATCGCGGTGACCTTGAAGTAGTAGGTCTCACCAGCAGTCAGTCCGCCAGCCGTGTACTCCGGCCACTGAACAGCGTACTCCTCGGTGAGGTTGGTCCACGGTCCCGCCTCGTTCTCGGCCATGAAGACATTCCATCCCACGACCGACTCGTCTTCAGGGAAGTCCCAGACCAGGCGCACCCCGTAGTTCCAGTTGGAGGCGGCGACGCCGGTAGGCGCCAACGGCGCGAGGATGTCGTAGTAGACCGAACTCTCGGTCTGCAGCAGGTTTCCGGCCGCATCCCGAAACTCGCCCAAGACGACGTTGACCCCATCGATCGCCGGAAGCGTGAACGGTTTCTCGGTGGCGTAGTCCTCCCACTCGCTCCAGCCTTCTCCCTGGTTGAAGCGCATTTCTACTGCGTCGGCCACATCGATACCGAGCGTGACCACGGTGCCTGCGGCAAAGAACAGCTCCTGGCCTGTCAGGTCGCTGTAGTACGAGTCCAGGCCGATGAAGTACGTGTAGCCTTCGGGCGGCGTGACGTCGATCGTGAGACTGACGGTCGCCGCGTCCGAGATGTTCATCGACGCATCGTAGGCATAGACGGCGTAGTACGCGGTGGTGCCGTCCGGCTCGGACATGACGTCGTAGTCGGACACGTACGCGCCGGGTCCGTCAAAGACCACGGCCGCCTGGGGGTCGTCGAACGACGTGGGATAGCCGTCCGTGCGTCGCAGAACCTTGACGCCAGCGACCTGCCAGACAGGTGGGTTCATCCAACTCACTGCGACCGCACCTTCGAACATGCTCGCTTCGAGGAACGCGACCGGATCCGGTCCCGACGTGTCCACGATGTCGGCATCGGCGGACGCGCCATCGGACCAGTTCATGTCCCCGTCAACGGCGAACGCGGTGTAGTACGCCGTGGTGCCGGCCGCAAGACCGACGTCGTAGAACTCGCCGCCGGTACCCTCGTAGACGATCACGGCACCGGCATCGTCCGGGCCGGCCGGTGAGCCGTCGAGGCTCCTGAGGACACGCGTGTACGCGAAGTCGGCATCGGCAGGATCGGTCCAGGACAGGGTGGCGTCACCGTCGGTGCCGGCCACCGCAGTGAATGCCGTCGGTGCGGCGGGCGCCACGAAGTCCGAGCTGACCTTCACGTTCTTGGAGTACGCCCACCCGGACGAGACGCCGTTGAGGTTGCCGCGAACGCGGAACCACAGATCGTCTGTATCCATGTCCGGTGCGGTGAATCCAAGGTCGTAGTCACCGGCGTCCGTCGACCCGAGGACCTCCCAGTCGTGCCCGTTTACGGTGATGTTGTCGATTGCGAAGTAGTCCTGCGAGGATTCTGAGACGAACTCATCAACGTAGTATTCAACCCATAGGGCGTGCTCGCCCTCCGGGACCGTCGCCTCGAAACGGGTCCAGTCGGTCGTCTCGTACATGTCGGCGATCCAGACGCCATCCATGTAGACGGAACCCCACGTCATCATGGGCTCCGCGGCGGACATCTTGGCCCACAGCGAAACCGTGCCCCCACCGCTGGGCACGGTGACGGTCGTTTGCGCCGAGCCGATGTTCCCCGGTGACGGTGTGCCGCTCCACAGAGCGTAATCGCCCTCGTAGGCACCGGTCGTGGTATCCCAGGAGTGGTTTCCGCTGATCTCCCATCCCGCGAGGTCACCATCGTTGAAGTCCTCGGTCCATGCCGAGAACGGGATACCGATCTCGGCGTCGAACGTGGCCTCGGTCGAGCCACCGAACGCGGGTGTCCACGCCAGCGTGGACGGCTGGTTGGCCCGCAGGACATCGCCTGTGACTGGCGCGGAGATGGTCGGGCGGCCCGGGTACGTGTCGAACACTCGAGCCAGATCCAGGCGGCCGCCGCTGTTGACCATGCCCTCGAGCGACGCCAATGGCTCGGCAGTGTTCTCGATCCGGGCCTTGATCTCGGCAGCATCGGCATCCGGCGCCACTGAGAGAATGTGTGCCGCCGCGCCCGTGACCTGCGGTGTCGCCATCGACGTTCCGCTGAGCGGTCCGTAGCCACCCATCTCGAAGATGGGCTTCGCCACCTCGTCGATGAGGTAGAGAGGGTCGCTGCCCGCTGGCCACTTGGCCTCGTATGGCGTGGCGTACTCGGGTGCTAGCGCGCCGGTGATACCGGAGAACGGCGTCCCCGGCGTGCCGCGAAGAGCCGTACCCCATGTGGCCTGGTCGTTCGGTAACACGTGCATGTACTCGATCATGAACTCCTCGTCGAACCACAGGACGTCCGCTGCGACCTCACCGCTTGCCAGTAGCAGGCGCCCGCCGTTGTCCATGTAATCTTTGAGGACCGCCGTGTCGGCCATGTTGAGCGTGTTGGCTGCGTACCAGCCAGCGGGCACAGCGCCCGTGAACCATACGACGATCTTGCCCTGAAGCGCCGAGAGCGGAGGTGTGCCTTTGCTCTCGGTCGACCAGGTCGTCACCGCGGTGTAGCCAGCAGCGGCGAGAGTGTCGGTATAGAAGCCGAGCCGCTCACCTGCGACCTCACCCATCTCGGTCGGCAGGCTGTCATCGACGATGACGATCGGGGTCGACACCGCGGCTCCCAGCTGTGTGAGCGAGCCGGTGACCGCCGCCTTGCCTGCCGAGGCGGGTACTATGCCCTCGGCGCAAAACGCGAGGAACGCGACCTTGAACGGGAGGTCGTTGACGTACACGCCGACGACGTCGTACGGCAGCGTGGACGTGACTTCTTCGCCCGGTGCCGCCAGCTCAACGGTCTCGTCACCGTAGTTGGAGAAGAACGACAGGTCGTCGTTGTGATCCGTCGAAGCAACCGTTATGACGGTCTCGGCGTTGGAGGAAGCCGGGTAGAACGAGTCCCGGCTCTGGTCGACGTCCATCATGTCGTTGCCGGCCGCCACGCACACGACCACGCCATGGTCCGCCGCGTACTGCAGGGCCTCATCGATGACGAGCGAGTACGGGCCCCCCCAGGAGCAGTTGATGACCTGAGCGCCGTTGTCGACCGCGTACATGAGTGCCTCGGCGCCTTCGAACTCGCCGCCGCCACCTGGGCCGAGGAACTTGACGGGCATGATGGTCACGTCGTGGTTGACGCCCGACACGCCGATACCGTTGTTGCCCTCGGCGCCGATGATCCCGGACACGTGCGTGCCGTGCTGATCGCCGTCCTGCTGGTCGTAGACGGTCCCGTCGTACATGTAGAAGTCGAACCCGTTGACGTCATCGACGTAGCCGTTGCCGTCGTCGTCACGCCCGTTGCCGGCGATCTCGCCGGGGTTGCGCCAGATGTTGTTGCGCAAGTCCTCGTGTGAGATGTCGACACCCGTGTCTACCACCGCCACGATCACGTCATCGGATCCGGTACCGTTGACTGCCCAGGCCTCGGGCGCATCGATGTCGGCGTCGGGCGTGCCGCCCGTCTGACCGGTGTTGTGAAGCGCCCACTGCCCCGAGAAGTACGGGTCGTTGGGAACCGGGAGCGAGGCGACCGAGAACACCTTCTCGGCGTCGGCCCGGACTGCCAGCCGCGCTCGTTTGAGTTCCGCGGCCAGATCGGCCGGAGTGAGTCCTTTACGCGTGGGCTCCACGAGCGTGTAGCCCAGTCGCTGCGATGCCCGCAGCACCCTGAAGCCGATCTGCTCGCCGGCCGCCTTGATCTGCTCTGCCTGCACGCCCGGCGCCCAACGGACCACGGTCCGCCTGGCGTCCATGGTCTGCAGCGGTCCGGCTACCCCTCTGGTGCCCGAACCTTCGACCTCGTACCTGGATACCATCTTGCCCCGTGCCGGCTCCCCGGCGAAGCCCGCTGCCGGCACCATGCCGACAACCAGAGCCATCGCGACGGCAAGCCACAGAGCGCGTGCGAACACACCTGTCCTACCCCTCATGGTCCCCTCCCCAAGAAAGGTCGCCGACCCGATTGTCGGCGAGAAATCCCCAAAGATCATGAATACACCCCAAGAGTTCTCGGAAACAGCGCCGATTCCTTGTGCCGTTACTCATCCGACAACTTAGAAGGTGATCCCTCCAAGGAGTGTAGCAAGCGCGAGTGACACGGCGATAGCGATGGTGGCGGCAGCCAGCCAACCGGTACCGAACGTGACGCGGCGCCCGACGGCGACGCCCACGAGCATCGGGAGCACGTAGCCAAGTGCGATGCTGACGAGCGCCCACAACCCGAGCAGACTCCAGCCCGAAACCGAGTTGCCGAGCGCGCCGATACCGTCGATAGTGTCGCGAGCGCGGCCAAGGATGCGGAGTCCGTCACCCGTGAGCCATGCGATCACGATGACCGCGCCGGCGGTGAACCTGCGCTCGACCGGGGCCTTAGGGTAGCCGAGGAGTGCCGCCGCGATGGCCGAGCCGATCGTCGCGAACAGCGGGTTGAACTGCACGCCCAGCCTCACACCGTCTGCGACGGCGGCGAGCACGACCGGGACCGTCACCCCACCGGCTCCAGGCTGAGCTTACCTCGCTTGACCGAGTCGGGGATGTCGATCAGGTAGTCGCCCGTGAAGCACGCGAGGCAGTACTCATCGTCCGGGCGTCCCGTCGAAGCGACCATGTCGCCAACCGAGAGGTACGCCAACGAGTCGGCGCCGATGTGCTCGCGGATCTCCTCGACCGACTTGGTCGCAGCGATGAGCTGTTCCTGCGTGTCTGTGTCGATGCCGTAGAAGCATGGCCACACGACCGGCGGCGACGTGATGCGCATGTGGACCTCGGCCGCACCCGACTCGCGGAGCAGCGCCACGAGCTTGCGCGTGGTATTGCCGCGAACGATGGAGTCGTCGACCACAACGAGCCGCTTGCCCTTGATGACATGCTTCATGGGATTGAGCTTGAGGCGTATCCCTTGCTGGCGCAGCGACTGCGTCGGCGAGATGAACGTCCGCCCGATGTAGCGGTTCTTCACCAGTCCCTCGCCGTATGGGATGCCGCTCTCCTTGGCGTAGCCGACGGCGCCCGGTGCGCCGGTGTCCGGCACGCCGATCACCAGGTCCGCGTCCGCCGGGGCGGACCGCGCAAGCGCAGCGCCCATACGCATCCGCGCCTCGTAGAGGCTACAGTCATTAAGCACGCTGTCGGGACGCGCGAAGTAGACGAATTCGAAGATGCAGAGCGCCTGCCGCTTTGCGGGGACCGCCTGCTCGGCGGTAAGTCCGTCGGCGCCGATGCGGATCATCTCTCCGGGCGCCACGTCTCGCACGTACTCGGCGCCGATGATGTCGAGCGCGCACGTCTCGGAAGCCACGACCCAGCCGTCGCCCAGCCGGCCGATAGAGAGCGGCCGAACCCCGTGCGGGTCGCGAAAGGCGTACAGGGTCTCCTCGGACATGAGAACGACCGAGTACGCACCGTCGATGAGACGCATGGTCTCCATGATGCCGCCGCGGATGGAGCTGTGCCGCTGCGTGAAATGGTCGACAAGCGAGGTGATGACCTCGGAGTCTGTGGTGGAGCGGAAGCGAACGCCTCTGCCTTTGAGGCCCTGCCGGAGTTCGACGGTGTTGACCAGGTTGCCGTTGTGCGCCAGCGCGATCATGTTGGGACCGATGGATGACACCATCGGCTGCGCGTTCTCCCAGCGCGAACTGGAGCCTGTGGTGGAGTAGCGCGTGTGGCCGATGGCCACGTGTCCCTGCAGGGTGGCGAGGTCGCTTTCCTTGAAGACCTGCGGCACCAATCCTAGGTTCTTGGTGACGGTAAGGGTGTGCCCGTCGGCAACCGCGATCCCTGCCGACTCCTGCCCGCGATGCTGCAGGGCGTGCAGACCGAAGTACGTGAGCCGCGCGACGTCCTCCCCGGGCGCGTACACCCCGAAGACACCACACGCCTCCTCGGGGCGGTCGGGGCTTTCGCTCAAGATCCAATCATCGTGCGGTGGCTTGTGAGTCATGACAGGAGAAACATCCTCACGCGCTGGAAAGGGGTTGATGCGGAGTAGGATAGCACGCTACCGCGACTCGGAGCGCGTCACGGACGAAAGGCGCCCGCGGCCGCGCCCTTCTTGCCGCCCCATGGACGCCAGAACGACTATCCCTCGTGCAGCTCCTCGGGAACGATATCGCCGTGCACGAGCCGCTCGAGCGTGGGCTCCCAGGCGTTGCGCAGCTCCTTGAGTGACAGGCTTGCCATGCCCTCGATCTCCAGCCCGTCACCGCCGACGGTACCGATGACCGAGTACGGCACCTCGTGCGCGAGGCAGAGCTCGAAAAGGGCTTCGGCGCTGTCCTCGGGAACGCTCACGACGATGCGGCTCTGCGTCTCCGAGAACAGCTCCACGGCCATGGGGAGTTCGGTGTCCAGATGGATGTCGCAGCCGATACCGCCGGCGATGCAACTCTCCGCGAGCGTGATCGCAATGCCGCCCTCGGAACAGTCGTGTGCCGAGGAAAGAATGCCCGCGGCGATCGCTTCGATGACGGTGCGCTGCACGGCCTGCTCCAGCTCGAGATCAAGCGCCGGGGGACGTCCGGCGACGACGTCGTGGATGAACTTGAGGTACTCGCTTCCGCCCAGGTCGGCACCGGTCTCGCCGATGAGCACCACCACGTCGCCGGCGTTCTTGAACGACATCGTGCAGTGCTTGGCAACGTCGTCGATGAGGCCGACAAGGCCGACCGTCGGCGTGGGGTAGATCGGGCTGCCGAAGCTCTCGTTGTAGAAGCTCACGTTGCCGGAGATGACCGGCACGCCAAAGGCCTTGCACGCGTCCGAGAGTCCGCGGACCGATTCGTAGAACGTCCAGAACACCTCGGGCTTCTCAGGGTTGCCGAAGTTGAGGCAGTCCGTGATGGCTGCCGGTACGCCGCCCGAGCAGGCCACGTTGCGGGCTGCCTCGGCAAACGCGATCTGCGCGCCCACGTACGGATCGAGGTAGCAGTAGCGGCCGTTGCAGTCGGACGAGACCGCGATCGCGCGGGTGGTCATCTCTCCCCGGCCGGTGTCACCGATGCGGAGGACGGCGGCGTCGCTGCCGGGGAGAACGACCGTGTTGAGCATGACCTGGTGGTCGTACTGCTCCCAGATCCAGCGGCGCGAGCAGATGTTGGGGCTGGCGAGCAGCGCTAGCAGCGTGTCTTCGAGCACGTACGTGTTCTCGGGGTGCTCGATCTCGGTGAGCGGGTCGAAGGCCTGGAGCTCGTCGAGGTACGCGGGCCGCGTCATTACCGGGTCGTAGATGGGCGCGTCGTGGGCGAGCGTGGCCGCGGGCATATCGGCCACGATCTCGTCGCCCTCGCTGACCACGAACCGGCCGGTGTCGGTGACCGTGCCGATGACGGTGGAGCGCAGGCCCCATTTGGTGCACACGGTCTGCGCAGCGTCGAGCTTCTCGGGCTCGACCACGGCGAGCATGCGCTCCTGGCTCTCGGAGACCATGAACTCGAACGGCTTCATGGCGTCCTCGCGCGCGGGGATCTTGGCGACGTCGATGTCGAGTCCCACGCCGCCGCGGCTCGCCATCTCGCTTGCCGAGGAGGTCAGTCCCGCTGCGCCAAGGTCGCCGAGGCCTACAAGCAGGCCGCCATCGAGCAGCTCGAGGCACGCCTCGATGAGCAGCTTCTCCTCGAACGGGTCGCCCACCTGCACGCTGGGGCGCTTGTCCTCGGCCTTCTCGTCAAACTCCTGGCTGGCCAGCGTGGATGCGCCACCGATGCCGTCGCGGCCGGTGGTGGAGCCGATGAGCAGCACCAGGTTGCCGGGACCCGACGCGGTCGCGCGGGTGAGTTTCTCCTCGCGCATGAGACCGATCGACATGGCGTTGATGAGGCAGTTGCCCTCGTACGCCTCGTCAAAGTAGACCTCGCCGCCAACGGTGGGCACGCCGAGGCAGTTGCCGTAGCCGCCGATGCCAGCGACCGCGCCCTCGAACAAGTAGCGCTGGCGAGGTTTGTCCAGGGTGCCGAAGCGGAGTGAATCAAGCGAGGCGATCGGACGCGCGCCCATGGTGAAGATGTCGCGGATGATGCCGCCAACGCCGGTTGCCGCGCCCTGGTAGGGCTCGATGGCGCTCGGGTGGTTGTGCGACTCCATCTTGAATGCGACCGCCCAGCCGTCGCCGACCGAGATCACGCCGGCGTTCTCGCCGGGGCCCTGCAGTACCGCGGGGCCCTCGCTGGGGAACATGCGAAGCGCCTTTCGCGAGTGCTTGTAGCTGCAGTGCTCGCTCCACATGAGCGAGTACATGTAGAGCTCGGTGATGGTGGGCGTCCGGCCGAGGATCTCGACGACGTGCTCGTACTCGGCTGGCTTGAGGCCCAGCTCGACAGCGAGCTGCGGGGCAAGTTCGGGGCTGAGATCCTCACGCATCAGCGGTGCTCCTTGGGGCGTGGCGGTCGGGTATGCCGCCATTGTACCCGAGGAGAGAGGGCGCAGCGGGAGGAGTCGGGCGGCGGCGGGGCCGAGGGGTGCCGCGCGCGCGGATGAGCGGTTAAGGGGCGGCTGAGCAGGGAATATATGGGTGCTACCATCACACGATCGGAGCTCGGAGATGACTGCAGACGAGACCAGCACAGCCAGGAAGACCACCAAGAAAGTCGACGGCGAAGCCGCCGTGCTTGAGACCATAGCCGAATGGACCGAACCGAACCTGAGCGCGGGCATGCGCCTTCACGCGATCATCCAGGAGACCGCACCGGAGCTTGCACCCAAGCTCTGGTACGGAATGCCCGGGTACGCCAAGGACGGCAAGGTGCTGGTCTTCTTCCGCGGGACGGACAAGTTCAAGGAGCGCTATATGACGCTCGGCTTCAACGAGGTCGCCATGCTTGATGACGGCAACCTGTGGCCGGTCGCCTACGCGCTTACCGAACTCACGCCCGCCGAGGAGAAAACGATCGCCGCGCTCGTGAAGAAGGCCGCAGGCTGAGGGACGGGGCGAAGAATCGGAGACTCCAGTTCTCGCCCGGTGATAATAGCGATAGCGCAATTATCATAGAACGCACGCTTCTGATAACTAGCTCTCCAGCACTCCCATGATCCGGGTAGCGATGTAGATTCTGGGACGTCTCTGCCAGGTTGCCTCGCTCAGAATCTCAAGGTCAACGAGTGTCGTGATTGCGCGGCGTACCGCCTGGTAGTTCGAGTCCAGACGCTCGGTCGCCTGGTTGATGGTGATGATCGGCGTTGAGAACAGTTCATCCGCCAACTTGAGAACCAGGGCCGAGCCCGAGGCCTGCGACACCCGACTCGTGAATTCCGCTTTAAGATCGAGAAGCTGCCGGGACTTCGCCGTTGCATCATCGGCCTGCTCGGTGACACCTGTTAGGAAGAAGATGAGCCACAACTCCCACTGCCCGCTCTCGCTCACGGCCAGCAACCGGGAGTAGTACTCATCGCGATGGCGCTCGAAGTACTCGCTCAGGTAGAGCAGGGGCTGCGGCAGCAAGTCCCAGTAGCAGAGCAGCAGTGTGAGAAGAAGGCGCCCTACGCGGCCGTTACCGTCGATGAACGGATGGATCGCCTCGAACTGGTAGTGGATCAGTCCCAGACGAATCAGCGCCGGGTAGGCGTCGTCCTCGTGGAGGTACGTTTCGAGATCTGCCAGCGACTGCATCATCTCGTAGGGTGGAGGCGGAACGTATGTCGCCTGGTCTAGGGTGCAGCCCGGCGATCCGATCCAGTTCTGTGTCGATCTGAACTCTCCAGGCGCGGCGTACCCGCCCCGTACGCCCTCAACCAGCCGGCGATGCGTTTCCCGAATCAGCCGGAGGCTCAGGGGCAGCGTGTCGAGGTTTGCGAGGGACCATTCAAGCGCCATGACGTAGTTCAGGACTTCCTGCGCGTCGTGCGTGCGTCCGTCCTCAAAGCCCGGCAGACTTTGTTGCTGAGCCTCAAGGAGCATGACGTCCTTGAGATCTGCCTGGGTGCCTTCGATGCGAGACGACAGGACCGCCTCTTTGCGCATGAAGGGGCGGATGAGGAGCGACGGGTTGGGGATGTTCCGGCCGTGCCCGGCCAGTTGCCCGAGAGCGTAGTCAGCCCTGGACAACGCCCCGGCAAGTTCCATGCTGAGGCTGATTTGTGGCGGGAGGGGCGACGGGACAAAGGCAGAGTAGCGGCCCTTGCCATCGCCAGCGAGGACAACGTGTCCGGAAGGGCTCCGACGCATGCGGTTGACGTCCATGACCACCATCCTGCACCGTGCGAACAGGTAGCCACTATTATCGTCTACATAGCGGATTTGTAAATAGCAATCGAGTGAGTGCCGTTGCCGGATGGTCGACCTACCGGCGGGGCCATACGCGAAGCGCCTGGAATCGAGAGACACCAACCCGGCGGGCCGCGCGTCGGCGCGTTACTCGAACGTGAGGTCCTCGGGCGGCTCTTGCGCCGACTGTTCGGGTCCCTCGACGGCGGGCGCTTCGGCCGCAGGCGCCTCGCGTCTAGCCGGGAACACCACCCGCAACAGGTAGGCGACGTCAACGACGAGGGCGACCATGTATGAGATGCCGAAGATGGTTGCCGCAAGTTCGTTCTTGAAGATGAACTCCCCCGCGAACGCGAGGATGTACTCGGCGGCCAGCACCACCCATACCCAGCGCGACCAGGAATGCTTCCACCGCTCCGCCTTGCGGCCGAGCGCGTGCACGAGCACAAAGAGCGCACCCGCGACGAGCACGAATGCGAGTCCCTGCAAGAAGATCGCGAGCGGTCCGGTAAGGGTGTCGGGATGCATCTAGCCTGCCACCGCCTCAAGGTTGCGGACGATACTCTCAAACACGTGACGGCCGTCGGTGCCGCCGATCGCCGGGTCCACGACCCGCTCGGGGTGCGGCATCAGACCGAACACGTTGCCGCGCTCGTTGCAGATGCCGGCGATGTCGTCGAGCGCGCCGTTGGGGGCGCTGCCGCCCGCCGCGCGCGTACCGTCGGGCTCGCAGTAGCGCAGCACGACTTGCCCGTTGGCGTTGAGACGCTCGAGCGTCTCGGCATCGCAGATGAAGTTGCCTTCGTTGTGGTTCACGGGGATGTGCAGCACCGTGCCGGGCGCCACGTCGAGCCACTGGCACACGCTCTCCTCGGCACGCAGCGGCACCGAGTGGCAGATGAACTTGAGGCCACTGTTGCGCAGGAGCGCGCCTGGGAGCAGATGCGCCTCGGCAAGGATCTGGAAGCCGTTGCAGATGCCAAGCACGGGGCGTCCCGCCTCGGCGAAGCGGATCACTTCGGCCATGACCGGCGAGAAGCGCGCCACCGCGCCGCAGCGGATGTAGTCGCCGTAGCTGAACCCACCCGGGAGCACGATCGCGTCAAAGCCGGTGAGGTCGGTGTCGCCATGCCAGACGAACTCGGCCTGGTGGCCAAGGACCCTCGCCGCGTGGATGACGTCTTGCTCGCAGTTGGAGCCCGGGAAGATGACAACGCCAAAGCGCATGCCCTACGCCTCCCCGACGGTCTCGATGCGGTAGTCCTCGATGACCGGGTTGGCCAGCAGCCGGTCGCACATCTCGCGCACGCGGGCCTCGGGCGTGCCATCGGCCACCTCGAGCTGGATGTACTTGCCGATCTTGACCGAGGAGACTTCCGAGTAGCCCAGGTTCTGCAGCGCGCGCTCGGCTGTGGCGCCAGGCGGGTCGAAGATGCCCTTCTTGTACGTCACATAGATCTCAAATCGCGCCACGCTTACCGCCCCTTCAGTCGAGGTCCACCTTGGCGGCACCGGCAAGCTCGTCTTGACGCTTGCGCACCGCGATGTTGATCCGATGCCGACCGTACCAGGCAAGGAGGATACCTGCCGCCCACGTGAAGATCGAGATGTAGGCAAACCACGGGATATCGCGGTTGACGTCGTTTGCCCAGCGGGACGGGCCCGCCACGTCGTTGAACGAGAAGATGAAGCCGAGTATTCCGAGGCCTGCGAGCACCATCCCGATCCAGCCGATGATCATGTGCACGCGTACGTGGCGCGGCAGCTCTCTGAAGCTCACGACTTGCCTTTCTTCTTGGCCGCCTTCTGCTCCTCGATAAGCGCTTTGCGCAGCGACCTGATCTTGACGAGCTCGATGTACATCGCCGCAAGGAACGCACCGCTGGTGATGGCGAGCCCAACGACCTGGGCCGTCTGATTCGTCCTGAGTCCGGGCCAGTACATCTCCACGAGCCAGGACGCGATCATGATCGCAAGCAGCGCGTACCAGATGGTGCGCCACTTCTTGATCTCGGGTGAGGTGGGCATGATCTCGGACATGCTCGGCCGAGCCTTCTTGGCGTCGCTCTTAGGCTTGGCCTTGGGGACGGGCTTTGAGCCGGTCTCTCCCGCCTCGCGCTTGGGCTTGAGGGATGATGCGCTCCGGCGCGTGGACCCGACCTTGGCGTCCTTGCCGTAGCGAGGGTTCGTCGGGCTTCTGCGGGCCATGTCAGTCTCCCTCGGGGACGAACGGTTCGTCCGTTATGGCCTCGTAGGCCTCGATGTACTTCTCGGCGGTGACCACGATGATGTCCTCGGGGAGGACAGGCGCGGGCGCCTTCTTGTCCCAGCCGCTCGCCTCCAGCCAGTCGCGCACGAACTGCTTGTCGTAGCTGGGCTGGCCGTGTCCGGCCTCGTAGGTCTCCGACGGCCAGAAGCGCGACGAGTCGGGTGTGAGGACCTCGTCTACGAGCGTGACCTGGCCATCGACCAGGCCGAACTCGAACTTGGTGTCGGCGATGATAATGCCGCAGTTGCGGGCATGCTCGGCCGCGCGGGTGTAGAGCGCGATCGACGCATCATGGAGTGCCGAGGCGTGCTCAGCGCCGATGATCTCGACCATGCGCTCGAAGCTGATGTTCTCGTCGTGATCGCCGATATCGGCCTTGGTCGACGGCGTGAAGATGGGCTCGGGCAGCTTCTGCGACTCGACGAGTCCGGCCGGGAGCTCCTGTCCGCAGACGGTGCCGTGCTCGCGGTACTCCTTCCAGCCCGAACCCGCCAGGTACCCGCGCACGATGCACTCGACCGGGAAGACCGTGGCCTTCTTCACGAGCATCATGCGACCGGCAAACGTGCCAGCGTGGTCGATGTACTCCTCGGGCAGATCGCACGTGTCGGCCGAGATGAGATGGTTGGGCACGACATCGCGCAGGTGGTCGAACCAGAAGAGCGAGATCTTGGTGAGGACTTCGCCTTTGTACGGGATGGGGTCGGGCAGGATGACGTCGAAGGCGCTGAGGCGGTCGGTGGCGATGATGAGAAGGCGATCGCCCAGGTCGAAGATATCGCGCACTTTGCCCTGTGCGTCGGGGACAAGTTGGGGAAGTGACACGCGGCGTCCTTTCGGGATGCGTCGTGGGGCTTACCACCGAACGCGGCGCGCGACGCCCCTGCTCGCGCTGCCATGCGTGCATTGTAGGCCATGCAAGGACGGAGCGGTACGGGCGGGAGTGAGGCGTGAGAGACGTCAGCCTGTCCCGGAGTGCTGCCTCTCGGAACTGATTCAGGCTAGGGACGCTCACAAGGGAGCTCTTCTACGACGGTTCGGGACGGATCGATGAGGAGACCGGCTACGGGTATGCCGCACAAGGCGAGGATGGCATCGAGCGGATGTACGGGACGACCGGCCGCAAGGTGAGCGAGACCGCCGTCTACCAGTTCGGCCCGCATACGGAATGGACCGCGGATTACACCTACACGCCCGAGGGCCGGCTCGAGACCGCGACCATCACCGGCATGCCGACGACGCACTACGCCTACGAGGATGGCTCCGGCAACCTCACGGGCATCAAGCGCGGCGTCGAGCCGACGGCCACGCTCAAGTACGGGGTGTCGAACCGCATCTCGGCCATCGTATCCGGCACGACGACCACGACGGTCTTTGACTTCGACTCCAGGGGACGCCGCGTCACCTCAGGCACGCCCGCTGCGCCTTCCGCCGTGCGCTACGGCTTCGATGACGCGGACCGTCTCATCACCTACACGGACACCGCACGCGGCATCTCCGCGGCATTCGCCTACGACGCGTACGGTCAGCGCTCACGTTCGGTCGTAACGAGCGCCAGCGTCACCACGACTTCGACCTTCACATACGAGGGGCTCTCCTTGCTCGCGCTTGCAGCCGAGCGGAGTGACGGGACCACGTGGAGTGTGACGTACCTGTCAGACGCCGCTGGGGGCCCGTACGCCGGTGTCTTCGCCGGCAGTGAGACGAGCGCGCCTGTCGCCTTCGGGTTCGTCACGACGGACCGTGGGGACACTTCCGAGCTCGTGGACGCATCAGGCGTCCCCTTCGCCCTCATGACGTACGACGCCTACGGGAACCCGGGCGCGGTCGCGACGACTGGGACCGCCACGGTCTCCGCCGCACTTGCAGGAGCGATCGCGGAGGCGAACGTGCTCCGCTACGCGGGATACTGCTACGATGACTTCTCGGGGCTCTATTACTGCTCCCAGCGCTACTATGACCCGGCGACCGCGCAGTTCATCACGAAGGACCCCGCCAAGGCCGACGGCGAGGAGAGCGCGTACCAGTACTGCGGCGGGGACCCGGTGGGGAAAGTGGATCCGAGTGGGCTGTGGTCGAAGCGAGTCTCAAGCAGTCATTGGATTACCGGGACCAAGTGCGAAGCTACATTCTGGATGCTCACCCAAGCGAACCGGGAGTTCGTCGCGGATGCGGTGACATCGGTTCTGGTTCCTGAGGCAAAGCAGATTGGCACCACGGAACTTGTCGCGCACTGGGTATTCAGAGACGGGGTCTTGAGAGTGTACGGGTACATCCGAGGATCCATGTCCAGGTCGACAGATGCATGGCTGAGCGGTCGGCTTACCCGACGAATGCGGGATGGCGCCGGGAAGGCCTACGATGGCAGAGTGCTTACCAGCACCGCATCGAGCGCGGTGAGTGGTCAGCGAAACACATCCATGCTCTTGAGCTTCTCGATGAGGTGCGAGTCTCACTGGGTTCGCGCGGTTACCGCCAAGTTCAAGGCAGTGGGGCTATACGCGGATGGAGTGCAGTGGCCGGGCACCGTACGCCTCGTTCTCGCGAATCCGTTCGGTAGCCGCCGTCCCAAGCGCAGCAGCTCAGGCGGCGGGTCGAAGATGGCAAGCGACGTTCGCTACTCTCGGATCCGATAGGTGGTGCAGTTGATGACACGAACCACACCAACTCGCGGAAAGTGGCTGCTTGTTGCGATCTTGTCGTGTGCGACGGTCCTTGCTTCGGCGGCCGGGTGCAGATCCGTTGAACCCGAGACCCTGGCAGCGGACTACATCAAGGGGGTGGTCGGTGGCGATGAAGCCGCGCTCATCCGCGCCACGGGGCATGCTTGGCCGGAGGAGGAGGTTCTGGTCATGCGGCAAGAAGACCTCGCCGTTGACTCCGAAGGCGTGGTTGAGGTCGTCAGCGTCAGGCGCGTCGAGCTTCCGCCTCCGGACATGGTTCTGGGTGATAGCACGGAGCTCCAGGAGTTCGGCTATGAGGTCGAATTCAAAGTTGATGGGAAACCCCAGGTGCGGCGCGCCATGGTAGAGATGCTCAGCCGCAAGGGTGAGGTGCTGGCCACCGGCGGCTACTCGTTGGACTGACTGGCCATCGGGTCGATAGAGGTGTCAGCCCACCGCGCACGCGAGGCTGGCACGCGCGTCGCGTCAGGTCCGCATCTGAACGGAGACTCACATGAGTGGACTCAGCAGGGGACTCACGTGGGTTGGGTTCGTGCTGATTCTGGTCGCTCTCTTGGGGTGTGGGTGCCATCCCTCGACACCGCGGGGCGCCCCAAGCCCTTCTGCGGCGGTGGAGCGATTCGCACGAGCAGTCGTCTCGGGTGATGACTCCGCAGCCGTGGAGGTTTCCGTGCCGGAGCTGACGGCCGAAGACCTGCCCGCAATTCGAATGGACTACTTCGGGCTGGAAGCAACAGACAGCCGGGGGGTGGATGTGGCGATTGACGACGTCATCTCGGCGGGTGAGGACCCGAACGACCGCGGCTATGTGATCTCGATAAGGCCAGTGGGAGAGACGTCGGTCATCGCGAGTGCCACGGTCTATGTCGGCGAATACGATGGTCGTTATCTGGTATGGGGTGTCTCGCCGTAGAGCCCCCATCCCGCTACACGACCCGCGTCTCCAGCCGCTCTCCGGCTGCGCGGGCGAGCCCGCGATCCGCCGTGACCAGCACACACCCGAGCGTCTCGGCCAGGGCCGCGTATGCGGCATCGAAGGTCGACAGTCCTTGCTCACTCACCAGTTCGGCAGCACCCACCATCAGTTCGCAGGCTGGCGGCACGAGCGCCAGCCCGACATCAAAGAGCGCTCGCATCGCTTCGGGCAGATCGGGCGCGGCAGCGGCTGCGCCTGTTGACCACTCCGAGGTGACCGCGGCGGGCCACTCACCAGTGACCGCCGACCGGAGGACCCGAAGCTCGCCGTCTATACCATCTCGGTATACGAAGCGTCACCTCCCAGTTCTGCGTGAGGTCGCTAGTCGATAGTCGAACGGTACGGGCGGCGGTGAGGTCGCACGCTTGACCATAATGGGAATACTCGATGCCAGAACGCAAATCCTGGGGAGGGGGTGGCTGCGGTGGCAATGCGCTTTTGGCGAGTTCTTGCTACTGCTGGCGCTGTACTACTTCTCGCGGGTACAGCGCAGGCCATTTCGTCGCGCTTATCTGCGAAGGATGTCGAGTCAATGACACCGGCGGAGATCCGTGCGCGGGAGCCGGCGTTCGGGGGCGGAGGCACCGCTGGACCGCCAGCCGCACAGCTGGGCCCCGATGAGGCGGCCGAACTTGCTGAACTGAATGACGTTGCACCCGAGGATCGTGATGAGGTACGGAGCCTGATAGCGCAAGGAGTCGAACCGAGGCTCATCCCTGATGCAAATGGCTTGCTTCATCTTGACCGGAGTGTCATCGAAACGTCCGTTCCATGATTCGCTGTGGCACGGCCAGGATGGGCGGGCTCGGCATGCTGTGCGCTGCTCTGATATGCATGCCGGTGCCAGCCGAAGCTGCGGTGAGGACAGCGACAACAGCAGTGGGTTGCACGAGCATGGGTGCAACAGGAGTGCAGTCGCGAGTCAGCGTGATCGATCGGCATCGATTCGGTGAATACTACCTCGTCAAGCTGAAGAATGAGAATGCATCCACGGCGAGTCATCCTGTTTCGTTCGGGTGGGAGATCGGCCAAGAGGGAGGCACTGGACATTTCCATCCGATGGTTCACATCGTCTACCCCGAGGGAACGCACTACAACGACACGGGCAACGAGTTCAGGAAGACGTTCTCGGACATCGTGGTGCCGGAGGACGCGTGGCACGCCCTCCGGATTCAACAGGACGCTTCCAGCCAGACTCACTGGCTCGTCTTTTACGACGAGACACAACTTGGACGATACTGGTGGCCGTATCCAATCAGCAATACCTCTTGGACGCAGACTGAGGCCTACTGGGACGACAGTGAGCCACCCTACTTCTTCATGGGGCGTCACGATTTGTTCAGACTGCGCACGGCAAAGGGGTATTGGAGCCTGATGGACACGGGCTGGTCGAACAGGCTCGGGCAGCTCAACTCGGCGGTCTACACCATCCGGTACAACGACCTGTACTACGATTGGGAAGCCCGCGACTAGAAGTCCGTAGTCTCGCCAACCGCGCACTTGCCTCCTCGGACGCGTCACCGCAGGAGTAGGACCGCATCTGCTACCTCACCCTACACGACCCGCGTCTCCAGCCGCTCTCCGGCTGCGCGGGCGAGCCCGCGATCCGCCGTGACCAGCACACACTGGAACGTCTCGGCCAGGGCCGCGTATGCGGCATCGAACGTCGACAGTCCTTGCTCGCTCACCAGTTCGGCGGCACGCACCATCAGTGCGCAGTCCGGCGGCACAAGCACCAGCCCGACATCAAAGAGCGCTCGCATCGCTTCCGGCAGATCCGGCACAGCGCGACTCGGTCGGCGCAACACGTTGAGCACCTCGTGGACAAGTAGTGACGGAGCCGCCAGGCGGACCTCGCCGTTGATGTGGCGCTGGAGCAGCCGGTCGGCCTCTGCAACGCCGCCCTCATCGTCAGTGATGAACCACTTGACCGCTACGCTCGCATCAACGACCTCAAAGGGCGCGTCAGCGATCATGGCGGGACTCCTCGGCGGTGCGCGCCTCGGCTAGCAGCGTCACGGGGTCATCCGCGGCCGACAGGCCCATCTTCGCGCCGATGCGCTTCATGCGCCTGGCCGCAGCCTCCGCCCGAAGCCGTCGCTGCTCGGCTTCGCGATCGGACTGCGACCGGGCGATGTAGAGGGTGGACGCCTCCTGGATGAGGCCGCTGCGCGAGATGCCGAGCAGTCCAGCCTCGGCGTCGATCCGCGCCAGCAACTCCTCGGGCATCGAGATGTTGAGCTTGGTCATGGTAGATACTCCTGGTGGTGAATTGCTTTCACCACCAGTGTATCAGGTCCTCGGGCGGTGCGCGCTGCCTTAGTACATGCCGAGTGAGACTCGGAGCGCCTCGTCGATGCGGGCCATCACGTCGGTTTCCAGCATCGCGATGGGGCCCGGGAGCAGGCGCGCCTTGTCGATCGTGCGGATCTGGCCCGCGTGCGCCCAGGACGATGGACCGAGGGCGGGATGCTGCACGTGAACGATGAACGGGTACGGCCGGGTGGGGCGGCGAGTCGTGAGCGGGACGATGATCGTCGTCCGCGCATGGATGTTGCCGAATTCGTTCTGGACCACGAGAACAGGCCGCCTGCCGCCCTGCTCGGACCCCACGACTGGCTCAAGATCAGCCCAGTAGACCTCGCCTCTTCTCGGGCGGCCTACCACTCCTCGGGCTCCAGGCCGTCCATGAGGGTGCAGTCCCACGCGCGGACCTCGGCAAGGTCCTCCTCGGCCATTTCCTCGTAGCCCTGCGCCAGCAGCTCCTCGAACCGCTTGCGCTTGTAGACCTCAAGCGCGCGCACGACAACGTCGGTCTTGGTGACCGACGACGTGGCCGACTCCTCGGCCAAGAATTCGTGCGCCCACTGCGGCAGTCGGAACTGGGCGGGCTTGGTGCCGTAGCGCGCGGGCTCCTCGGACATGGCGAACACCTCCGGGGAGAACGCTACGCGCGTATGTACACGCCGTCAATACGCGATGTATGTACGTTACCTGGGGAGCGACATCCGCTCGAGCGAGGCCGCGTCGGGTGCGGGCGAGTTGGTGATGAGCCCAAAGAGGCTGAGTGCGAGGTCCTCGAACCGGTACTCGGGCTCGAAGGTGACGATGCCGGGCTCGCCCTCGATGCCGCCAAGCTCGGCGGCACGGTCGACGGCGTCCGAGTAGTTGCCGAGCGAGTCGATGAGGCCCAACTCCTTGGCCTCGGTGCCGAGCCATACCCATCCGGTGGCAAGCTCGCGCACGTCGGCCTCGTCCATGTCCCGGCCGGTGGCCACATCTGCGATGAACTGGTCGTACGCCATCTTCATCTGCTCTTTGAACATGGCGGACTCGGTGTTGGTGATGCTGCGGTACGGGCTGCCGGCGTCCTTGTACTCGCCTTCGGACAGGATGGTGAACTCCACGCCGACCTTGTCAAGCAGGCCGGAGACGTTGGGGATCTCCATGATCACGCCGATGCTGCCGACCGAGGAGCCCGGCGCGGCGATGATCTCGTCGCACTGGCTGGCCACCATGTAGGCACCCGATGCACACATGTCGCCCACGCTCACCACGACCGGCTTCTCAACCCGCTCGATGGCCATCGCGCACTCCTGCGACGCGGCGACCGTACCACCGGGCGAGTCGGCGCGGATAAGGATGGCCTTCACGCTGTCGTCGGCCTCAGCCTGATCGAGCTGGTCGATGAAGGCCTCGGGCGTGATCACTCCGTCCATGGTGCTGCCGGTGCCCGCGATAACACCGTCGAGGTGGATGAGCGCGATGCTATCGCCGAGAGCGACGGAGCCGCCGCCTTCGAAGGACGCCAGCAAGAACACGCTGCCGATGCACCCGAAGAGCACAAGCGCACCGACGACGATGAGTGCGATAAGCCAGCCGCGCTTCTTGGGCTGAGGCGCCACGACTGGTGGCGCGGGCGCGGTGGGCGGTGCTGGCGGTGCGTATGCGGGTGTGGTGGTGCTGTCCATGGAGGTCTCCAAGGGTAAGCGACTGTTCGCTCCATACTGTGAGCGCGTGGCTGCCAGGTCAAGACGCGTGCGCTGGCCTCCGACCGGTCTCCGGTCAGCAGTCCGCATCTCATTCGCAGCCGTTTGTCACCATAGGACAACCTTTCATCAGCTCAGTGCGTATCGCATGCCCCCTCGGTGACCGTTCAACTGTGTGTATGTGTCGTTCGAGAAAGGGGCATCTCATGCGAGCTCAACTTCGATGGCTGTTCGCGGTACCGATGGTGACCGTCCTTCTCGCTGCCACACTCGGCATGGTCGCTGCTGGCGACTGCGACCAGTTGCGGCTGCGCGATGGCAGCTGCCAGACGGCAGCGGACCAGATCCAGGACCGCGACTGCGGCGAGGAGTGCGTGCCGATCGGCGACGGGATCCCGGACCAGGATCGCATCCAACTCCAGATCCACCTGTACGACTGCGCATAAGCACGTGCGCCGGAAACGAGAATGGGCCCGGCAGCGGGTCCGTTCTCGCGTTGTCAGATGATGCCGAAGAACAGGAGCGCGCCAAGCCCGTGGACCACCGCGAACGCCAGCATGAGATACCCGACGACCCGGTGGACCTTGATATGCAGCTTGCCCTTGAACTGGATCTTTCGCAGCCCCTGTCTCACACAGCGCAGGCGCCGCTCCACGCGCAGAGGTTGTCGCGCAGGACTCCCGGCAGGACAGCGATGAGGTCGCGCGAGTGCATGGCGGGCGTCGCGCCCATGACGCGCCCGGCTTCGCGGTTGGCGAGGCAGGCGCACCGCGCAGCGTCGACGGTGGGGAACCCTGCGGCCAGGAGGGCCGAGGCGAGGCCGGTGACCGTGTCACCCGTTCCACCGATGGCTTCGAGCTCCGGAACGTTGGGGGCATCAACGGTCCCGACGACCTCGCCGCGGTCGATGATGTGGTCGACCATGCCCTTGATGAGGAGCACGCGCGCCGAGCCGCCGCGCTCGTGGGCGAGACGCGCAAGTGCCTCGGGGTCGAAACCATCGGTGCCGAACAGGTAGTGCGACACGTACGCCGGGTGCGTGGCGTCGGGATCCGCGAGGAAGCCTACTTCGCCGACGTCGGGCGTCATGAGCTCAAAGCGGGGCGCCAGTCCCGCGGCCTTGGCGGCATACATGCCGCCCGCATCGGCCACGAGCAGCGCGTTCGGTGCGCAACGAGCGAGCATGTCGACCGAGTGACGCATGAGCGCCATCACCGGCTGCATGTAGTGGAACGCGACCACGTCGGGACGGCACTCCGCAACCACGTCGGCGAGTGCCTCGTGAACGGCGCGCGTGCCCTCGCCGCGACCGATGTCGCCAGCGAGCAGCGCGTGCGGCGGTTCGAGCTCAAGATGCGCCGCAACCGCGAATGCAGCGCCGAGCAGCGCCGAGGTGCCCTGGGCCGTCGGGATATGGGTGGTGCCCACACGCAGGTTCCCACTCTCGTCAAGCTCGGCACGTCCGAAAGCGACCGCGCCGCCGGGGACCGGATATGTGGCCACAACAAGCAGCTTCACGACTGCTCACCGCCCAGCAGGGACCGCGCTTCCAGGAATGCACGATCGAGCATGAGGCCGCAAAGCGTGTAACCCAGATCCTTGGGGCGAGGCGCGCGGAAGATGTTCTCGCCGACGAGCTCCAGGTTGAGGTACGGGATGTCCGGGCAGCCGCCGCCGGAGGTGTTGACGATGACACCGGTGGCCTTCTCGACGACGATCTTCATGTTCCCGGCACGCACCATCAGGTGCTCTCCGAAGTCGACGGTCGTTACCACGTCGCACGGCGATGCGGCCCCCGCGGGATCGTCGGCCCACCCGCGCACAGGGACGTCGGCGACTTCGAGCTCACGCGCGGCACCCGGGTGCTCGACGCGAGGAACGGCAAGCGCAAGGTCGCACCCCACGCGCAGGTGCATTGGAGGCGATACCAGCGCAAGGTCGTACCCGGCGGCCTTGAGGATCCTCTCGGCCCAGAGCGCATCGGGGACCTGGTCGAAGAGGAACAGCCCGGACGCGTCATCGGCGCCCGGGTCGCTCCGTGTCTTATCGCGCTTGAACAGTCTCATCCCCGTGTCGCGTTGATGCGGTACCCCTCTGCCGTATCGTCGACCGCCACATGATACCCCGTGTCCTTGAGCAAGTTGACGACGTTGGCCTTGGCCGTCCCGCTGTCCGCGAGGACGGTGATCCTCTTGGGGTCGGCCTCCAGCGCCTTCTTGGTCCGCATGAGCGGCATGGGGCATGAGAGCCCACGCACATCGAGTTCCATCGGTCTCCTCCCCCTACGCCGTGCGCTCGCGCTTGATGAGCGCGATCGCTACGAGAACGACTGCCATGACTCCAAGCGCCGGCCAGCCAAGTGTCGACAGGCCCTTGGCCGACGACGCGATACCGAACCAGTGCGCGGCGAGGGCGCCTGCGACCATGCCGAGCACCGCAACGAACGCGTCCGCATCACCTTCACCAGACATGATGACCTGCCGGAACGGGCACCCGCCGAGCATGACCGCCGCAAGTCCCGCGACCGCCATCGCCGCGAAGTTGCCGAGCGCGTCGGTGTGCGCGATGGGCTGGCCCTCAAAGCCCAGATTGAACTGCCCGAACGCCAGGTTGGCGACAAACGCGCCGATCAGCAGGCCGAGTACCCCGAAGAGCAGGTCAAAGCGCTTCACGAGTATCGCATCGCGGATGCCACCGACGGAGCAGAAGCGGCTGCGCTGCGCGACAACGCCGAGTGAGAGACCCGCGATGAGCGAGATCGCGAACGGCGCGCGCAGCCCGCCAGGAAGGGGCTTACCCAGGTCGTTGACCGCCTTGGCGGCGGTCACCGTGAAGCCCGCGGGCGTGCTGCCGAACGCAGCCACCGCCGCGAGGACGAGCAAGATCGCAAATACCACAGGTGCGATCCAACCGATCGGTTTGGCGATCGCTCCAGCGCGACCCAGGTTGAAGCCCCGCTTGAGGAAGATCGAGCCCACTGCGACCCCGGCGATGATGCCGAGAACACCCCAGAGCGCGTTCAGGTCGCCGCCACCGAGGCGGAGCCACGCCCTGACCGTGCAGCCCAGGAAGATGAGAGCGGACATCATGAAGATGAAGCCCAGGACGAACCTGTAGGCGACGCCGGATCCACCACGAGGACGGAACTCCTTGGTGGCCAGCGCGGTCGCCGTGGCTCCAAGGACGAGCCCCGGGATCTCGGGACGGATGTATGCGACCGCCCCCATGTTGGCCTTGGCCCCGCCGAAGAACCCGGTGATGTCCCGCAGGAAACACGCGATGCAGAGCCCCATGTTGCCCGGGTTGCCCTGGCTCACGAGGAACGCGGCAACCACGCCGATGATCGCCCCCGCGCCGCCGAAGACCCACGCCGACGGGCCGATCAGCCGTTTCTTTGACATCCCCACCGCCTCCCCTGCTTGAACTGTTGTGCTTATATGTCGCATTCGTTCTGCTTATTGTCAAGCGCGCAGAGACGCAGCTGGCGGATTCGGGGGTGCGAACGGACTTGTGGCTACAAACGGGGGAAGTCGAGCGAGGCGATGTAGCGCGACTGGAAGTCCGGGTGCGATACGAGTTCGAGTGTGCGTACGGAGGCTGCGATCTCCTCGGCACGACGGCGAACCGCGGAGGCAACGAGCGCGCGCCGCGCGCCTTCCTTGGCGGTGTTGCCAACGAACGTGAGCCGGTCGATCCACTCGGCGGGGATCAGCCCGATGCGGGCGAGTGCGGGGCCTTCAACGTGGTAGCCGAAGCCGCCCGCCACCAGTACCTCACCGACATCTTCGGGGACGAGTCCCCCCTCGGCGAGCAGCAGGTCGAGTGCGGTGCGAACGGCGCCTTTGGCGAGCTGCACGGCGCGGACGTCCTTTTGCGAAAACACGATGCCGGCGTCGGCGTCCACGACGAACGCGCGGATGTCGCCGCGCTCGATGACGCGCTCGCCGATCGGTCCCGACACGCCCGTGAGCAGGCGTCCGGAGGAGTCGAGCACGCCAGCTTCCAGCAGCGCGGCCACCAAGTCGAGCACGCCCGAGCCGCAGATGCCCATGGGTGGGATGCCGCCCACGGTCGCGAACGTGATGTCGCCACCCTTAAGCCACACGCGCTCGATCGCGCCGGGCTCGGCACGCATCCCCGACATGATCCCGGCGCCTTCGAGGGCGGGGCCCGCGGCGGCGGACGCAGCGATCATGCCGCCCGGACCCGATAGCACCATCTCGCCGTTGGTGCCCAGGTCGAGCAGGAGCGCGCGGGTCTCGCGATCGGCAAGAGCGGTCGCGACCAGGTCGGCTGTGACGTCGGCTCCCACGAACGCCGAGACGCCCGGCAACACATAGCACGTGGCCAGGTTGAAGACCGACATGCCGACAAGGGCAGCCGACACGTACACGGCCTCGAGTGCGGCGCCCTCGTACGGCGCCGACGCCAGCGGCGAGAGGTCCGCGCCCAGAAACGCGTTCGTCATGGCGGTGTTGCCCACGACCGCTATCTCTCGGACGTCCGCGGACGTGGCCTCAAGTGGCTCCAGCATGCTGACGATCATGCGCTCGATCTGCATCGCGATGGGCTGCTGCAGGATGGCGGTGCCCTCGTGCACAGCCATGGTGATGCGTGTCATGACGTCGGCGCCCCACGGGTACTGCACGTTGAGCATGCCGGACGTGGCAAGTTCGTCGCCGTTCTCAAGGTCGATCAGGGACACCGCCACTGTGGTAGTGCCGATGTCCACGGCAGCGCCCAGGAGGTACGGCGAGTCATCGAGGTGATCGATGCCACGGTCCGAGGGGGGCTCGACCTCAAGCGCCTCCTCGAGCACGGCGTCGGTCATGACACGGACCTGTCCGTGGTCCGCGATGTTCACCGTCGCATCCGAGAGCAGCCGCACCCGGCACGCCAACCGGATACCTCTGGCAAGCTCGTCCATAGCCACGACGCTCATCTCATCCGAGGTGGGCGGTGAGACCTCGCCGTCGACTCGCACCTTGCAGCGGCCACATCGTCCCACGCCGCCACATGGCAGATCGATCCTGACTCCCGCTGCCACGGCCGCGGCATGAGCAGTCGACCCCACGAGCACAGCCGCCGCGACGCCATCGGGTTCAAACGTGACTCGGATGCGGTCCACAGCGGCCTCTCCCTGACAGATCCCCTCTCCCGATTCTATTCGTTTGCGCCAGGCTATGCAGGAGCCGTGCGCCGCGTGCCGTATGATTGCTGTCATGGTGCTTAACCTGATCGTCTTCGCATGCGGTGCTTCGCTCATGGGCCTCGAGCTCCTGGCGGCGCGCGTGCTGGCCCCTGTTATGGGCAACTCGATCTTTGTGTGGGGCGCGATCATCTCGAGCTTTATGATCGCGCTCTCGCTGGGGTACTGGGTGGGCGGGCGTATCGCCGACCGCTACGGCGCCGCACGCAGCCTGGGCGTGGTGATCGCGGGCGCTGGCGTAACCACGTCACTCTCGCCGCTCATCTCCAACGTGACGCTCATGCCGAGCGCCGCGCTCGGTCCCCGGCTTGGCCCGCTCGTGGCCACCACACTCGTGTTCTTCGTGCCCGCACTGCTGCTGGCGATGGTCTCACCACTGGGCGTGCGAATCGCGTCCTCGGCGGGCCTGTCGCGCATCGGCCGCACCGCGGGAAGCCTGTACGCCGTCTCAACCGCGGGCAGCATCGTGGGCACGCTGGCCACGTCGTTCTGGCTGATCCCGCTCCTGCAGGTCGAGCCGCTCGTCGTCGGCATCGGCGTACTGCTCACGCTCACGTCGCTAGCCACGCTGGGGCTGTCTTCCGAGGAGGAACCCACTCACGCCCCGCGCGAGCTGGGAGCACGATGGACCCAGGCGATCGTGGCCCTGGCGCTCATCGGCTGCATCGTCGGCGCGGGGATGTTCTTGCACGTCAACCGCCCGCAGGACATCAACGCCAACGGCGAGACGGTGCTCTTTCGCCAGGACACGCAGTACCACCGCATCACAGTGACGGAGAAGGACAACGTGCGGTTCTTGCGCTTCGATCGCTCCACGCAGTCCGCGATCTCGCTCGAGGACGGATACACCTCCACCATCGCCTACCCCGACTACCTGCACCTCTCGCTTGCCGCGAACCCCGAGGCGAAGCGCGTTCTCGTGCTGGGCCTGGGCGCCGGCGCGATCACCAAACGCATGTGGCGGGACTACCCGGAGCTTACGATCGACTCGGTCGAGATAGACCCCGTGGTCGTCGACGTGGCCGAGCGGTACTTCGGCCTGCCGCAGGACGAACGGCTGACCGTGGAGGTCAACGACGCCCGCCGCTTCGTCCAGGCCACCGACCGGACGTACGACATCATCATCGTGGACGCGTACTACTCGGACTCGCTCCCGTTCCACCTGACAACGAGCGAGTTCTTTGGCGAGCTCAAGGCACACCTCAGGCCCGGCGGCGTGGTGGCGTATAACGTGATCTCCGCCGTAGAGGGCGAGACAAGCGAACTCTTCCGGAGCATGTACCGCACGGCGGGCGGCACGTTCTCACACCTCTGGGTGTTCCCGATCGGCATCGCCGAGAACGGCGCGATGCAGCAGAATCGCAACATCATCGTGCTCGCCACGGACGCGGACATCAGCCAGGGTGAGCTTCTCGGCAGGATCCAGAGTCGCGTCGATGGGCGAGTGACGATCGAGGGCTTCGAGACGTTCGGCGAGGACCTCTACACCGGCGTTGTGCCCGTGGCCGACGTACCCGAGCTAACCGACGCCTTCGCACCGACCGACTCACTCATCCAGGTCAACTAAGGGAACCGAGCGTCGACGTACCTCCTCCGCTGAACCAAGCTTGCACGATACCGTCACATGATGTATCGTTCATTGACGATAGACGATTGTGGAGGCGTTCATGACTGACGAACAGATGGCCCTCGTGGCGAAGGCGCTGGCACACCCGGCCCGCGTCCGGATCGTCCGCCTCTTGGCGGCGCAGACGGAGTGCCGCGGGCACGAGGTGTTCTCGGAACTCCCCCTCGCCCAGTCGACGATCTCCGAGCACCTGCGGATCCTCAAGGAAGCGGGGCTGCTCATATCTCACCCCGTGGGTACCTCGATGGTCTACTGCCTGGTCGTCCCGACGCTCGACGAGTTCTGTGCGGCTGTTGGAACCGTCGCGGCAAGTGCGGCCACCTGCAGTTCCTGAAACGAAGCAGGCCTATCGGTCCAGTGACACGAGTAAGGAGTACTGGCTATGAGCGACGCTGCGGCATCAAGCGCCCCGGCCGAGAAGAAGCGGATGGGCGTCTTTGAGCGATATCTGTCGCTATGGGTCGCCCTCTGCATCGCGGCCGGCACGCTCATCGGCAACGCGTGGCCCGGGGTTGCCACGGTGCTCTCCAAGTTCACATACGCGCAGATCTCGATCCCGGTGGCGATACTCATCTGGCTCATGATCTACCCGATGATGCTGCAGATCGATTTCGCGTCGCTCAAGCGAGTTGGAGACAAGAAGCAGGGTCTTGTCGTAACAACTATCACGAACTGGCTGATCAAGCCGTTCACGATGTACGCGATCGCGTGGTTCTTCCTCAATGTCGTCTTCACGAAGTGGATCCCTGTCGATCTTGCCCGGGAGTACCTCGCGGGCGCGGTACTCCTTGGCGCTGCGCCGTGTACCGCCATGGTGTTCGTGTGGTCGTACCTTGCAGATGGCGACCCCGCCTACACGCTCGTGCAGGTGGCCGTGAACGACCTCATCATCCTTGTGGCCTACGCACCGATCGTGATGTTCCTGCTCGGACTGTCCGACATCGTGGTGCCGTACGACACCGTCATTCTCTCTGTTGTGCTGTTCGTGGTGGTGCCGTTGGCCCTCGGGTGGGTGTCGCGCGTGCAACTGATCAAGCGCAAAGGACTCGCCTGGTTCTCGGAGAGGTTCCTGCCGGCGCTTGCACCGGTAACGATCATCGCGCTGCTGGCGACGCTGGTGATCATCTTCATCTTCCAGGGTGAGGTCATCGTGGCGAACCCGCTGCATATCGTGCTCATCGCCATTCCTCTGATCATCCAGACGTACCTCATCTTCGCGATCGCCTACGGATGGTCGTGGCTCTGGCGTCTGCCGCATCCGATCGGCGCACCCGCCGGCTTCGTGGGAGCATCCAACTTCTTCGAACTGGCGGTGGCCGTGGCGATATCGCTCTTCGGCCTGACCTCTGGTGCCGCGCTCGCCACCGTCGTGGGGGTGCTCACCGAGGTTCCGGTGATGCTATCGCTCGTGTGGATCGCCAAGAGGACCCGCGTACGCTATACGATGCGAGTCGAACAAGGGGGTGCCTAGTGCGCAGGATCGCGCTGTTCTCGGATGTGCACGCCAATCTCGTGGCGCTGGATGCGGTGCTCGACGACATCGCAACAGCCGGTTTGACCGAACTCTACTGCCTCGGTGATCTGGTGGGATACGGCCCGGACCCGGCCGGAGTCGTGGATCGCATCCGGTCGCTGGGGATTCCCACCATCAAGGGCAACTACGATGAGGGGATCGGGACCCGACGGGGCGAGTGTGGCTGCTACTACGCAACGGAGCAGGCCAAGACGGACGGCGCGGCGTCATACGCGTTCACCGATGCGGCGCTTGATGGGACCGATCACGAATGGCTGGCGGGCCTCCCGGGCGAGCTGCGCTTCGAACATGACGGCGCGCGCATTTTGCTCGCGCACGGCAGCCCGCGGAAGATCAACGAGTATCTGCTGCTGGATCGCCAGGACTCACAGCTTGCGAGGCTTGCCGACGGGGCCGAGGCGGATGTCGTCTGCGTCGGACACATCCACATCCCGTATCACCGGAATCTGACAGCCGATGACGGACGCGCCGTGCACTACGTGAGCAGTGGCTCGGTAGGCAAGCCCAAGGACGGTGATCCCAGGGCAGGCTGGGTCGAACTGGTGCTGGGCGCCGGCGCCGAGGTTTCCGGCGCATGCCCGGATGACCTCGCCGCCGGACCCGCGGGCCTCCCGGCGGACGAACGCCCCCATGTCGGAATCCTCGTGCATCGAACGGGGTACGACGTCGAATCGGTTGCGGCCGCCATGGTCGCCGCGGGCCTGCCCATCACGCTTGCCGAGGCGCTCAAGCGCGGCTAAGCGACAGTCGGCTCACCACGCCACATGCAACTATCCCGTGCCTTCAAGCGCCCGCACGATCGCGTCGACGTCGAAGTCTCCGGCACACGCCATCGTGTCTCCGACCAGCACGAACGGCAACGCCGCCCCGATGACGAGCGCGTCCACTGCCGCATGACGCTGCGCGCCCTGGAGCTGGAGCAACTCCGTCTCCTCAACATGCACCGGACGTGCGAGCTGATCACACAAACGTGCCTCCAGAACCTGGAGGCGCCACTGCAGCGGCATCTCTCAAGTCGCTCCCTCGCCGATCTCACCGGGGGCCGACTGGGGTGTGTCGCAGCAGTCGGATCCGCTGCCTCAACCGCAGGCCTGCTCGGGCACGACCCGAACGATGAACTCTTCCATCTGATCTCCTTTAGCAGTGACTACGCGAGCCAGACAAGATACGCGGCAGCCGCCAGAAGGCCGATGCCGCCGATCTTCGTGAGAACCGGTGCCACCTTGGACACCGTGCGCATGAGGCCGAGCGAGCCGGACGCGATACCCAGCAGCAGGAGCGGCACGCCCTTGCCAAGTCCGTACACAAACAGCAGCGCGCCCCCTTTGGCCGCGCTGCCGGTGGTCGCGGCTATGGCGGCGATCGCGGCAAGAATCGGCGTGGAGCACGGGGATGCGACCAGACCGAACAGCATCCCAAAGAGCAGTGCTCCCACGATGCCCCGTCGCTCGGGACGCCGCGCCGGCAGCAGAGCGTTGAGCCGGTCAACACGAAGGTCCACGACGTCGAGCATCTGCAGTGCGATCACAACACAGATGACAGCGAGGACATAGTATGCCCACGCTCCGAGCAGCAACGCTCGGCCGAGGAGTCCCGCGAGCGCACCGATCATCGCAAAGACGAGACTCATTCCGAGCACAAAGACTGCCGCAAGTCCGAGTGAGCGAAGCAGCAGCACGCGGGGGCGCTCCTCAACGGGATCACGAGCCACCGTGCCGGTGACGTAACCGAACACCGCGGGCAGCATCGGGAGTACGCACGGACCAAAGCCGGCCACAAGTCCCCCCAGGAACGCCACGCCGAGAGCGGCAGCGCCGCCGACCTGGCCGGCGCTGAGTTGGGTGGCGAGTGCCTCTACGTTCACTGCGCCGCAATCAAAGCGTCAAGGTAGCCGCGCATCTGCGCCCCATCCATGGCGCCGGTGAACGAATCGGCGACGACCCCATCGGGGGTGAGGAAGAAGGACGTCGGGATGTACTGGAAAGAGAACCGCGCCGCCAGCTGCTGCCCCGAGGGGTCATCGCTGATGGCATTGACGAACACCACCCTGCCCGCGTACTCGGGCATCACGCTGTCCACGACCCCCGATATCTCGATGCACGGATCGCAGGTGAGCGAGTGGAAGAGCACGTAGACGGGCTTGCCGCTGGCAAGGGCTGCCTCGTAGTCGGCCATGGCGTCGTTGTGAACCGAGGTGATCGACGTCCCGGTCGATTCGCCTGTTGCCGACGAAGCCACCGGAGCGACACCGTCCGTCGCGATCTTTGCGAGTGCCAGTACCAGAAACGCGACGATGACAACGAGGATGATCGCGTTCTTGGGTCGCCGGGCCCTGGTTGACTCAGGTGTCGGGGTCTCGTCTGTCGGCTCGGTCGTTGGGACCTGATCGTTCTCAGTCACTGGCAAGCGTCCCCTCCTGATCAGATGACGGGTTCGCGTGGTGGCCGAGTTCCATGATCCATTCGAGCAGCAGCCCGATCGGTATCGCGGCCAGGGCCACGAAGACGATGCGCAGGACCGAGAATCTGACGCCGAGCATGCCCATCTCCATCGGCACCATCGGAATCTTGACCGCCCATGCCGCGAGAACCGCACCGAGGACGGCCCACCGGGCCCCGTGCTCGCGGACCGCCTTCATGAGCGGGAAGATCACGTAGACCGGCCCCACCAGGACTGTGCCAGCCAAGCTCGCGAGCGCGATGCTCCACAGGCCGCTTCCCTTGCCGAGGGCGTTGGCGACCTTCTTCTTATCAACCCACACGTTGAAGAGGCCGAGCGCCAGGAACACCGCAACGATGATCGGCAATGTACTGAGGAACGTGCTGGTCCCGGCCACTACCGCCGCTCCCGTCTTCTCGGGCGATGTGATGAGCGCCCAGACATAGAGCACGAACGCGAGCACGAACAGCGCCTCGTTCTGCATCCACGCCAGCACTCGCTTCACAGCATCCACCCCATCAGCAGTCCGATGACCATCGCGAAGGCGAACGAGAGCGCGTTTCTGGTAATCGCGAAACGCGTTCCAAAGATGCGCGCTTCAAACGGGATCGACACGACGCCGCCGTTGGCCCCGAGCAACCGCTCGATCAGCGACGGCGGCACGAAGACGTCGAGCAGCCCGACAAGTCCGAAGACGGCGACGAACGTCACGATCACGCCGCGGAACGACTTTGCGCTGTTGATCGCGGCCGCTTTGGCCTTCTCGCGGCTCTTGGCATACGTGTAGGCGTATCCTAGCGCCACGAGCACCAGGTAGCCGTAGCCTATGTACTTCTCAAGCACGTCGTCGCAACCTTCCCCGTGCGTTCGGTCGTTACAGCAGCAGTCCGCTGAAGGCGTTGAAGGCGTAGCCGATGATGAGGATGCCGGCAACGACAACGCCGAAGAATGTTGCGAGCAGAGGCGTCTTCACGACCTTCTTGAGCATGATGAGCGACGGCAGCGACAACGCGGTGACCGCCATCATGAAGGCAAGAACGGTTCCGATTCCCACGCCCTTGGCCACCAGCGCCTCGGCGATCGGCAGCGTCCCGAAGATGTCCGCGTACATCGGGACTCCAACGAACGTCGCGATCACCACTGAGAACGGGTTCTTGTCTCCGAGGACCGCGGCGATGAACTCCTGCGGTATCCAGCCGTGGATGACAGCCCCTATACCCACCCCAACCAGCACGTACGGCCACACCTTCTTCACGATGTCCGCAGCCGCGCGCCAGGCGAATCCGACGCGGTCGCGTGTGGTCATCTCAGGCAGTTGGGCATCGGCCAGATGCGCGCCGTACACGAACGGCTCCACATAGCGCTCAAGCTTGAGAAGGCTGATGACCGTTCCGCCGGTCACGGCGAGGATGAGGCCTACGACCACGTAGGCGATGGCGATCTTCCAGTTGAAGATGCTCGCCAGCAAGATGACCGAGGCGAGATCCACAAGCGGCGACGAGATGAGGAACGAGAACGTCACACCGATCGGCAGACCGGCCGAGGTGAAGCCGATGAAGAGCGGGATGGACGAGCACGAGCAAAAGGGCGTGATCGTGCCGAGCAGCGCACCGAGCAGGTTTGCACCGATGCCCGAGAAGCGGCCCAGGATCTTGCGCGTGCGCTCCGGCGGAAAGAAGCTCTGCACGTAGGAGATCACGAAGATGAGCGCAGAGAGGAGCACGAAGATCTTGACGGTGTCGTAGATGAAGAACTGAACGCTCGACCCCGCGCGCTCGGCGAGCGACAGGCCGAGGACTTTCTCGACGAACCCGCCCACAAGATCGTTCAGCCACGTCATCTTCAAGAGCGCGTCATTGAGCCAGCCGAACACTGCTCCGATCGCGCTCACGACTGCAGCGCCCTCTTGACCTCGTCAAGTGAGGGGACCCGACCGGCGAGCTTAACGGTCTCGTCTACCACGAGGCCGGGTGTGGACATGATCCCATAGGCCATGATGTCAACGTAGTCGGTGACCTTCACAACCTCCGCGTCGATGCCCAGCTCCTCCACCGCCTTCTTGGCGAGCGCCTCGAGCTTGACGCAGTTCACACAACCCGAACCCAGAATCTTGATGACCATGTTCCAACCTTCCTCTTTGACGTACGGCTCCGACGCGCGCACTCGCCGCGCACGGAGCGCCCCTGCGCCGACCCGATCGGGACTTCAGAAACCCATCAGCTCCGAGGCGACCTGTCGGATGACATCTCGCTGAAGCGCGTAGTGAACCCACGTGCCCTCTTTGCGTGCCGAGACGAGTCCGGCGTGACGCAGCACCGTCATGTGGTGAGAGATCGTCGACGGAGCAAGACCGAGCCTGTCCGAGATCTTGCAGGCGCAGACTTCTCCCGTCGAGCTGCAGGGTGCGCCCGGCTCCGAAGGGCAGGTGGCAAGCATCCGCAGAATGGAGCGGCGCTGCTCCGATGCGAGCGCTTTGAATGCGGCGTCGACCGAGTCCGCACCGAGTTGCCGTGTCTTGACCGCCATGGTGTCGCCGTTCTCTCTGCTGGTATTTCGATACTCGTCGAAGTCTATGCGCCGAGAACAGCGGGCGCAAGGGGCGGATGCGAGACGCTCGCCCTGTGCCCGCGCGTGAGGTTCTACGCGACTTCGGGAGCCGACTCGCCGGCACGCTGCCCTACGCGATCAAGCACGGCTGCGGCTCCACCGAGCATTGGAAGCGCTGCCAGGGCGAGCAGCGCGAGCGCGGCGCCGTACACGGCGTACAGCGTCGAGTAGGATGTCGCCTCAACAAGCCTTCCGCCGATCTGCGTGCCCGCCGCGCCACCGACCATGAAGGCGAACGTCACGAGCGACATCGCGGTACCGCGAGCCTTAGCCGCGAACTCCGTCGCGATCGTGAGCAGCGTGGAGTGGGCCGTCATGAAGCCGAGTCCCAGCGCGAACACTCCTACCGTTGTGAGCGCCAGGCTGCCCGATGCAAGCAAGACGATCCCGTCGGCGATCGCCGCAAGCGCAAGGCCTGCCGCAAGAGTCCGTACGGCGCCAAGCCGCGCGGCGATGCGGCTCGATGTCCGCCCGCCGATGACAGCGCCCACGCCAAACGCGGTCATGACGGCGCCGATAGCCAGGAACGTCAGGTCGAAGCTCTGCTGGAGCCGGGCGCCGAGGTAGCTGAAGCTGCCGAGCAGGAAGACGCCCTCGAGCAGGATCACCGTGTACGCACGGCGACTGTTGCGCTCGCCCAGGAGTGAGAAGTACGGCTTGAGCGGCGAACCCACCGTTCGTGGAGCGGGCGCCGCGGCCGCATGCCTCAGGCGCGTCCAAAGGACCACGGTGATGAACGCGGAGACAACGCCGTATGCCACGAATACGCCGCGCCAGTTGAGGTAGTACGCGATCGCTCCACCGATCCCCATCGAGAGCGCCTGGCCAAGGAACGCGATTCCCATGAAGGACCCGATCGCCTTCTGGCGACCCGTCACCTCAACTTCGTCCGCGATGAGTGCGAGTGAGATCGGCATGGTCGCCGCGGCAAAAACACCCGTGATCGCGCGAAAGATCGCGAGACCGCTGATGCTACCCGCAAGCCCCGCAAGCGCGGTCGCGACCGAGAAGGCCGCGAGCGTACCGATGATCACTTTGGCCTTGCCAAACCGGTCGGCAAGCGGACCGTACACCAGCTGGAACAGCCCGAACGGCAGCATGTACGCCGAGATGAGGATGCCGGCGCGTGCCGCGGAAACGCTGAGGTCGCCGGCAATAGCCGGAAGGATCGGGGACACCACCCAGTTGTCGGCCATGACCATGAAACCTGCGAGTCCCAGCAAGAGCACCAGACGATTCGTCTTCATTTCGCGTCCTTACTTCGAAAGATATCGAACTTCTAAACCGCAGCATACCCCTATGGGTATCGCAAAGACAAGGGGCTATCGGGTGCCGCCGGCGAAGTGGCGACGCGAGGCATCGGGCGCCTACGCTCCGGGCTTGATTGCGCGCACTCGAACGCTCGAGAACCGGCTCGCCACGTCGGCCGCGTCCGCGGAAGCCACGCCAGCCGACAGCGCGATCTCGCGCACGAACGGATCGTCAGCAGTGGTCACGTACGGAACGCGCTCCAGGATCTCGATCGCGACGAAGCCCGCATCCCTCAGCCCGGCCAGGTACTCCCACTCGAGCACGGCGCCCGAAAGACAGGCCACGTAGCCGGTGATGGACGCGCGCAGACCCTCCGGTATCTCGCCCTGCAGCACGACATCGGAAACGACAAAACGTCCGCCCGGCGCAAGTACGCGGAACGACTCGGCGAACGCGCGGGACTTATCGGGCACGAGGTTGATGACGCAGTTGGAGATGACGGCGTTAACCATTCCGGTCTCGACGGGCAGGTTCTCGATCTCGCCGAGGCGGAACTCCACGGTGCCCAGACCGGCCGCCGCAGCGTTGGCTCGAGCGCGGACGATCATCTCGGGAGTCATGTCCACGCCGATCACGTGACCGGTGGGTCCCACCCGCTTCGCGGCCAGAAAACAGTCGATGCCCGCACCGGACCCGAGGTCTAGCACCGTCTCTCCGGGCTGCAGGTCCGCGAGCACGATGGGATTGCCGCAACCAAGGCCGAGGTCCGCGCCGGCGGGTATGTCCGCAAGCTCGGCCGGGTCGTACCCAAGGGCCAGGCTGGCGCCCTCGCTACCGCACCCGCACGCGGATGACGAACCGCAGCACGAGGTTCCGGCCGATGCGTATCCGGCGTACCGCTCGCGAACTGCCTGCTTGATGTCGTCGGTCATGATCGGTCCTTTCGTGTTGAAGCGGGGTTGCATGCGCATGAGATATCGCGTGTCTGAGTCGCCCGCACGGCGGTTCCCGAGAACTCGGCGGCCAGCGCCGCGAACGCGGCCGGTTCGAGCGAGCAGTGCAGCCACGTGCCGACCCGCCGGGTCTTCACCAGGCCCGCGTCGCGCAGGCGCTTGAGGTGGTGCGAGACGAGCGCGTCCGAGAGGTCCAGACCCGTAGCGAGATCGCACACGCAATGCTCTCCATCGGCGAGCATGCGTACGATGGCGAGCCGGTTCTCATCGGCAAGTGCTTTGAGTACGTCGATGTCCATGCGTGCAGTGTAATCAAACGTGGGTTTGATTATCAAGAGTCAAACGGTTATTTGATTGGAAGCATCGGTGAGCGGTGCGTTCTGCGACCCGTCGCCCGGAACATGAAGAGGGGCCGCGCGATGTGGCGCGACCCCTCTGACGTACGGTTTCTGGCGGTGCCTAGCCTTCCAACAGACCCATGATGTAGTCAACGACATCGTCGGCGATGGCAGTGGGGCCGCCGAACACCTCAAGCGTGCCAATGTCGGATGCGTTGCCGACAATGACGTCTTCAGTCACGTGCGGGCACTCGTAGGGGTCGGTGAGCACGAGTACGCCCCCGCGAGCTCCGATCGCCGCACCTCCGGACAGGGCGTCGGCGAAGTCCTCACCGGTCGCCACTCCCACGAAGCCGAAGTCCGCGAAGCCCCAGTCGTACGCCCACCCCGCAACCTGCGCCGCGGTGTCGTAGCGGTCCTCGCCGGTGATACGGGAAACGGGTCCGACGGCGGCGATCTTGATGCCGTCCTCCACGCCAGTGCTCACCGCGTCGGTTCCACCGATGATGACCGTCTTGGCCGAGGACGCGGCGGCGATGTAGCCAACCGTGGTGTCCGGCAGCTCATCGGGACCGACCAGCAGCACCGGTGCGCTGTTGCCGTACGCGATCGGGGATGCCGCGAGCGCGTCAGGGAACACGTCGCCGCGGGCAACGAACGTGAGGTACGCCGGTCCCGCAAGCGCCTCGATCTCATCGGCGATCATCGACGCGGTCTCGTAGCGATCGACTCCGCCGAACCTCTCGATCTCGATATCACCAAGCGCGGCGACCGCAGCCTCAACGTCGGCCGAGATCGCGTCCTCGCCACCGAGCAGAACCACGTGGGAGACGCCAAGGCGAACCAGTTCGGCGGCCACGTCGGTCGGAAGAACCCGCGAGTCGGTGAGCAGGATCGGTGCTTCGTACGCGCCGGCCAGACCCGAGCCGGCCAGGCCGTCGGCAAACGCGCGACCTGTGGCCAGAACCGCGGTGTCGGCACTGGTGAAGTGCTCCTCGGCGATTGCGACCGATGTCTCAAAGCGGTTCTCGCCAGCGATGCGACCGGATGCGTAGGGCAGGTACTCGAAGGCGCCCATGTCCCATGCCGCATCTCCGTCTTCATCGCCGTCGAGCGGGCGATCCACACCTTCTAGGTCGTGATCGGGGGCCATGCCCTCGAGATCGGACCCGGCGTCTACGCAGGGCGAATCGGAGGTGAGGCGGTAGTCGCCGTTGTCGGCATCCGCGAACATCGGATCCTCGGAGATGACGCTGTCTGCGTCGATGGCGAACGTCTCGACGCCGTTGTCCACCAGAGACATCAGGTCCGAGTCCGTGACATCGCACCCGTAGACCGAGAACGCGTCCGGAATCTGCGTCGGGACGATCTCGCTTGGCGCGTACTCGTCCCAGATGATGCAGTTGGCTACCTGGACGTCCTCGGTGTTGTCCCATACAGCACCATGCCCGAGGGTGTTGTCAGCGGTCGTGACGTTGATGACGTCGAAGGCAGGCGTGTCGACGAGGCCGATGAGCGGTCCGCCGTAACTCTCGTAGAGGAGGGTGTCGTTGTTGCTGAAGAGCGAGTTGGAGATGGAGCCCGCGACGCCCCGAGAGACGAACACGGCGAGCGCGTCGTTGTACTCGAAGACGCAGCTGTCGGCCGTCAGCGATGGGACGACCATTTCCGAAGGCGTCGGCTCTATGGCGAGCGCCGAAATGGCCTCGGGCAGCACCACGCTATCCGCGACGATCGACGACTCTGCACGCACGACACCGTCGTCCGTGAAGTCGCCGCCGAAGTAGCTCTTGGATATCGTGACGGCGGAATCGCAGCCGAGCACGCTGCTGCCAAGATACGCTGCGTTCTCATAGAAGCCGCAGTCAGTCACGTTGACCGTGCCCATGAACGACGCGATGGCGCCGCCGTCGCTCATGGAACCGTTGAGGGCCGTAACGCCCTCGGCATCAGTGTATGTCGATGCCGCTGACGTGCTGCGAACGCTACCGGCCGCCAAGCCCCCTTCGGTGACCTCATTGCCAAAGAAGCTGCTTCCGGTCGCGGTGAGAGTGGAGTCCACGCTGTAGATCCCGGCGCCGCCAAAGAGCGCGCCGTTGGCGTACACCGCGGAATCGGTCAGGGTGACCTCAGAGTCAAGCGCGAGAAGCGCTCCACCCACTTCGCACTCCATGGGCTCAATGACGGTCTCGATGACTCCGACATGCTCGCCGTTGTCGAAAAGAGCGCTTCCCTCAACATCCAGTGTGCTACCAACGGCGAAGATGGCGCCGCCGTTGCCGGCGGTGTTCCCATACATCTCCACATCAGAGAGTGTCACGGTCGATTCGGTCGAAAGCAGTCCGCCGCCTTCGGAGTCGGTGAACCCGCCGGTGATTGCGATGCCTTCGAGCGTGACCGTGGAACCCACGATCACGAATACCTCACTAAGGCCCTCGCCATCGAGGGTAGCCCACGTGTCACCCACGACAGTGACATCTGTCTCGATGAATTCCAGCGGGAACTCCTCGGCTGTCTCGCTTGGCGAGTACGTGCCATCGGCCACCATGATCGTGTCGCCGCTCCCGGCGCTCATGACCGCCGCTGAGATGCTCTTGTACGGTGCAGCTTCGGTTCCGTCGCCAGTGACGTCGTTGCCGGTGGCCGCATTCACGTAGATCGTGGTCGGGTCGATGACCGCGCTTGCGGGCACAGCCGGGACCAGTGACAAAACGAGTGATGCGACGAGCGCCAATGCGAACACGCGTCCGCGTATCGGCTTGATCATCGCGCCTCCCTTCGCGATAGTGCCCCGACCCCCATGTCGGCGCGATTGGTATCGCTCACAGCGTAACCCGCTGGCAGGGCGGCCAGAACCCCATTCTGCCAGACGGCGGTTTCTATCCGCTGAACGCGCGCTTCACCCGTTCGATGCCCGTGGCGCAGCGGTTGCCCCAGCCATCGACGAACTCGCCAGCGCGCAGTACGCACACGACCTCGCAGTTGTTCGCGCAGCCGCCGCACTCGTCACCGACGGTCTCAAAACTCATGTCGCGCACACCGAAATCGAAGCGTTCCTCTGCGCCCCCGTCCTTGGCGAGAAGCGCGATCCCCAGGGCACCCATGAGGTGGCCGCAGTCGTCCACCATGACGTCGTGGCCGGTGAGGCGCTTGAATGCTTCGACAACGCCGACGTTCTTGCTGACGCCGCCCTGGAACACGATCGGCGGCTCTATCTCCTTGCCCTTACCGACGTTGTTGAGGTAGTTGCCGACGATCGCGTTGCAGAGCCCCGCGATGATGTCCTCGATCGCGTAGCCGATCTGCGCCTTGTGCACCAGGTCGGACTCGGCGAACACGGTGCAGCGACCGGCTATCTTGGTCGGACGCTCGGATCGCAGCGCATAGTCACCGAACTCCTCGACCGGGATGCCCAACCTGCGGGACTGCGAGGACAGGAACGAACCCGTGCCGGCAGCACAGAGCGTGTTCATCGCGTAGTCCACCGGTACGCCATCGCGCAGCACGATGATCTTGGAGTCCTGGCCGCCGATCTCGAAGATCGTCCGCACCTCGGGATGAAGCGACAGCGTCCCTATCGCATGCGCGGTGATCTCGTTCTTGACAACCTGCGCGCCAAGGACAGCGCCGATGAGCTCCCGCGCGGATCCGGTGGTACCCACGGCCACCACCTCGACGTCCGCACCCGCCAGCTGCGGCTCCATCTCCATGAGCACGCGTTTGACGGCCGCGATCGGGTTGCCCTCGGTCCATAGGTACGACTCGGCAAGGATGGTATTCGCCTCGTCGATCACGACCGCTTTCGTCGAGATGGAGCCGATATCCACTCCCAGATAGCCTTTACGCACTCGCGTCTCTCCTCCGTCGCATAGCAAGCATGTCGCAGAACGCCTCGATGCGGGTCCGAACGCCCGCCTCGGCCGTTTGAGCGTCGTAGCTTAAGAACAGTATCGGGAACGTGTGCTCGCGCGAGATCCGCTGCAGCACCGACATCGCGCTCACCTCGGGCATGCAGCCGAACGGCTTGACGTGCACCATCCCGTCGAAGCCGGCGTTCATAAGCTCCCAGGTCTTGGCCACGCTCTCGGTCGCGTCCGCGCCAAGGTGGTACTCCACCCACGGACCGGCGGCCCTGATCGCATGGCGCACGTGCTTGCGACCGCCGAGCGCGTGACCGATGAGGCGCGTGAGCGTGATGAAGCGGTGGACCTCCACGCCGGCCTCTGCGAGCTTGCGCTCGACCCCGCAATTGGCAAACGGCTCCATAAGCACATAGAGCTCGCCGACCACGCCCACGCGAAGCGGGTTGGCCGGTTTGTCGATCGGCACGGCAGCCAGCTCGGCAAGCACTCGCTCGCGAAGCTCGCGAACGGTCCGGAGCGTGCGAGCCGTGCGCAGGTCGCGCAGGAAGGCCGAGACGACCCGATCCATCGTGTCGCGCTCGATCTCGAATCCTACGTTGAGGCGCATGAACTCGTCGGCCGCTTCGATAGCCTGCGCCTGCCTGAATGCGACAGCCAGGGCGCGGGCGGCCTGCAGGTACGTAGCGGTGGGCTGGATCCTCCGGAGCTCGCGCAGTAGCGTGGGGACGCTCCTGGCTTCGATGAGGTTGACCAGTTCGAAGTCGTAGCCCATGTCGCTGAGGATGGCCTCCTGGACCTCGCCGTAGTACCCGAAGCGGCACCCGCCGCCCGCCTGCACGATGACGTCGATGCCGCCGCGCTCGAGCGATTCGAGGAAGTTGCCCATGTTGTACTTGAACGGCACGCACACGAACTCGGGGCTCACGTGCGCGCCCGCCTCAAGGGTGTGACGGGTCATCTTGGGCGGAACCACAGGCTCAGCGCCCAGCATGTCGGCGAGCGTCGCGAAGGCGATCCAGTAGTCGCCCATGTGCGGGAAGGTGACGCGACGCTTCTCGGTCACGCTTCCACCTCGCATCTTGCCGACGTCCGCCGCTTCGCCTCGATGATGTCCACGAAGCTCTCGAGCCGCGTGCGCAGTCCCGCCTCGGCCTGGAGCTCGTCGAGCACGATGGTCGCCACGGGGACGCCCTGGATGCGCCGCTGGCAGAGTTCGCCCATGAGCGAGTCGGGTCCGCACGGAAACGTCACGACGAACACGATGCCGTCGACGACCTCGCGGTAGAGCTCGACCGCGCCGAGAAGCTCCTTGTTGTACGTCCACTTGATGCCGGGCGACAGCCTGACGGAAAGCTCGCGCGCGAGCGGCTTGTCGATAGCGTCGGACGTGATGACCTCGACGCCGAGCGACTCGAGGTACGTGATGATCGGCTTTCCGATGAGCTCGTCTGCGAGGTTGTACGAGTGCCCGACCACGAGGATGCGGACGTGGTCGGGGTGCGGACCGCCGGTCTCGAGAAGTGACTCCTGCATCCGTGCGAGTTCACGCTCGTGCGACGCTTGCGCTGCCCGCGCACGCGAGTACGCGCGCCGTGCCGCGAACGGGCCGGCGCCCAACTCACGCGCAAGCGCGATCATGCTCGCCTTCTCACTGACGGCGTTGGCGACATCCACGTCGTACGTGACGATGGGCAGGTCGGGCATGGTGTTGCGAACGATGTCGTACGCGCCCATGAACTTCACGCACACGTGCTCTCCAGGCGTAAGCGACTCCAGGCGCGGTACAAAGACCGCATCGCAATGGCCGCGCAGCGATTCGACGTGGCCGAGGAACACCTTCATCGGCAGGCAGGACTCGTCAACGGCCAGGCCAACACCCCGATCGAGGATCCTGCGGTTGGTGGGCGCGCTGATGATCGTGCGCCAGCCGAGTTCCTCAAAGAACGACGTCCAGAGCGCGTGGTACTTGTGATAAAGAAGCGAGCGCGGAAGCCCGATGCGTCGTGCGGAGGTCACAGTGTCCCCTCGGCATCCTGCGGTTGCCCGTTGGTACCGGGCACTATAGCACGCGCGTGCTGCCTGCCTCTCGTGAGCGTGATCGATGCGAAGACTCCGGGTCCACGGGCATAAGCGGCGACACCCGCGTGGGCGTTCCTGCCGATACGCGGTTCGACATGGCGATCAACCGCCTCTATGCCCCGCCGTACGTGGACGACTTCACGCTGAGTACGCCCGACACGGACATCGCCCCCAACGCCGGGGACAACGTGTACCGGTGGACGGAGTCGCCGTCTGACCCCTACACGCACCCCCGCGCGAAGCTCGCGACGGTCGCATCCGGTCCCATGTACGTTGACGAAGACGCGGAAGCCGACGTCGCGTACTACTACGAGGGGTGCGCGGTTGACGCGAGCGGAAACGTCACCACCGCGGTCGTCGCGACGGGACGTGACTTCCCCGACGCTCTCGCGGCCTCAGGGCTTGCAGGCGCGTACGGATCCCCCGTCCTGCTCGTGGGCGACACGGTCAGCGCGACGCTCACCGACG
>JBASNZ010000019.1:0-7578 GCA_049657775.1 Coriobacteriia bacterium | reverse complement strand
CCCCAAAGCGGCGTCGACCGCGCTCGCGAGCGAGGACTCCGCACGCGCCGCGCTCGTGCCGCTGCTTGCCGAGCAGGGACTCGCACCGGGCACGGTCGCGGAGCTCGCCTCCGCGATAGGTGCCGACGCCGGTGTGGTGCGCAAGGTGCTCACCAAGCTGGTGGCCGAGGGCGCTGTGGTACGTCTGGGGCCGGACCTGCACTTCGACGCTGCGACGGTGGTGGCCGCGCGCGAGAAGATCGTGGCGTACCTGCACGAGCACGGAACGATCCTCGCCAAAGACGCGCGCGACATCACAGGCTCCAGCCGCAAGTACATCGTGCCGCTGCTCGAGTACTTCGACTCCCAGGGCGTGACCAAGCGCGATGGCGACGAGCGCACGCTCGGGAAGCGCGGCTGAGTGCGCCGCGGGGCACGGCCCTTGGCGTGTCGCCGCTAGGCCTTCGGCGCGTCTCTTCTCGGCAGGCACACGACAAACTCGGCGCCGCTCTCGGGGCGGTTGGCGGCCATGACCGACCCGCCGTGGAGTTCGATCAGCCGTCGGGTGATCGCCGGGCCAAGTCCATTGCCGCCGCTCGTCTCATCCCTGGGGCCGTGGGCGCGGTAGAACCGGTCGAACACACGCGAGACGTCCTCCAGGCGCAGGCCGGGGCCATCGTCGGCCACGCTCACGCGGTTCGTTTGACACCGCACGATGTCGTCCCCACAATGACCGCTTGGAGGCGAATGGGTCCTGGTGGGCTCCGCGGTCTTCAAAACCGTTGTGGGGCGTGAAGAGCGTCCCGGGTGTGTTCGATTCGCACACGCCTCCGCCATATGCACGAATGCGGGCGCCCCTCGGGGCGCTCGCTATCTACGCGAGTCGTGTCTGCCGCCCGCCCGCCGAGGAGAGAACGTGTGTCGGCGCCCTCCACGGTGTGGAAGGCACGGTGTGGAAGGCCTACACCTTCCACCGCAAGCGCGGTACTCTCTAAGGCGTCGATCCGCACGATCTCGATGTGCGCTCGCCCGAGGTACTTCGCAACGCCACGACCTCGCGAGTGAACTCACCGCTGTGGAGCGCGTCTCGTTCGACGGCGACTTTGTGTTCGGCTCGAGCCCGGCGCTCTACCGCGAGCGAGGCCGTGTCTGTACCCGTGTCGGGGCACTTGGTCGTGAGGTACCGCCCACGAAAGGACGATGACATGGATGCGATGGAAGCCATCCTCGGTAGGCGCAGTATCCGCAGGTACACGGCGGATGCGGTCTCCGACGCCGACATCGAGACGATCCTGCGCACAGGAATGGCGGGACCGACCGCCGGCAATCAACAGTCGTGGCGCTTCGTGGTCACCACCGACGCGACCACACGGGGCGAGATGGCGGAATGCACCCCGTACGGCGCCATGCTCAGGGAGGCACCGCTTGCGATCACCGTGTGTGGCGACCTGCGAGACCTCCAGCACCCGCAGATGTGGCAGCAGGACTGCGGGGCGGCTGTTGAAAACATGCTTGTGGCGATCCACGCACTCGGGCTGGGCGCGGTATGGCTCGGCTTCTGGCCCAAGGAGGAACGGGTCGTGCCGCTCAAGAAGGCACTCGTACTACCCGACGGCGTCGAACCGCTCGCAGTGCTCGCGATCGGTCACCCGCTGGAGAGCAAACCACCCGCCGACCGCTTCGATCCCGAGAAGGTCCGGTACGGCCGGTGGAGCTAGCCACGCCGGTACTTGAAGCCCGGGACCTCGTGTTCTCGCGCTCGGTCGACGACCGTGATATCCGCGTTCTCGACGGCGTGTCGCTCACGCTTGATACCGGGGATGTCGTTGAGCTTCGCGGACCGTCCGGAGTGGGAAAGACCACGCTCCTGCGCGCACTCGCGCGGCTGCTGCCGGGGATGAGCGGCGAGCTCAGCCTTGGTGGAGAGCCTGCATCTGAGATCCCCGCGCAGGTGTGGCGCACCCGTGTGGCGCTTCTCCCGCAGCGCGCGGCGCTTGGCGCGGGCACGGTGGCCTACAACCTCGCGTTCCCGTTCACGCTTGCGGTGCGTGAGCGGATCGTGCCACCCACGACAGACGAGTTCCGCTCGGCCATGGACGGCCTCGGGCTCGACGACGTCTCGCTCGAGCGCGACGTTCGGCAGCTCTCGGTGGGTCAGTCCGCGCGGGTCGCATTGCTGCGCGTGCTTCTCACCCGTCCGAAGGTGTTGCTGCTTGACGAGCCAGACGCCAGTCTCGACGACGTGAGCGCCGCACTGCTGGCGGGCGCGACCGCGCGTTTTGCCGCAGCTGGTGGCGTGCTCGTGCGCGTGAGCCACCTGCGCGCCGATGCGGACGCAACCCGCAGGCTTACCCTCGCCCACGGACGCCTCGAGGAGGCCGCGGATGCCCACTGACGGCGTCATCGCCATCGGCTGGTTCGAGCTCGCGCTGGCGGCCGGCTTCATGCTCGTGACCGGCGTGCTTTCCGTCGCGCTCAAGCTGGGGCTGGTGAAGGACCTGGCGATCGGCACTGCGCGCACCTACCTGCAGCTTCTCGCCCTCGGGCTCGTGCTGCGCTGGGTGTTCGACGTGCGGCTGTGGTACGTCGTCGTGGCGCTCCTGGGCATTATGACCGTCGTCGCCACCCGCATCATCCTCAAGCGCGCGCCTGACGCGCCGAAGGGGCTTTTCGGCTCGTCGTTTCTGGCGATGGCGACCACCGGCATCACGGTCACGTTCGCCGTTACCGCGCTCGTCATTCGCGTGCCGGTGTGGTACGAGCCGCGCTACGTGATCCCCATCGCGGGGATGGTGCTGGGCAACTCCATGACGGGCATCGCGCTTGCGCTCGAGCGCCTCTTCTCCGACCTTGACGCCCACGCCGAGGAGGTCCTGGGAGTCGTCGCGCTCGGCGCCAGCCCCTGGGAAGCCGCGCGGGGAGCGGTGCGGTCATCGCTTCGGGCGGGTCTCATCCCCACGATCAACTCCATGGCGGCCGCCGGCATCGTCTTCATCCCCGGGATGATGACCGGCCAGATCCTCGCCGGCGCCGATCCCATGGAGGCCACCAAGTACCAGATCGTGGTCATGCTCATGGTCAGCGCCGCCACCGCCATCGGCTCGATCGTGGCGGTCGTTCTGGCGTACCGGCATCGGTTCACGACCGACGGCGTCTACGTCGAGCAAGGGTTTCGCGTGTCCGCGTCGTAATCCCCCGATAAGAGGAAAACGCGTTGCGCATTCGGGTTGCGACCCCCACCGGTCGACTGCATACTGGTGCGCACGTGCCCGGGGCCGCCTAGCGTGGTGGCGCTGGCTTTCCAAGGAGACACATGACGGCTTTCGAACGCTATCTCAAGCGCAATTCCAAGCGCTTCGACGACTATCTGGTCACGTTCTTCGCCGATGGCTCACACGCGGATATGCGGCAGTACCTCTACGAGCCGCTGCATCTGTTCTCGGACAACGCAGGCAAGCGGCACCGCCCGCTCATCTGTCTGCTCGCGTGTGAGGCGGTCGGCGGCGATCCCGCAAAGGCATGGCCGTCGGCGGCCGCCATAGAGCACTTCCACACCGCGGCGCTCATCCACGACGACATCGAGGACTCCTCGTTCACGCGTCGCGAGCAGCCGTGCATGCACATCACCGAGGGCATCGCGCTTGCGATCAACGCCGGCGACCTCGCCCTGGCGCTTGTCTGTGGAACGGTCGTCCACGATGACGGTCTCGACGGTCCCACCAAGCTCCGCGTGCTTGACGAGCTTGTGGCGATGACCACGCGCACCATCGAGGGTCAGGCTCTCGACATCGGGTGGGCACGCGACGGTCGATTCGACCTGGCGATCGATGACTACTTCGTGATGGCCAACCACAAGACCGCGTTCTACTCGGGCGGCATCCCGCTCGCTGTGGGCGCCATCGTGGGCGGTGGCACCGAAGAGCAGATCGAGGCGCTTCGCGCGTTTGGCATGGCGGCTGGTCTGGCATTCCAGATCCAGGACGACGTGCTCAATCTGGTCGGCACCAAGGAGTCCACCAAGAAAGACTTCCGCAGCGATATCTCGGAGGGAAAGCGCACGCTCGTGGCTATCCACGCGCTTGGCGTCGCGCTGCGCAAGGAGCGCCTCCTCACGATCCTCGCATCGCACCCGGAGGACCCCGCCGTGCTGCAGGAGGCCGTGGACATCATGGTCGAGGCGGGCTCGATCGAGTACGCCAAGACCTACGCGCTCGACGTGGTGCGTGACGCGAAGAAGGGTCTGGAGGCTGCGGTGCCGGCAAGTTCGGCCCGCAAGCTATTGCTTTCGATGGCCGACTTCTTCGTCAAGCGCTCGTCGTAGCTCGCGCTCCGGCGGGTACACACTCAACGGATGGACAGCAAGCGGAAGGAGCGCGCCATGCGTGCAGTCCCAGTGAACGACGGTATCTGGTGGGTCGGCGGGATCGACTGGAATCTGCGCGATTTCCACGGATACGAGACCCCTCGCGGCACCACGTACAACGCGTACCTCGTTCGCGGTGAGACCACATGGGCGCTTGTCGACACCGTCAAGACCGCGTTCGTCCCCGAACTGCTCTCCCGTGTGGCCGAGATCGTCGACCCGGCCGACGTGGGCCTGATCGTGGTCAACCACGTGGAGCCCGATCACAACAGCGGTCTTCGCGACGTGATGGCCGCCATGCCCAAGGCGCGCGTGGTGGCGTCAGGCTCCGGCGTCAAGGGTGTTGCCGAGTACCACAACGGCCTCGCGATCGAGGCTGTCGGTGCGGCGGACGTGATCGATCTGGGTGGGCGCACGCTCCACTTCATGCCGGCTCCCATGGTGCACTGGCCCGATTCGATGTTCACGTACTGCCCCGAGGTCAAAACGCTCATGCCGAACGACGCGTTTGGACAGCACCTGGCCTCCTCGGGTCGATTCGCCGATGAGGTCGGGCTCGAACTGGCCATCGAGGAACTTGGCATCTACTACGCCAACATCTTGCTGCCGGTGGGCTCGCAGGTCGCCAAGATGGTGGGCAAGCTTGCCGAGGCAGGATGGGACCCCGACGTCGTGGCGCCCTCGCATGGCGTGATCTGGAGGCGCACCGAGTTCGCGGCCGCAGCGGCGGCATACGAGCGCTGGAACGCGGGCTTCAAGCGGGACAAGGCGGTGGTCGCCTTCTCCACCATGTGGGACTCCACCCGGATGCTCGCACACGCCATAACCGACGGCATCACCGCCGGGGGTGTGGAGGTCGACATGTGCGACCTGGCCGTCACGTCGGGCGCGCACGTCACGTACGAGCTGCTCGAGGCCAAGGCGCTCGTGCTCGGCTCGCCCACACTCCACCACGGGATGCTCTATCGCGTCGCCGGCTACATCCAGTACCTGACCGGCCTCAAGCCTGCGGGTCGCCTGGCCGCGTTCTTCGGCTCGTACGGGTGGGGCGGGGGAGCCATCCAGCAGATGCGCGAGCGCGTGACCCAGATCGGCCTGGACGCTCCGCTCGAGGACTTCGGCGTCAAGTTCAAGCCGACCTCGGACGATCTGGCGGCTGCCGAGGCGTGGGGTCGTCAGATCGCGGAGGCGATCAAGGCCCGTCAGTAGACTGTGACGCAAATCAGTTTTTCTGGATCAGGCGGTCGGTTTAGCGCAAGGTCCCCTCGGCGCGCGCCGCCGTCTCTGCGCCGCTAGCGGCCCTCGTCCGCCGCCGCGCCGCGCGTCCCACACCATCGCGAGAGGACCTCGGCCGCCTCATCAACCGTGAGCGCCGCTGGCGGAGCGCTTGCGTCCCGATCGCGCAGCCGCCCGAATAGTTCGGCCAGTATCGGCGGCTTGATGTTGCTGGCAGCCAGCAGATGCGGGCTGGCGAAGACCTCGGCGGGGGTTCCGGAGAGCGCAATGGTCCCGCCGGGCGCCAACACGTACGCGTAGTCGGCAAACTCGGGGACCGTGTCGATATCGTGCGTGGAGAGCACTACCGTCATCCCACGGTCGCGTGCGAGCGTTCCGAGAAGGTCGAGCAGGGACGAGCGAGAGGCAGGGTCCAGCCCCTCGAACGGCTCGTCGAGCACGAGCAGCTCGGGTCGCATCACCAACGCGCCGGCGAGCGCGACCTTGCGCTTCTCACCACCCGATAAGTTGTGAGGCACGCGATCGGCGAGCGATGCGATGTCGAGCATCTCCAGCACCTCTACGACGCGCTCGTGAACGTCGTCCTCGGGCAGACCGTACTGCCGGGGCGAGAATGCGACATCGTCGAAGACGGTTGGCGCAAGCAGCTGCTCGTCCACGTTCTGGAGCACGACGCCGATTCGACGGCGGAGCTTAGGCCACTCGGCCGATGGCGACAGGCCGAAGACAGTGACCTCTCCCTCCTGCGGGCGGAGCAGCCCGAGGATGTGGTAGAGCATCGTGGTCTTGCCCGCGCCGTTGGGCCCAAGGACCGCCACCCGCATCCCCTGATGCGCCACGAAGTCGATGCCGCACAGGTGCACCGAGGTGCCGTCTTCGTACGTGTGTCGTACGCAGCTGATGCGTACGACCTCGCTGGCGTCCGGGTGTGCGGGGTGGGTGTGCTCGTGCCCGGTCATCGGGTTCTCCATCCGTAGAGTGCGCCTGCAGCAACAAAGCAGAGTGAGGTGACGGTGACGATCCAGCTGTAACCCGCGAGTGATGGCCGGGCCCTGAAGACTGCGGCGGTCAACACCGCGATGGCGCCGAACATGATCGACAGGGTAGCGGTGACCGGCGCGGTTCCCGGCTTTGCGAACACGCGCAGTCGTCGTTCGTAGCCGCGCAGCCGCAGGATGTCGTACTCGCGCTGCGAGAGGTCGAACGAGTACAGGAGCAGCCCGCCGAGTGCTCGCGTGGTCGCCCTGGCGCTCGCTACCGGATGTCGTCCCGAAAGACCCGCCCTCAGTCGCACAGCGCGCGCCAGATCGGAGAACTTGTCGGCCAGGATGAAGACCGAGCGGTAGGTCATGAGCAGCGCGTCCCCGACGAGTGAGGGCGTCACGGCCTGCAAAGGTGCGAACACCTGCGGGTAGGGGGTCGTGAACATGAGCATCACCACGGCGAGCGCGGCGGTCACGGCCTTGAGCACGATGAGCAGTGCGGTCACCGGTCCGGGCGCCGAGGCGAACGCAAAGACCGCCGCGAACACCATGGGGTAGAGCGCGAACGGCGCCATGCGCCTCAGCGGCAACCGCAGCGCCGCGGCCGCTGCCGTCATCGATAGCGCGATGCCGGCGATCACGAACACATCGGTGACTGTCACGACGGAGGCCAGGACAAGACCGACAGCAACGAGCTTCTGGGTGGCCGAAACGCGATGGAGCGCGCTCGTGCCAAGAACCGCGGAACTGTCGACGGAGGTGACGTTCATCAGTGCCGCCCGTGCTCGTCGCCGATGACCACGCGGCGCTCCTCTGCGAGCCCGCCAGCGAAGACGAGAGTGGGTCTCACGCGCGCCACATATCCCAGAATGCCGGCGGTCACTAACGCCTCGAGCAACCATCCGATCGGACCGAGCGTATATACGACGGCCGCGAAACGACCGACCGACAGCCCGCCGGAGCCGGCGTGCTCACCGCCCGAGAACAGCCCCACCGAGACCGCGCCGTGCGAGAAGG